>DASZZY010000120.1:0-18679 GCA_036260395.1 Actinomycetota bacterium
GCCACCGCTGGCACACCCCATGGCGCGGCCCGCCGGATACGCGGTCGCTGTCGGCGGGGCCGGACGGGACCCTCTACGCGAACGTGCACGTGGGAGGCATCCTCCGCTCCCAGGATGGGGAGTCGTGGACCCCCACCATCGACATCGACGCGGACGTGCATCAGGTGCTCGCCCATCCGGACCGCCCGGACACCGTCCTGGCGGCGTGCGCCTGGGGGCTGGCGGTATCCCGCGACCGCGGCGCGACGTGGTCCATCGAGTACGACGGCCTGCACGGCCGCTACTGCCGCGCCGTGGCCGTCGCCGGGGACGCGGTCCTGGTGAGCGCCTCCACGGGCCCGTTCACCGACCGGGCCGCCGTGTACCGGCGGGCCCTCGACGCCGACCGCCCGTTCGAGCGCTGCTCGGACGGCCTCCCGGAGTGGTTCCCGGCGAACATCGACAGCCACTGCCTGGCCGCATCCGGCGACACCGTGGCGTTCGGGACCGGCGACGGGCGGGTCTTCCGCTCCGACGACCGCGGCCGGATCTGGGAGGAGGCGGCCTCGGGCCTCCCGCCCGTTCGCGCCGTCGTCTTCGGCCCCCACTGAACCGGGGATCGAGGGACCGGTCCCTGCGCGGCTAGGCCGTCTCGAACACCTGCCAAACCCCTGTGGCCACCGCGATGGCGCCGAACGAGGCCACGATCGGCAGGAGCTTCGTCGGGCCGAAGAACCCCGTCATCAATGCCACCTCAGCGAGCGCGCCACCCACCGCCAGCCCGCGCCACCATCCGGTCGGCACCCAGACGCCCAGCACCGCCAGGGCGGCCATCCCGGCGAGGACGGCGGCGGCCATGGCGATCCAGAAACCGACGATCGGCATGCTTCCGCCGTCGATCCGGCCTAGGAGCCCGGTGTCACCGACGCTCCACGGCCACGCGAACCGGAGGAGGCCGCCCAGCGCCCCCTGGTCCTTCTCTTCGAGCGGCACCAGGTATGAGGCCGCGAAGTGCGCCATCACTCCGAGGCCACCAGCCAACACCCACTTCCCCATCTCCCTCTCACCTCCGGTGCCGATCCTGACGGCCCGATGCGGCGGCGGGAGGGGCCCTCCGGCCCGGTGATCCCGGGCCGAGCGGCGGTCCGGTACGTCCGCGCCGGTCGAGGCTCTGGCAGCGTCGGTCCGGGCCGGGGCTACCCGCGGAGCGCGGCGGCGATCTCTGACGCCCAGCCGCGGACCGCGTTCCAATCGCGGAAGTCACCCTCCGGCGCTCGCAAGGCCATCACGATGGCCTTCTCGGGGAAGCTCAGGTGCTTCTTGACGAGCTTCCCCGGGAACACGCGATGGTCCCGCGCCTTCGTCGCTTCGATGAGGTCCGCGGCGTCGACGGGGTCCTCCTCGGGCTTGGGCGGGTCACCGATCGGGCCACTGGAAAAGAGCCACACCGGGCGCTCGAGGAGCGCGCGTCCCGCTCGCTCCACGAACTCCTTGGCCTCCCGCTGCCACCGCCCGGCGTAGACCGCGCTCCCGAGGACCACCGCGTCGTACTCCTCCAGGGACGTAACGGTCTCGGGAGAGGCCACGGTGGCCTCGATCCCGCGCTCGTCGAGCGCCCGCCCGATGGCCTCGGCGATCTCCGTCGTCGACCCGTACTTGCTCGCCGCTGCGACGAGCACCCTCATGAGGCCCTCCCTTCGATCGCTCCTGCCTGAGTCTGCCTCACGACCGTCGGGCGTGGTGACCTGCGGCGGCATGGTCCACTCGCAAGACCTCGAGGCGATCGATGACATCGACTACGCCGTCCACGGCCCGGACCAGCCGGACGACGAGGCTCCGGAGGCGCTCGTCCCCCACCCGTCCATCGAGGCGGACGATCCCGGCGTCGACCGACACGCCCACGGTCCTGGGGGTGATGCCCAGCGCCGGGTGGAGCAGCTCCCCCTCCGCCTCGGCGGCGATCTCCGCGTCGGTCCGGAGGTACGGGCGCAGAAGGTCTGCCCGGGTCACGATCCCCACGAGGCGGCCATGCCGGAGGACCGGCGCCCGCTTGATCCGATGACGTTGCAGCACGCGTGCGGCCTCCGTGACGGTGTCGTCCTCCGTCAACGTCACCACTGGACTGGTCATGACGTCGGCGGCCACCGCGGCGGACGCTCTGGGACGCCCCTCGCGCACGGGGAGGAGGTCCGACTCCGACACCACGCCCACCACGCGCCGGTCCTCGTCGAGCACCGGCGCTCCGCTGATCCGGTTCCGCAGGAAGAGCCCCGCCACCACCTTCACCGGCGTGCGCGGATGGATGGAAGACACGGCCACCGTCATCACGTCCCGGACCTGCATGGCACTCATCGTCCGGTCCCCGTGGCGATCCCCGCCTTCAGGAAGTCCCAGGCCTCCATGGCGAGGAGGTCCCGTGCGGAAACCATGCCCATCACGCGTCCCGCCTCGACCACGGGGAGATGCCGCGCTCCGACCACGAGCATGAGCCAGGCGGCGCGCGCCGCGTCCCAACCCAGCCCGACGGTCACCGGTTGGGGCGTCATGAGCTCACGGACCGTCGCTCGGCTACAGTCCCGCCCCGCGGCCACGGCCCGGGCGACGTCGCTTTCCGTGATGATGCCCACCAGCCGCTCGCGGTCGAACACCGCCAGCGATCCGATCTCGTGGAAGGCCATCCGGCTCGCCGCCACGGTGAGGTCCTCGCCGCCGCGGGCCGTCACGACCTGGGGGCGATAGAGCTCGCTCACCTTCATGAGACCTCCTCTCGTCGGCACGACCGTAGCGGCGCGCCCGGCGCGCGCTCAGGCCCGAAGGTCCCCCATCCGGTGGGTCGACCGGCCGGCCCCCGAGAGCAGGACGGGGCGGCAGCGGCGGGCGCGGCCGGTCCCAGCGAGGGACTACCCTGCAGCCTCGTGACCGAGAAGGCTTCCCGACGTAGGGGAGACGCGCTCGTCCAGGCCGGCCTCGCGATGGCTTCCGAGCTCTCGCTGCCCGCCCTCCTCCAGAAGATCGTGGCGCTGGCGTGCACCGTGGCGGACGCCCGGTACGGGGCGCTCGGCGTCCTGGGGAGCGAGGGGAAGATCCAAGACTTCATCACGCACGGGATCACCCAGGCCGAGCGCGATGCCATCGGGCGCCTGCCCGTCGGCCGAGGCATCCTCGGGGTCCTCATCAACGAGGCCCATCCCCTCCGGCTCCGTCGCATCTCCGACGACCCCCGATCGGTCGGCTTCCCCGCGAACCACCCGCCGATGACGTCCTTCCTGGGCGTCCCCGTGCGCGTCCGCGACCGGGTGTACGGCAACCTCTACCTGACAGAGAAGCGGGGCGCGGAGCAGTTCACCGAGGACGACGAGTGGGCGGTCATCACGCTCGCCGCCCACGCCGGGGTGGCCATCGAGAACGCCCGGCTGCACCAGCAGGTCCAGCGCCTCGCGGTCCTGGAGGACCGCGAACGCATCGCCAAGGAGCTCCACGACGGGGTCGTCCAGTCGCTGTTCGCGGTCGGCATGGCGCTCCAGGCCGCGGAGATGGCCTCCGACGACGAGGCGGTCCGCGGGCGGCTGGCCTCGGCCGTCGAGGAGATCGACGCCGTGATCAGGGACCTCCGCGGCTACATCTTCGGGTTGCGACCCGGCCTGCTGGCCGACCGGGAGCTCGACCGGGCAGTGCGCGAGGCCGTCGAGGGCCTGGCCCAGGGTTCGGGTGTGGAGCTGGCCGTGGAGATCGACCCCCAGGTCGCCGCCCGGCTCAGCACGCGCGCGGGGGATGTGGTCCAGGTGGCGAGAGAGGCCACCTCCAACGCCGTCCGCCACGCGGAAGCTCGGCGCGTCCGGGTGCGCCTGCTGCCCGCACAGGGCGGCGCCGTGCTCGAGGTCACCGACGACGGCGCGGGGTTCGACCCGCGCGCCGTGACGGGGACCGGCCAGGGGCTCATCAACCTCGAGTCGCGAGCCAGCGCGCTCGGCGGCCGCCTGGAGATCGACTCGGCGCCCGGCCACGGGACACGGGTGCGCATCGATATCCCGCTCTAGGAGTGGGAGGATGGGCCGGTGACCGGACAGCCGATCCGGGTGATGCTCGTGGATGACCACGAGGTGGTGCGCCAGGGCCTCCGCGGCATGCTCGAGGCCGCCGGCGGGATGGTCGTTGCCGGGGAGGCCGCGGGCGTCGCCGAGTCGGTCGAGGTAGCGCAGAGCGTCCGCCCGGATGTGGTGATCATGGACGTGCGCCTGGTGGACGGCAGCGGGATCGAAGCCTGTCGCGAGATCCGCGCGCTCCGGCCTGACACCAAGGTCGTCATGCTGACCTCCTTCGCCGACGACGAGGCCCTGTTCGCCTCGATCATGGCCGGGGCCTCCGGCTACGTCCTGAAACAGGTCCGCGGCGGCGACCTCGTCCGGGCCATCCGGACCGTGGCCGAGGGGCGATCGCTCCTCGACCCGGCCGTCACGGGGCCGGTCCTGGACCGGCTGCGCAAGGGCAAGCACCTACTGAAGGACGAGAAGCTCGCCCGGCTGTCGCCCCAGGAGGAGCGGATCCTCACCCTGGTGGCGGACGGCAAGACAAACCGGGAGATCGGCGAGGAGCTGCACCTGGCCGAGAAGACCGTCAAGAACTACGTCTCCAGCATCTTGTCCAAGCTCGAGGTCGCGCGCAGGGCCGAGGCCGCCGCCTACCTGGCCCGCCACACCGGCACCCCCGGCGAATAGCCGGTCCCCGCAGCCGGGGCGAAGGTCCCGGCCATGTCGGGCCACCCGGCCCATGGCGCCTCCATGCCCGCCGGCGATGATCGGGGCGACACGAACAAGGAGGTGCGAGAGATGGCCACGACCTACGTGGAGAGGAGGGAGAAGCCCGCCGTCGCCGTTCCGGGGATCGAGGCGATCGAGCGGCCGCGGGGCGAGCGGCCCGTGATGGGTGCTCGGATCTGGGGCGGCCTCCGCCTGGCGCTGGGCTGGGTGTTCCTGTGGGCCTTCGCGGACAAGCTCCTCGGACTCGGGTTCGCCACCGGGCGGGCCGAGGACGGGACGATCCAACTCTTCGGCCCGGACGCCTGGATCAACGGTGGATCGCCGACCGCCGGGTTCCTGGAGTTCGCCACAAAGGGCCCGTTCGCCGCGTTCTTCCAGGGACTGGCGGGCGCCGCGTGGGTCGACTGGGTCTTCATGCTGTCGCTGCTGGCGATCGGGGTGGCCCTGATCCTGGGCGTCGCCACCCGGCTGGCCGCCATCGGCGGGGTCATCTGGATGGGGCTCATGTACGCGGCGTCGGCGATCTGGCCCGAGAACAACCCGTTCGTCGACGACCACGTCGTCTACGCCATCGTCCTGGGCGGCATCGCGTACGTCGGGGCGGGGCGGTACCTCGGCCTGGGGCGGTGGTGGGAGCAGACCGCGCTCGTCAAGCGGTTCCCTGTCCTCAAGTAGCCGACGCGACGCGCCCACCGATGGGGCGGGGCCGCCACGGGCCCCGCCCCACATGGTTCTCCACCGAGTGCAGCGCCCGGCGCCGAACCCCCACGCAGCGGATGAACGGCTTGCCTGGGGAGCGCCGTGCTGCGACGATCGACGCAGGTGACGCCCGAGGTGATTCCCCACACCGGAGAGCGACGGCGGGTCCGGCTCATCGGGATTTCAGCCCTGCTGCTCGGCGTCCTGCTGCTCTCATCGTGCGCGGCGGGCCCCAACACCGCCGCCGCCACGGGGGAGGATCCGGCCGGGTTCTGGCTCGGGCTGTGGCACGGCATCATCATCCCGGTCACGTTCGTCATCTCCTTGTTCACCGACACCGTGAGCATCTACGAGGTGAACAACAACGGGAACTGGTACGACTTTGGTTTCTTCCTGGGGATCATGATCGCCCTCGGCGGAGCCGGCTCGCAGGCCAAGCGCCGCTGACGGCGGCCGCCGCCGAGCTCCCGTCGGCGCACCTCCTCGAGCTTGGGCCGGTCCGCGCACCACATCCTCGAGCGCTCCGGGTCTGCGATCCACGCAGGGGACCCCGTAGAGACCAAGGGCCCCCACGATGGGGGACGTCCAGCCCTGAGGACCGGCGTCCCGACCGACCTACCGTGGGTCGCGATGAGGGCATGACCGAGCGCGACAGGAGAACGACGATGCAGGATGGATCGAGCGGATCCAGCGCGGTCGTCGCATCGAAAGTCCCGGACCGCCTCTCGAGGCCGGTGTCGCTTGAGTCGAGGGCCGGTGTCCCGTCCGGCGTCAGCTCCGACCGCCTGGACCGAGCGCCCCATGGCGGACTCGATGAGAACTGGCGGGCGTCGGCCGCTCGGTTGGGATCCTGGTCCGCGACCTGGGCGGCGGCCATGTCGATCGGATTCGTGCTCGCCGTTGTCATCGCGGGCGTGGTCTTCCCCTCGCCGAGATGGGACGGTGACACGACGGCGTTCGCCGCAGCTCTGGCACACCCGCTCGCGTGGTCGGTCGGGGAGATCTTCTCCCTGCTGATCATCCCCGGTTGGCTCGGCCTGGCGGTCGCCCTCCACGGTCTCGCGCCGCCGTCGAGCAGGTGGTTCACGACGATGGGCCTCGTCCTCACCGCGGGCTACGTGGCCACGGTGGGCGCCAATGACGTGGTCCAGATCACCACGATCCGGCTGAACCTGGAAGCGGGGACCACCGAAGGCCTCGCCCTCTGGGTCAAGGACAATCCCCGGTCGCTCTTCTTCTCGCTGGAGATGCTCGGGTACGCCTGGCAATCGTTCGCCGCGGGCCTCCTTGCGTTCGCGTTCACCGGAGCGGGGATCGAGCGGTGGATCCGATGGCTGTTCGGTGGCGTCGTGGTGAGCGGAGCCATGGGGCTCGTCGCCGCCTGGCTGGGCCTTCCGTTCCTGCATCCGTTCACGATCGCCGGTTCCGCGCTGTGGACCGTCACCTTCGCCCCCGGCACTATCCTGTGCGCGGTCGCCTTGCGGCGGGCCATCGTGGGGCGGCCGCTCACACGTAGACGCCGCCTGAGCCGCTGACAGGCGAGGAGCACGCAGGCGGTCGCCTGCCCCGGCAGATCCTTGGACTGCCCTCAGGAGGCGAGCCGGGCCACCAGCGCGCGCTCCTCCGGCCCGAGCCACGGGCCCTGGCCCGCAGCCGCGTTCTCGCGGGCGCGGTGGGGCTTCGAGGTCGCCGGGATCGAGACGTGGCACCGCGGGTCCGACAGCCCCCACTTGAGGAGCGCCTGCGGCCACGTCTCGACGCCGAACGGGCGCAGCGGCTCGAGGTCGCGTTCGGCCGGCGGCCGGCGGAGCAGGCCCCGCTCGGCGAACGGCCGCATCACGACGACGCCGAGGCCGAGTTCCTCCGCTAGCGGGAGGATGCGGTCCTCGACCTCGCGCTCGGCGGGGTTGTAGGGAATCTGGACGGCCTCGATCCGGCCGGTCCGCATGACCTCCTCGAGCTCGCCGAAGGCCGACGGGCTGTAGTGGGTGGCCCCGATGGAGACGACGCGCCCCTCGTCGCGGAGCCGCTCGAGGACCGGGAGCTGCTCGCGCCAGGCCACGAGGTTGTGGATCTGGTAGAGGTCGATGCGCCCCCCGAAGAAGTCCAGGGACCGCCGGGCCTGGCCCTCACCTTCGGAGGTCGAGCGGGTCCACACCTTCGTCGCGATGAGGACCTCGCCGCGCCGGTCGCCGAGCGCCCCGCCCAGCACGCGCTCCGCCTCCCCGTACATCGGCGAGGAATCGAAGAACGAGGCCCCCGCGTCGATCGCCGACTCCACGACCCTCGCCGCGTTGGCCTCCGCGGCGGCTCCCCGGACGTCCAGCGTCCGCGACGTCCCCATCCCGACGCCCGGGACCTGCAGCCCGGTCCGGCCCAGCGCGCGCCGCTCCACGCCGCTATCTTGCCCCGCGCGCGTAGACTTCGGGCGTGGCCGAGGAGGTCGTCACGATCGTGGTCGAGATCCCCGGCGGGTCCCGGAACAAGTACGAGTGGGATCCGGAGAGCGGCCACATGTTCCTGGACCGCACGCTGTTCACCTCCACGCGCTACCCCGCGGACTACGGGTTCATCGACGGGACGCTCGGCGAGGACGGCGACCCCCTCGACGCGCTGGTCTTCGTCGGGGAGCCGACCTTCTCGGGGTGCCGGATCCGCGCCCGCCCGGTCGGCCTGTTCCGGATGTGGGACGAGAAGGGGACCGACGAGAAGATCCTCTGCGTCCCGCTGCGCGATCCGGTGTGGTCCCACGTCCGCGAGGTCGACGACCTCCAGCCCGCGCTGCGCAACGAGATCGAGCACTTCTTCGCGGTGTACAAGGACCTGGAGGGCAAGCCGACCGGCACCGAGGGGTTCGACGGGCGCGAGGCGGCGGAGCGGGTGATCGCCGAGGCGCGCGAGCGGGCCCGATAGGGGGGCGCGATGCACACGCTGGCTCGCAACTGGTGGGCGCTGGTGCTCCGGGGCGCTGCGGCGATCCTGTTCGGGATCCTGGCGTTCGTGTGGCCGGGCCTGACGGTCGTGGCGCTGGTCATCCTGTTCGGGGCGTTCGCGCTGGTCGATGGGGCGTTCGCGCTCGTCGCGGCGTGGCGGGCGGCGGAGCGCCGGCGGCCGTGGTGGCCGATGGCCCTGGAGGGGGTGGCCGGCGTGGCGCTGGGCATCCTGGCGTTCGTGTGGCCCGGCGTCACGGCGTTCGCCCTGCTGTACCTCATCGCCGCCTGGGCCATCGTCACCGGCATCTTCGAGATCGCGGCGGCCATCCGACTGCGGAAGGAGATCCGGGGCGAGGTGTTCCTCGGGCTCATGGGGCTCGCCTCGGTGGCGTTCGGCGTGGTCGTCGTCCTGTTCCCGGGGGCGGGCGCGGTGGCGGTCGTGTGGGCCATCGCCGCGTACGCGGTGGTGTTCGGCGTCCTGCTCGTCGCCCTGGGGATCCGGCTTCGCGGCCTGGCCCGGGCCGCCGACCGGGCGAAGGCAGCCTAGGGCGAGCGGTCCTCCCCCAGCAGGACCTGGCGCCGCTCGAGGAACTCGTCCCGGGTGATCTCCCCGCGCGCGTACCGCTCCTCGAGGAGCCGGATCGCCGAGGTGGCGCCGCCTCCCCCGTGCGGCCGGCGCCGGAGAACGGCCACCAGGAGCACCACGACCAGCGCCCAGAAGCCGATCCACAGGACGCCGCCGAGGAAGCCCCACCACGGCTCGAACCACTCCGGGCGGAGGGGATGAGCGGTCACGGCAGGCGCTCCAGGTCCCGGCGGATCCGGTCGAGCTCGTCCGCGTCGATCTCGCCGCGCGCGAAGCGCTCCTCGGCGATCCTGATCGCCGGCGTGGCCCCGGGCCCGGACGGCAGCACGATCCACAGGATGATGTAGGCGAGGATCCCCCACCCCATCAGGATCGCCAGCAGCCAGACCACGCGGATCAACGTGGGATCGAGCCCGAAGTACGCCGCGAGACCACCGGCCACCCCGGCCACCACCTTGTCGGACTCCGACCTGGTCAGCCGTCCGGTCGCCACGGGGCCAGCCTACCGCCGGGGTGATCCCAGCGGAGCGACGGGCTCAGACGTAGCCGCGGAGCTCGGCCGCCCGGGTCACCCGTTCGACGGCGATGGCGAAGGCCGCCAGCCGGAGTGGCACGCCGTCCACGGTCGACCTGGCGTGGACGTTCCGCCACGCGTCGCCCATCTTCTTCCGGAGCTCCTCGTTGACCTGCTCCTCGTCCCAGCGGAACTGCTGGATGTTCTGCACCCACTCCAGGTACGAGACGGTGACGCCGCCCGCGTTCGCCAGGATGTCCGGGATCACCACGGTTCCTCGGTCCTGCAGGACCGCGTCGGCCGCGGGGGTCACCGGGTGGTTGGCCGCCTCCACCACGGTCCGCGCCCGGATCCGGTCGGCGTTGCCCTCGTTGATCACCCGGTCGAGCGCCGCGGGGATCAGGACATCGACGTCGAGCTCCAGCAGGTCCTCGTTGGAGATGGGCTCGGTCCCCGGCGCATCGACCACCGACCCGGTGCCGCGTACGTGGTCGTAGACCGCCTGGACGTCGACGCCGTCGCCGCGGTGGATGCCGCCGCGGACGTCGGAGACCGCCACCACCCGGCAACCGATGTCACCGATCAGCCGGGCCGCCCAGGAGCCGACGTTGCCGAACCCCTGGATGGCGACCGTGGCGCCGTCCAGGTCCACGCCGAGGTCCCCGGCCGCCTGCTGGAGGCAGTACACGACCCCCCGACCCGTGGCCGCCTCCCGGCCGTACGACCCGCCGAGCTCGACCGGCTTGCCCGTCACGATGGCCGGCGTGTAGCCGTAGCGGGACGAGTAGGCGTCCATCATCCAGGCCATCGTCTGCGCGTCGGTGTTGACGTCCGGCGCGGGGATGTCCCGGTTGACCCCCAGGATGTAGCTGATCATCAGCGTGTAGCGGCGGGTCAGCCGCTCCTTCTCCGAGACGCTCATCGTCGTCGGGTCGCACTGCACGCCGCCCTTGGCGCCGCCGTACGGGATGTCCAGGAGAGCCGTCTTCCACGTCATCAGCGCGGCCAGCGCGCGCACCTCGTCGAGGTGGGCGTCCGGGTGGTACCGGACCCCGCCCTTGTACGGGCCGCGGGCGGCGTTGTGCTGGACGCGGTACCCGGTGAAGACCTGGAGCGAGCCGTCGTCCATCCGGACCGGGACCTGCACCGTGAGCTCGCGATAGGACATCCGGAGGACCGCCCGGATCTCCTCGGCGAGCCCGACGTGGTCCGCTGCCCGGTCGAAGAACAGGTTGACGGCCTGGTGCGGCGTCAGCTCCTGGTCGCCGGGAGCCGGGCCGCTCGGCGCGGTCACCGCTGCCCTCGTCCGCTCCTTCGCCACGGGCCCCCCTCCGGCGGCGCCAGCCTATCGCGGCGCGGCCGCCGTCCGCACCCTCCGGAGGGTCAGCCGGACCGCCACCACGCCCGCCACGGCGACCCCGGCCCCCACGGCGGCCGCGAGCAGGCCGATCCACTCGCTGGAGCGCGAGAAGTCGAACGGGTGTCCGACGACCCGCTCCTCCACGACGCGGATCCCCCACAGCACGAGGCGCACCGGGAGCAGGAGGACCGTGCCGAGGGCGCTCAGGACGAACGGGCGGTGGACGACCAGGGGGGTGTGCCCCCACAGCACCAGGTATCCGGCCAGGCCCCACACCGCGCCGGCCGCCGCGCCCACACCCGCCGGCCCCAGGCCCCGCCGCCCGATCACGCCAGCGGGTCTAGCATGCCGCGGGGAGGGCCGCCAGCCGGGGCGTCACGCGGTGCGGTCGGCGACCCCTGTGACGCCCGATTCCCGGGCGCAGTGCGCGCAGCAGTACATCGCGCCGTCGGCCTCATGGCCGTGGCCGATGATCTTGCAGCCGCAGTGCCCGCAGGCGGGGGCCACGGCATGGATGGCGCACTCGAAGCTGTCGTAGGTGCCCCCGCCGCCCCCCGGGAGCGAGACCTGGAACGCCTTGTCGTAGTCGTTGCCGCAGACTTCGCACCTCGCCATGCGGACCTCCTATTCGTTCGGCTCGGCGGCGCTGATGTCGGCCAGCGCGGATCTCGGATCCCGCTCGACGGCCAGGTCGCCGAGCGCCACGATGCCGACCGGCTTCCCGCCCTCGACCACCGGGAGCCGGCGGACCGCTCGCTCGCGCATCAGCCGCACCGCGTCGTCAACGGGATCGTCCGGGGAGACGGTGGTCAGGTCGCCGCTGGCCACCTCCCCGACCGTGGTCGAGCCTGGCGGTCGGTCGTCGGCCACGCCCCGGACGACGATGTCCCGATCGGTCACGATCCCGACCACCGAGTCGTTCTCGACCACGATGACCGGGCCGATGTCCTCGTCCCGCATCACCCGGGCCGCCTCCACCAGCGAGGCCGACGCCGGGAGGATCTGCGGGTCCTTCGTCATCACGTCCCTGATCCGTGCCACTCCTCTCCTCCTCGCTCGCTCCACCGGTACTTACCGCGGGGTGCCGGGGGCGAAACGGAGGTGATCCGGGCGGGCCGTCGCGGCCGCGGCCCCGCAGGGCAGGCGCTCAGTCCGGCTGGAGGCGGAGGGCCACGATCGCCATGTCGTCCCTGGCCGGCTCGTCGGCGAACTCGTCGAGCGCGCCCTCGATGCGCTCGATCAGCTCCTGCGGCGGCACCGAGGCATGGCCCTTCAGGAGCCGGCGGAGGCGCCCCTCGCCGAACATCGAGCTGCCCGAGCGCTGGTCGGTGACGCCGTCGGTGTAGAAGACGATCGCGTCGCCGGGGTCGAGCCGGATCGTCTCCTCGTGGGCCTCGACTTCGGGGAGCACGCCGATGAGGGTGCCGGGAGAACCGACCGCCTCGACGTCTCCGTCGCCGCGCACCGCGAGGGGGGGCGGATGGCCTCCGCACACCACCGTGAGCTGGGCCCCCCGGCCGAGCAGCCGCAGCCGCCCATAGGCCACGGTGCAGAAGCCGGCATCCGCGCCGTCGTCCTTGATCACCTCGTTGAGCGCCCCGAGCGTGTCGCCCGGCCGCAGGTCCTGCATCGCGGTGGCCCGGATCGTGTGGCGCGCCAGGCCCGTCAGCGACGCGGCCTGGACGCCCTTGCCGCACACGTCGCCGATGACCACCGCCCACTCCCGCTCGCCGGTCTGGAAGACGTCGTAGAAGTCGCCGCCGATCTGCTCGCCGGCCGCGGCCGGTCGGTAGGTGGCGGCGAGCTCCACCCCGGGGACGACGGGGAGGTCGGGGGGAAGCAGGCTCCGCTGGAGCGTCCGGGCCACGCTGGCCCGGTCCTCATACAGCCGGGCGTTGTCCACGGCGGTCGCCGCCCGCGAGGCCAGGTCCTCCGCGTAGCGGAGCTGCTCCTCCTCGTACCGCCTCCCCGACTCCGCGGAGACCATCGTGATGGCCCCCAGCACCCTGCCCCGAGCGGCCAGCGGCACGATCATTGCCGACCGCAGCGAGAGCTCCCGCATCAGCCGGAGGTGCTCCTCGTCCCTGGCCGCGGCGGCAAGCATCTCGTCGGTGATCTCAGCGTAGACCTCGGAGCGACCGGTCCGGATGACATGCGCGGTCCCCGTCGGGGCCTGGGGGTCCGGCGGGTACCGCCTGCGGAGCCTGCGGGCCAGCCGGCCCCGCTCGGGGTCGGCGTGGGCGACCGCCAGGAGGGCGATCGACCCGTCCTCCTCGACCATGTCGACGATGCACCAGTCCGCCAGCCTGGGCACGGCCAGCTTGGCCAGCTTGGCGAGCGTCCGCCGGTAGTTCAGCGATGTGGAGAGCGAGCGGCTGGCGTCCGCGAGGTACGTCAGCCACTCGTTGGCCTCCTCGGCCTCCCGGAACAGCCGCGCGTTGTCGACGTGGAGAGCCGCGCGGCGGGCCAGCTCCTGGGCCAGCCCCAGGTCGTCGGCGTCGAACCGGCGCCCGGAGGCGGTGGAGATGAACGACATCGCCCCGAACGTCCGTCCGCGGGCCGCCAGCGGCACCGCCATCCACGACCGGACACCGAGCGGCTCCAGGAGCGTCGCCAGCCGCTCGGGGTCCGCGACGTCGGCCGCCATGAGCCTGACGTCGGCGGAGGGATGGAACTCCGGTTCGCCGGTCCGAAGGACCTTCGGGATCCCCAACTCGGCGTCGGGATCCATGGGGTGCTCCTCCTGGAGCTGCTCGCCCACCTTCGTCACGGCGGCCGGCGACTCCCGGATGGCCACGCGGCGGATCGAGCGATCCGGGTCCTGGATGTAGACGATGCAGACGTCGGCCAGACGGGGAACGACGAGGTCGGCGAGCCCGCCCAGCGTGCGCTCGTAATCGAGCGAGGACGCCAGGACGTCGCTGGCCCGGACCAGGAACCGCTGCTCCCCGTGGGCCTGGTTCCGGTCGATGAACTGCCCGACCTGGGAGCCGATCGCCGAGGTGACACGGAGGAGCTCCTCGTCCGGGCCGCGGACCTCTCGCGAGAAGAACTCGACGACGCCGACGACCTCGTCGCGGCGGACGACCGGGAACGCCAGCCCGGCATGCAGCCCGGCGGCGGCCGCCGCCTCGGCGCGGATCGCCGCCCGCGGATCGGCCTGGACGTCCGACGCCCAGACCGGGCGGCACGCCCGCCACACGAACCCCGGGAGGCCCTCGCCGGCGGGGAACGTGACGTCCCGGCAGGCCTCGACGAACCGGGTCAAGTCTCCGTCGCCCCGGTGCCAGGATCGGACCAGCCGGACCACGCCCATCGGCTCGTCGACTCGCCACAGGTTGCCGACGTCCCAGTCCAGGCTCTCGCACACCGCCTCGAGGACCCGGGGGGCCGCCTCGGTGAGGGTGGGCGCCTCGGCCAGCACCCTCGTCACCTCGTACTGGGCGGTCAGCCGCCGCTCGATGAGCTTCTGCTCGGTGACGTCGCGGAAGACGTTCACGGCGAAGGCGACGTCGCCTCCCTCGTTCCGGAGCGGGAAGGCGGTCGCGATCCGCCAGCGCTCGCCGGGTCGGTCGCGCAGGCGCACCCGCACCAGAAGCTCCTCCGGCTCTACGCCGGCGAGGACCTGCCGTCCCGGCAGGCGCTCGAGCGGCATGGGCTCCCCCGACCCGCCCCTGAACTCGAACCGCTCGAGGATCTCCGACGGGCCCGCGCGGATCAGCGCCTCCGGCGCTTCGAACCCCAGGAGGTCGGCGGCCGCCCGGTTGGCGTAGACCAGGCGCCCGGACGGCTCCTGGATCGTGATTCCCATCGGCAGATCGCGAAGGAGTGCGTCGGGATCGACGCCGAGGAGCAGGCTGAGCGCCGGGGGTTGCTGGACCAAGGGGTCTCCCTCCACAGACCGCGCGACGCAGCATAACGTGGAACGGGCAACTCTGCGGTTCCGGCCACACGCGCCGCCCGCCGCTGAGGGGCGGACCTCACATACCGGCCCTCGGAGGGGCGCCTAGGCGGCGTCCGGACGCACCCGGATCACGCCGCGACCCAGCTCGACCTCGCCGGCGTGCGCGAGGTTCCCCAGGAGCCGGCTCACGGTCTCCCGGCTCACGTGGAGCACGCCCGCTAGCTGCGTGTGGGTGATCCGGATGGGGACCGAGCCGTTGGAGCGAGCGCGCCCCGCGGCCAGCTCGGACAGCAGCTGCCGGAGCGCCACCTCTGCCGGGGCCTGGGTCAGGATCGCCGCCCTGCGCATCGTCTTGATCACGCAGCCAGCCGAGCAGCGGACCACGCCGAGGGCGACGTCGGGCCGGACCTTGCTCAGCCGCTGGATCGCGGACCGCGAGAGCGCCAGCAGGCTCGATGGCTCCAGGGCCCGGGCGGCCACGCGGTAGTCCTCGTCGTCCAGGACGGCCTCGTCCCCGAAGGTGCACCCCGGGCCGACGACCTCGACCGTCCGGTACAGGCGGCGGCCCGGAGGCCGGGCGCGGAGCTCCACCGTGCCCGCTCCGACGACGTACAGGCGTTCGGCGGGCTGTCCCTGCCGAAAGACCGTGGCCCACGGGCCCCGGTCGACCCGCTCACAGAACCGCTCCAGCTCCGCGAGCTGCTCGTCGGACAGATGCCTCGAGAGCGCGGTGTCGCGGAGCAGCGGGAAGCCCGCGTTGCGGGTCCCGGTTCGCGCGGCGGCCATGACGGTTCAGGGCTCGTCGACGTACCGGTCGCCCGGCTCCGAGCCCCCGCCGGGGGCCTCGTCCTCGACCCGCATGGCGGCTTCCTCCGCCGTCCTCCCGTGCGAGTCGGAGGGCGCCTCCTCGGCGACCTCGTCCTTCTCCTGGTCGGTCAGCCCGCGATCCTCCTCGACCAGGCGGCCCGCCTCGTCGCGGTCCCCCGGCTCGACGTCGGGCTGCTCCTCGTCCAGACGATCCCCGAGCGGCTCTCCCTCGCGCTGCTCGTCCGCCGTCGTCCCGAAGCTCCCCGCGGCGCGGGCGTGGTCACGCCGGGGCAGGAGCAGCCCCTCCTGGGGGTCGCCGGTGATCTCCTTCTCGGGAAGCGGCGGGTACGACTCCGCGAGGCCCTCGTCCTCCGCTCGCTCCTCGTCCCTGGGGTCGGGTCGCTCGTCGGCCCCCGGGTCCGGTCGCTCGTCGGCCATGTGGCGTATCTCCCCGCGGCGGCGAACCGTCAAACGGGGCAAGCGGTCAGGCGGGTGGCTGCTCCTCGCCGGAGCGCGCCTCGCGCTCCCGCCGGCGCTGCTCCTCGAGCGAGCGGCGGATCCTGCGCAGGTTCTCGGCCTTGCTCTCGCCGGGCCCCTCGGGGTCGTCGTGGGCCGTCTGCTCGTCGAGGTGCGGCGGCCGGTCGGCGTCTCGCTCGTCCACCGTCAACGGAACTTCGGGAGGACGTCCCGCTCGTAGATGCGGAAGAACCCATCCTGGTCGGGCCCCACCTGGTGGACGTAGACGTGGTCGAAGCCCACGTCCAGGTAGGCCTGGATGGCCTCGATGTGCCGGTCGGCGTCGGGCCCGCACACGACCGACTCCGCCACCTGGTCCTCGGTGACGACCTCCGCCGCCTGGTCGAAGTGCCGGGGCAGCGGCAGCTCGACGCCCAGCTCGCCCGGGAGGCTGGTGTTCGGCCACCACTCCTTGGCGGTCTTCCGGGCCTGCTCCTCGGTCTCCGCCCAGCAGACGTGCAGCTGGCCGTACCGGGGCTTGCCGCGGCCGCCGGCGTCCTCGAACGTCCGGATCAGGTCGGCGTCCGGCGACACGCCGACGAGGCCGTCGCCCTTGGAGGCGGCCAGCTTCGTGGCCCGATCGCCCTTGGCGGCTACTACGATGGGGACCGCTTCGTCGGGGAGGTCGTAGATCCGCGCCTGCTCGACGGTGTAGTACCTGCCGCGGTGCGTCTGCTGGCCGCCCTCCCAGAGCAGGCGGATGACGTCGATGGCCTCCTCGAGCATGTCGAGCCGCTGGTCGATCGACGGCCACCGGTCGCCGAGGATGTGCTCGTTCAGGTTCTCGCCGGTCCCCAGCCCCAGGAAGAAGCGGCCGGGCATGAGGCATCCCGCCGTGGCGGCGGCGTGCGCCACGATCGCCGGGTGCATCCGGATCGTGGGGCACGTCACGCCGGTCCCCAGACGGAGGCGCTCGGTGGCGTCCGCCACGGCGCCGACGACGCCCCACACGAACGGGCTGTGGCCCTGGCGGTCGGTCCAGGGGTGGAAGTGGTCGGAGATCAGGGCGAACGTGAACCCGACCTCCTCGGCCCGGGCGGCGTTGCGGACCAGCTCGCGGGGACCCTGCTCCTCCGACGACAGCGTGTACCCGATCTCGGCCAACCGCCCTCCTCGCTCGTTCCTTTCCCCACAATGGCGCGGTGGACACGCTGTCGAACGGCGCCCTGGCCGAGCTGCTGGCCCGCGCGGCTGAGGACGAGGAGGGACACCGCGCCCGGGCGCTGCGGCGGGCGGCCCGGGCGGCGCTCCAGTGGCCGGAGGAGACCGCCACGCTCGTGGGCCGGGGAGCGTCGCTGCTCGACCTCCGGGGGGTCGGGCCGTGGGTCGCCGCGCGGATCCGCTCGTGGCTCGAGTCGCCGCCGGAGGTCCCCGAGCCGCCGGCCCTGCGCTCGGGGTTCATGACGATGGCCGAGGCCCGGGCCGTCCTCGCCGAGCACCCCGGGTGGCGGTCCGACATCCGGGCCGACCTCCAGATGCACACGACGTGGAGCGACGGGTCGGCCCCGCTGGAGGAGATGGCCGAGCGCGCCGCGGCCCGCGGCTACGCGCACGTGGCCGTGACCGACCACTCGAAGGGGCTGCCGATCGCCCGAGGGATGGACGAGGCGACCCTCGTGGCGCAGGGCCGCGAGATCGACGCGCTCAACCGCCGGATGGAGGCCTCGGGGGGAGGGTTCCGGGTCCTCCGTTCGCTCGAGATGAACCTCTCGCCGGCCGGCGAGGGAGACATGGACCTCGAGGTCCTCGCTGGCCTCGACCTGGTCCTCGGGGCGTTCCACTCGAGGCTGCGGGTGACCGACGACCAGACCGAACGCTACCTGGCGGCGCTGGCGAACCGCTCGGTCCACGTCCTGGCGCACCCCCGCGGCCGGCGGTGGGGGGCCCGAGCGGGGCTCCGCGCCGAGTGGGACGTCGTGTTCCGGGCGGCCGCCGCCGCCGGCGTGGCGCTGGAGATCGACGCCTTCCCCGACCGCCAGGACCTCGACGTCGCGCTGGCCGGGGAGGCGGCCAGGGCGGGGGCGTGGATCTCGATCGGCACCGACGCCCACCACCCCGGGGAGCTGGCGTTCATGGAGCTCGGCCTGGCCATCGCGATCCGGGGCGGCGTGCCGAAGGAGCGGATCCTCAACTTCCTGCCGCGCGGGGAGCTGCTGAAGTGGGCGGAGAGGAGGGGCTAGGAGCGGATCTCGAGGTACGGGGCCCGCTCGATCCCCATCAGCCCGAGGACCCGCCGGACGACGCCACCCGGCCGCTCGAGGACGAGGTTGCCGCCGCGCTGGCCGCGATCGGCGGCCAGGGTCAGCAGCAGGCGGACGCCGGTGCTGTCGATGAACCGGAGGTCCGAGACGTCGAGGACGAGATCGCCCTCGGCGGGGGCCAGCGCCTCGACGGCTCCGGGGACCTGGTCGGCGTTCGACAGATCGACCTCGCCCGACAGCGCCAGCACGCCAGCCTCGCGCTGCTCGATCTCCAGGTTCCCAACCGTCCGGACCGCCTTGGAGGGCTCGCCACGAGCCACCCTGGTGTCCTCCCCTCCCTCGCGCGTCAACGCCCACCGGGCCGCAGGGACCCGTCAGGAAGCGAGTCTAGCAGTGTCCCCGGGCCGCTCGCTCAGCCGCCGA
>DASZZY010000121.1:0-8204 GCA_036260395.1 Actinomycetota bacterium
CGAGGAGCCCACCGAGGAGCCCACCGAGGAGCCCACCGAGGAGCCCACGGAGGAGCCTACCGAGGAACCGACGGACGATCCGCCCGGCGGCGGCCAGCAGCCGGATGGCGCGGGCGCCGGCGCCAACGAAGGTGCCGGCGGCGGCGGCGCGAGCCCGGACCGCCCGTCGGACGAGGGTCCGGCGCAGGCTACCGCCGACACGGGCGGGAACCCCTGGGCGGGTGTCACCGGCGGCAGCGCCCCCTTCTACATGGGTGGGCCGAAGAGCACCGAGCGCCTCATGGAGATCCTGCGTCCCCTCGAGGAGCGGGGCATCGAGATGGAGGCCGCGCTGCTGCGCATCGTCGGCCCCTTCCCGGTGGCCGGGCCGTCGTGGTGGGCCAACGACTGGCACGCTCCGCGCTGCTGTCCCACGCCGCATGTCCACCAGGGGCTCGACATGTTCGCCCCGCGCGGCACGCCGCTCGTCGCGGTCCGCAACGGGTACATCAGCCAGAAGATCGACGCCCCGGACTCCGCCGGGCTGGGCGTCGAGGTGACGGACGCGCGGGGCGTCCAGTACTTCTACGCGCACCTCAGCGCGTTCGCCGAGGGGCTGGAGGCCGGAGCGAGGGTGGCGCGAGGCGACGTTATCGGGTACGTCGGCGACACCGGCAACGCCCGCGGCACGACGCCGCACGTTCACTTCGAGATCCAGCCCGACGGCGTTCCGGAGCCACCGAAGCCGACGGTCGACCACTGGCTGCAGCGTGCGGAGGGGAAGGCACAGCGGTGGGTGGACCGGCTGACGCGCGAGCGCCCGGAGCGCGGGTCCAGGGACGCGCGTGAGGCTCGTGCGGACGACGACGCCGATCCGTTCTTCGTGACGCTCGAGACGACGCCGCTCTCCGCGACCATGGAGGCCGGCAGCGAGGAGATGGTGCTCGACCCCGAGCTGGTGACCGGCCACGGGCACGCGGACGGCCATGAGCGGCCCGCCGCCGGATGGCTGGCCGACATCGGACTGCGGGCCGACGCCGCGGGCGCCGCGCCGGGAGCCGGGATGGGCCCGGCAGCGGGAACCGTCGTGCTCGTCAGCGCGCTGCTCGTCCTGGCCCGGCTTGGCGTGGCGATCCGGCGACGGAGCCGGCTGGCGGCGCTGGCGGGCGGGCGCGAGCGCGTCCCAGCGGCTCCCGAGCCGCGCACGCCGGCCGACGAGCCGTCCACCGCTTCCTCGGTTGGCCGCGGCAGGTCCGCTCCCGGGTGGGGGTCGGTGGCGCTCGTGGTTCTCGGCATCGCCGCCGCGGTCGCCCTGTGGCGAGAGACGGGACGCCAGCGGCGGCGTTGAGCCTCGGGCAGAGCGGGGGGCCCGGGTCAAGCCCGCGGCGGCGTTGACTTCCGGGTAGGGTGAGGGGCCCGGGTCAGGCCCGCAACGAGAGCCTGATCCGGGCCACCCCGGGAGCGACCTCGACCGCGCCTCCCATGAGCCCGGCCAGCCGACGGGCGAGGATGAGCGGGATGCGAGGGTAGCGGGACCGGGGGTCGACGGCCGCCTCGATCTCCGCAGCGGTCGGCCCCTCGCCGGCCCTGGCGAACTCCACGTCCGCTCCGCCGTCCGCGGGGCGGATGCGGACCTCCACCGGGCCGTCCCCCCACCACGACACCGACTCGCTCACCAGGAGGATCAAGCCCCGCAGCCGTTCGCGCTCGGCCCGGACCTCGGCGTCGCCCTCCACGCGCATCTCCGGCGCATCGGCGCTGAGCGCGTACAGGTCCGCCACCCACCGGGCGGCCTCGCCGAGCCGCTCGGGAGCGGCCGACATCGACCCGCCGCGCCGACGGGCGACGTCGATCAGCGAGGTGACCATCGCCGTGGCCCGTTCCGCCCCGAGCCGCAGGTCGCGGGCCAGGTCGGCGCGCCGCCCATCCTCCAGCTGGTCCCAGCGAGCGACGAGTGTGGCCGCCGCGCCCTTGAGCGCCGTGAGCGGCAGCCGGACGTCGTGGGCGGCGGCGGACAGCAGCGCGACCACGTCGTCCGGCCGGCCGCCGGCCGACCGCTGGCGGGCCGCCTCGAACATCACCAGGGCCGCCGCCGCGGCGAGGTTCAGCGACTCCGCCCGGCCGCTGATCGGCACCCGGACCGAGCCCTCCGCGAGGTCGCGGACCGCCGGAGGGAGCCCCCAGGCCTCGTTCCCGAACAGCACCGCGGTGGGCCCGGTCAGGTCGACGTCGTAGATGCTGTCCCGCCCGTCCGCGGCCGCGGCCAGGACGCGGACGCCACGGGATCGGAGCTCAGCCACCGCATCCGGCGCCGGGACCTCGCGCACGACGGGCAGATGGAATAGCGAGCCCGCCGACGCCCGCACCGTCTTCGGGTTGTAGACGTCGACGGAGCCCTCGCTGAAGACGACGGCCGCCGCACCCGACGCGTCGGCGGAGCGCAGGATCGTCCCGGCGTTCCCCGGGTCCCGCACGGAGCACAGCACCGGCACCAGCCCGCCCTCGGGTTCGGCCGACGCCAGTCCCACGTCCACGAACCGGGCCACCGCGACGATGCCCTGCGGCGTCACGGTCCCGGTCAGGTGGCCCATCACCGCCTCGGAGACCGCGACGACCGGGACCCCCGCGGCGCCTGCCTCGGCGACCACGGCGGGGACCCGGCCCGAGGCGCCGGGGACGTGGAAGAGCCGGTCGGCGGCGCCGGCCGCCACCGCCTCGCCGGCGGCCTGGGCGCCCTCGGCCAGGAAGGTCCGGTACTGCTCCCGGAGCCCGCGCTTCTTGAGGCGCGCCGCGGCGGCGACCTGCTTGTTCTTGGGGCTGGTGATCAAGCCGGCGCCGTCAGGCGCCGAGGCCCTTGCGGGCCGCCTCGACCAGGCCGGCGAACCCCTGCGGGTCGCGGGCGGCCACGTCGGCCAGCACCTTGCGGTCGAGATCGAGGTCCGCGGCCTTCAGCCCCCGCATGAACTGCGAGTAGGACATCCCGTGCTGGCGGGCGGCCGCGCCGATCCGCGTGATCCACAGCCGGCGGAAGTCCCGCTTGCGGGCCCGCCGGTCCCGGTACGCGTACGCCAGGGAGTGCATGACCTGCTCCCGGGCCACCCGGTACCGGCGCGAGCGAGCCCCGTAGTATCCCTTGGCCTGCTCGAGCACGGCGCGGCGCTTCTTGCGACCGTGCACGCCTCGCTTGACCCTGGGCATGGCTACCGCTTCCTCAGCAGCCGCAGCACGTCGCCGCGCTCCGCGGTGACCTCGCCCGGCCGGGCCAGCCGCCGCTTGCGGGCGGAGCTCTTCTTCCCCAGCAGGTGGCTGCGGTTCGCCTTCCGGTGCAGGATCTTCCCGGTCCTGGTCACCCGGAACCGCTTCGCCGCGCCCCGGTGCGTCTTCATCCTGGCCATCAGACCGCTCGCTCCCTGCCCTCTTCCTGCTCCTCGCGCGCCCTGGGGCGCTTCACCGGAGCGATCACCATCACCATGTTCCGGCCGTCGAGCTTCGACGGCTGCTCCACCGTGGCCAGACCGTCCAGGTCCTCCACCAGCCGATCGAGGATACGCTGTCCGAGCTCGGTGTGAGCCATCTCGCGCCCTCGGAACATGATCGTCACCTTCACCCGGGCCCCGGCGGCGAGGAACCGCAGCACGTGGCCCTTCTTGGTCTCGTAGTCGTGCCGGTCGATCTTCGGCCGGAACTTGATCTCCTTGACCTCGATCCGCGCCTGCTTCTTCCGGGCCTCCTTCTGGCGCATGGCCCGCTCGTACTTGTACTTGCCGTAGTCCATGATCCGGCATACCGGCGGGTTGGCCTGCGCGGCGACCTCGACGAGATCCAGGTCCGAGTCCCGGGCCCGGCGGAGCGCCTCCTGGATGGAGACGATCCCGATCTGGGTGCCATCCGGCCCTACCAGGCGGACCTCGGGGGCACGGATGCGCTCGTTTATGCGTGGGTCAATGGATACTCGACATCACCTCCGGGGGAAGCGGCGGGACCGTCACAGGCGGTCCGGGAGAGCACCAGCCATGCACCAGAAAGTATAGGCGGCGTCTCGGCGGGCTGTCGATACGCGCAGAAACGGAGGGAGCCCCGGGGGGCTCCCTCTCGACGTCTCGGGTGTCAGCTACTGGATCGGACGGACGTTCGCCGCCTGCTGGCCCTTGGGGCCGTCGACGATGTCGAACTCGACCTCCTGGCCCTCGTTCAGCGTCCGGTACCCGTCGCCGGCGATGGCCGAGAAGTGGACGAAGACGTCGTCGCCGTCGGGCCGCGCGATGAAGCCGTAGCCCTTCTCGTTGCTGAACCACTTGACCGTTCCCTGGGCCAACCTTCCCTCCTTGCTGGCGGCGGTGGGCCGCCGTTCCGAATGACCGGGGGAGCCTAGCAACACCGACCGGCGGCGGCAAGGCTCCGGGCCCCGTCTGGTGGCCGACGCACGAGCACTCCGCCGAACGGGGGACCACGTCGAAAAACGGCCGACTGGACACCGTTCCGGGCCCCTTCACACTGAGCAGCGTCACCGGAGGATGACCATCGTCGCGAGCCGAACTTCCCCATCCGCCCTGACCCTGGCCGAGATCCGGCGAGTGCCGTCCGGCGTGGGCGCCATCCTCCTCGGGGCGCTCATCGTCGCCCTGCTCGCCGGCGCGGCCGTCCTGATCTCCGTGGCCGGCGGTGCCAAGACGCCGGCGGTCCACGTGCTGTACCTGCCGATCCTCCTCGGCGCCGTGTTCTTCAAGCGAGCCGGCGGCATGGCGGCGGCGGCGGCGGCGGCGCTGATCGTCGGTCCGTGGATGCCGCTGGACACGCAGACCGGGCAGCCGCAGGAGCCGCTGACCTGGCTCCTCCGCGGCGCGGCGTTCCTGCTGATCGGCGTGCTGGCCGGCGAGATCCAGCTCCTGCTCCAGCACCGGCTCGAACAGGTGAACGGCCTCGTCGACAAGATCGCCTCGATCCATGCCAAGACCCTCACGACGCTGGCCTCGACCGTCGAGCTCCGCGACGAGCCGACCGGCGGGCACTGCATCCGGGTGGCCCACAACGCCCGAGCCCTGGGCGTGGCCATCGGGCTGGAAGACGCGAGCCTGCGCACCGTGTACTGGGCCGGCCTGCTGCACGACCTCGGGAAGACGGCCATCGCCGAGCGGATCCTGCAGAAGCCCGAGCGCCTCACCGAGGACGAGTGGACGGAGATGCGGCGCCACTCCGTGGTGGGCGCGGAGCTCCTCGAGTCGGTCTCCCCGGACTTCCGGCCGATCGCCGCGGGCGTCCGCGCCCACCACGAACGCTGGGACGGGACCGGCTACCCCGACGGCCTGGCGGGCGAGGAGATCCCGCTCGTGGGCCGGATCGTCACCGTGGTCGACGTCTTCGAGGCGCTGACCTGTCCCCGGCCGTACCGGGAGCAGGGCACCGCGGCCGACGCCCTCGCGTACCTGCGGGCGAACGCCGGGAGGCAGTTCGACCCCTCGCTGGTCCCGATGTTCGAGGACCTGTACTGGAAGGGCCAGGTCCACACGGCGTGCGATCCAAGGCCGAACCTGGCCCTCCTCGAGCCCGCCGTCGAGCTGGCCGCCGAGCCCGCCGTCGACGTCGCGGTCCTCCACCGGATCCCGACGCCTGGGCCGATCCAGCACGCCCCCCCGCGCCGGGCGTAGCGCTCAGGCCTCGCGCTTCGGCAGCGAGTCGAGCAGCCCGGCCATCTCCATGGCCGCCAGCGCTGAGTCCCAGCCCTTGTTGCCGTGCTTGCCGCCGGCGCGCTCCAGCGCCTGGTCGAGGGTCCCGGTCGTCAGGACCCCGAAGATGCACGGCACGCCGGCGTCCAGCGCCACGCGCTGGATCCCGCGGGCCGCCTCGGCGGCCACGTACTCGAAGTGGGGCGTCTCCCCCTGGATCACGGCCCCCAGGCAGACCACGGCGTCGAACCGCCCCGACGCGGCCAGGCGCTGCGCCACGAGCGGGATCTCGAAGGCCCCGGGGGTCCAGGCGACCTCCACGTCGTCGTCGCCGAGGCCGTGCCGACGGAAGGCCGCCAGCGCGCCCTCCAGCAGCCGCTCGGTGACCACGGCGTTGAACCGCGAGACGACCACGGCGAACCTGCGCCCGCGCGACTCCATCGAGCCCTCGTGGAGGATCACGACCGCCCCTCCTCCACCGCCTCGATGTTCGACAGCAGGTGCCCCAGCTTCTCGCGCTTCGACCGCAGGTACGCCAGGTTCTGGGGGGTGGGCCGGGTCTCCAGCGGCACCCGCTCGACGATCGAGAGGCCGTACCCCTCCAGGCCGGCCCGCTTCGACGGGTTGTTCGTGAGGAGGCGCATCGTGCGGACGCCCAGGTCGTGGAGGATCTGGGCGCCGATCCCGTAGTCGCGCGGGTCCGGCGCGAACCCCAGCTCCTCGTTGGCCTCCACGGTGTCCCGCCCCGACTCCTGGAGCTCGTAGGCGCGCAGCTTGTGCGTCAGGCCGATGGCCCGTCCCTCGTGGCCCCGGATGTACAGCAGCACGCCGCGGCCCTCGGCGCCGATCTTCCCCAGGGCGTCGTCGAGCTGCGTCCCGCAGTCGCAACGCAGCGAGTGGAACACGTCACCGGTCAGGCACTCCGAGTGGACCCGGACCAGGATCTGCGAGCCATCGCCGACCTCGCCGAGGACCATGGCCACGTGGACGCGGTCGTCGACGAGGCTCTCGTACGCGTGCGCCTTGAACTCCCCGTACATCGTGGGGATCGTGGCGTGGGCCACCTGCCGGACCAGCTTCTCCTGGCGGCGCCGGTAGGCGATGAGGTCGGCGATCGAGATCAGCTTGAGCCCGTGCTCGCGGGCGAACCGCACCAGGTCGGGCAGGCGGGCCATCGTGCCGTCGTCGTTGACCAGCTCGCACAGCACCCCCGCGGGGTACAGCCCCGCGAGCCTGGCCAGGTCGACGGCGGCCTCCGTGTGGCCGGCGCGCTTCAGGACGCCGCCCTCGCGGTACCGGAGCGGGTACAGGTGCCCCGGGCGCATCAGGTCGCTCGGCCTGGTGGCCGGGTCGATGATGGCCCGGATCGTCGTCGCCCGGTCCGAGGCCGAGATCCCCGTGGTCGTCCCGCGAACGGCGTCGACGGAGACGGTGAACGCGGTGCGCTGGAGGTCCGGAGGGGCGGCGACCATCAGCGGGATCTGGAGCTCGTCCAGGCGCGCGCCCACGACCGGCATGCAGATCACGCCGCTCGTGTGCCGGACCATGAACGCGATGGCCTGCGGAGTGACCTTCTCCGCGGCCATGATCAGGTCGCCCTCGTTCTCCCGGTCCGCGTCGTCGACGACGACGACCATGCGTCCCTGGCGGATCTCCTCGATGGCCTCGTCGATCGGGGCGAACGGCCCCCCCGCCTCGGCGGTCACGGGGTGGGCCTCGCCCGACTCGTCGGTCATCCGCTCCTCCTCGTCATCTGCTCCACGTACTTCGCCAGGACGTCCACCTCGACGTTCACCCGGTCGCCGGCCCGCCGCTCGCCGAGGGTGGTGACGGACAGCGTGTGAGGGACGAGCGCCACGCCGAACGCGCCGTCCCGCAGGGCGGCGACGGTCAGGCTGACCCCGTCCACGGCGACGGACCCCTTCTCGACCACGTACCGCTCGAGGTCGCCGGGCGTCCGGATCCAGAGGGTGGCTCCTCGTCCATCGCCCTCCACCGCCTCGACCGTGCCGACGCCATCGACGTGCCCCTGCACCAGATGCCCGCCCAGCCGGGCGGCGAGCGTGAGCGGACGCTCCAGGTTGACGTGGGCTCCGGCGCGGAGGTCTCCCAGCGTCGTCCGGGCCAGCGTCTCGGCTGCCAGGTCGAAGGCCAGCGCCTCGCCGTCGCGCTCGACGACGGTCAGGCAGACGCCGTTCACGGCGACGGAGTCCCCGACCTCCGCCCCGGTCGAGACGGTGGGGGCCAGCACCCCGATCCGGGCGGCGCCGCCCCCGTGCCCCATGACCACGACGCGCCCGCGCTCCTCAACGATCCCGGTGAACATCCGCCACCACCTTGATGTCGCGCCCCACCCGGGCCACCTCCGCGATCTCGACCGGGAGCGCGTCGCCGATCGTCGCGGTCCCCCCGCCCATCAGCAGGCTCGGGGCCCGCTCGCCCCCCACCAGGATCGGCGCGAAGAACAGCACCACCCGGTCGCACAGCCCCCCGCGGACGATCTCCCAGGCCAGCGTGGGGCCACCCTCGACGAGGACGTTCTGGACCTCGCGCCGGCCGAGC
>DASZZY010000122.1:0-2697 GCA_036260395.1 Actinomycetota bacterium
TGGCCAGCAGGTAGCGGCCGGGAACCACGAGCGTCGGGAGGACGGCGTTCTTGGCCGCGTGGAAGAAGCGGTTGACCGACACGTTGGCCACGGCGATCCCCAGGAGCGCCCCCTCCGCCCACGACAGCGCGGGGATCATCAGCAGCGTGAGCCCCACCATCACCGCCTTGGAGCCGACCAGGACCGAGCGCCGCGAGAACCGGTCGATGAACGGTCCGGTGAACGGGGCCACGAGCGAGAACGGCAGATAGGTGACCGCCAGGATCTTCGTTACCTGGGCCGGGGTGCGGGCCGTCTCCACCGAGAAGATCAGCACCGAGGCCAGCGCGATCTGGTACAGGCCGTCGGCGAACTGGGACAGCGTCTGGGCCTCGATGAGCCGCCGGAACGGCCGCTCCCGGGCCAGGGCGCGCAGCTCCGCGAGCCGGCCGGGGCCGGGCTCCCCGCTCACGCTCCGAGCGTAGCCCGACTCAGCCCTGCTGGGGCTGCGTGTCGAAGAACGCCGTCCAGTCGGCGTCTCTCGCGTCGCCGTTGCCGAGGATGAAGCTCTCGACCATCTCCCGGGCGGCGTCGTCGGAGAACTGCACGGGGGGCGACTTCATGAAGTACGCGCTGGGCCCGATCAGCGGTCCCGCGATGCCCCGGTCCATCGCCAGCCGGGCGCACCGCACGGCGTCGATGACGATCCCCGCCGAGTTCGGCGAATCCCAGACCTCGAGCTTCAGCTCGACCGACAGCGGGACGTTGCCGAACTCGCGGCCCTCGAGCCGTATGTGCGCCCACTTGCGGTCCTTCAGCCACGGGACGTGGTCCGAGGGGCCGATGTGGACGTCGTCCGGGCCCAGGCTGTTGGAGAGCTGGGACGTCACCGCCCGAGTCTTGGAGATCTTCTTGGACGCCAGCCGCTCGCGCTCGAGCATGTTCATGAAGTCCATGTTCCCGCCGAAATTGAGCTGGGAGGTGTGGTCGAGGACCACCCCCCGGTCCTCGAACAGCTTGGCGAGCACGCGATGGATGATGGTGGCACCGACCTGGGACTTGATGTCGTCGCCCACGATCGGCACGCCGGCCTCGGCGAACGACCGGGCCCACGTGGTGTCGGAGGCAAGGAACACCGGCATGCAGTTCACGAAGCCGGCCCGGGCCTCGATGGCCGCGCGCGCGTAGTGGCGGGCCGCCTCCTCGCTCCCGACCGGGAGGTAGTTCACGACGACGTCGGCGCGGGTCTCCCGCAGGACGCCGGCCACGTCGACGACCTCGCGGTCGGACTCCTCGACGTGCTCCCGGTAGTACCGGCCCAGCCCGTCGAACGTGGGGCCGCGGAGCACCTCCACGCCCACGGGCGGGACGTCGGAGAACCGCGTGGTGTTGTTCGGCTCGGTGAAGATCGCCTCGGCCACGTCCTTGCCGACCTTCTTGGCGTCGACGTCGAAGGCCGCCACGACCTCGACGTCGGAGATCTGGTACGGCCCCAGCCGGACGTGCATCAGGCCGGGGATCCGTTCGTTCGGATCGGCGTCCCGGTAGAACTCCAGCCCCTGCACGAGCGACGACGCGCAGTTCCCCACCCCGACGATCGCCAGGCGCACCTTGGTCATGATTCGTCTCCCCCGTGTGTCGATGCGCCGGCCATGGCGCGCTTCCGCGGCCGGCGCGGCTTGCGAGCCGCCCGGCGTTCCGCTCGGATGAGGTCGTCGACCCAGTCGATGTCCCGCTCGGTGGAATCCATCCCGTGACGCATCAGCGACAAGGTGTAGGCGTCGACGCGCTCCCGGTACGACGAGAGGCGCTCCTTGAGCTCCGCCAGGCGCTGGGTCAGCACCGTGCGGCGTCGCTCCAGGACGCCGAGCCGGGTCTCCGGCTTCATGTACCGGAAGAACGCCAGCCGGACCCGGAAGCCGTTGTCGTCGCCGAGGCTCTCGCGCTCTCCGAACGACTCCACCAGGCGATCGAACCGGCGCTGCCCCTCGGACGTCAGCCGGTAGACGTTCTTGCGCCGCCGCACCTCGGCCTGGGGGAACACCTCCTCGACGGCCCCATCCGTCTTCAGGCGCTTGAGCGCCGGGTACAGGGCCCCGTACGACACCGGGAACAGCGGCCCGAGCGTGTCCGACAGGCGCTTCTTCAGCTCGTAGCCGTGCATGGAGCGCTCCTTGAGCAGGCCCAGGATGGCCAGGTCCAGCACCGTCGATCCCTCCGTTCCGTGTATCGGGACGATATATCGGACGGATATATCACTCCGATATATAACCGACGCACCCCTCCCGGTGTCAAGCGGAAGGAGCGAGCCGCCTCGCGGCGAACTACTGTGGGGCGATGGCGGTAGGGCGGCGGGGGGCGGCGGCGGCGGCGATCGCGGCCGTCCTGGCCGCGGGATGCGGGCAGCACGACCTCACCGGGATCCGCGCGCCGGCGGCCCCTGCGGCCGCCCGGCCGGCGCCCGCCCCGGCGGGGGACGCGGCCAGGCCCGATCCCGACCGGCCGGCCGAGGACGGCGGGGAACGGCGCCGCGCCGCTCCCGGCGAGGACGGCCCCGTGGCGCCCCGGGCCCCGGAACCGCCGGTCCCCGGGGCCCCGCTCGACGACGCGGCTCGGGCCGTCCCCCGGCTGCCCGGGGACCCCCGGCGCGTGGCGGTCGTGGTGGGCATAGACGACTACCCCGGCGACGGGGACGACCTCCGGGCCGCGGCGGCCGCC
>DASZZY010000123.1:0-15486 GCA_036260395.1 Actinomycetota bacterium
CGCCCCTCTTCTCATCTCTCGACGGTGGAGCTCCCAGGCGGCAGGTGGTGCCCGATGCAAGCGTCGTGTTTGCTGTCGTCCACGCCGTCCGAGAGGAGGGAGAGATGAGAGCCGCGCGACTGGCCGACGTGTCGGGTTTCGGCATCGACAAGGTCGCGGATGCCGCGGAAGGGGACCCAGACATGCTGCGCCTCGAGAACCTCGACATCAATCTCCCGCTCCCCCCTGGGGTGGTGGAAGCGACACGCGAGGTGATCGGCGAGGATGAGTTCAACGGCTTCATCCCGTTCTCGGGCCGGCCCGATCTCAAGGAGGCTGTTGCCGATCACGTCGAGCGGCGGAGCGGGATCCGGTACGAGCCGGCGACCGAGATCGTCATCCCTCCGGGCGACGCGGGACCCATGCTCGACGTGTTCCTGGCCACGACCGATCCGGGCGACGAGGTGATCCTGACGGACCCCACTTATGCCGGCCTGATCTACCGGGTTCGACTCGCCGGCGGCGTCCCCCGCTTCGTCCCCCACGTCGTCGATGGAGGGATGTGGCGGCTCGACCTCGATGCGCTCCGTGCGGCCGTCAACGAGCGGACCCGCGCGATCTGCGTGATGGGGACCTCGTTCCCCACCGGGGCCGTGCTCAACGAGGCGGAGTGGGAGGCCATCAGCGGGATCGCCCGAGAGCGGGACATCCATCTCATCTACTGGGCGCTCATGGAGGGGTTCGTGTTCGGCGGCCGCCCCGTCATCCATCCTGCGGCCTTCCCCGGCATGCGGGATCGCGTCGTCACCGTCGGGAGCGTGTCCTGCGAGTTCCGGATGATCGGGTGGCGGGTCGGGTGGATCGTCGCCGACATGGAGACGGCGGACGCCTGCGGCGTCGTGCATCTCTACAACGGCCTGCTGGCCAGCCCCTTCAGCCAGGCCGGGGCGGTCGCGGCCCTTCGCTCCCCGCATGAGGACTTCGACGCCCAGGTCCAAGAGCTCGAACGGCGCGCCGACGCGATGATGAGCCAGCTCGAGGGGCTTCCGGCCGTGCGGCCGGAGGGGGGGTGGTCGCTCCTGCTCAACACCCGCGAGATGGGCATCGACCCTCAGGATGCGTCCGCCAGGCTGCTGGAGCACAAGGTGGCCGCTACCCCCATGACGGTGTGGGGCAAGACCGTGGCCCCGGACCACCTGCGTCTCGTCTTCAGCAACGAGCCCGTCGAGCGCATCGAGATGCTCGGCGAGCGCCTCCGCCGGGCCCTGACGTGAGAGCAGGACCGGCTCCTCCGGCGCCGCGGTGAGCGGCAGCCCTGGAGGATCGCGTCCCTCCGAGCCGGTGGACCCGGTCGCTCAGTCCACGAGGTGCATGTCGAAGCGCTCGAACAGCTCTCGGCCCGGCGCCTTCCCCCGCTCCCGGAGGGCCACGATCTCGCGGAGGTACGTGGCGAAGCTCATGCCGGGGCCGTGGATGTTGAGGAACCGGGCCCGCTCCGGGACGGCGAAGGCGTGGACCGCGCCCGGCGGCGCCGCGGCGAACCCCCCGGCGAGCAGGACGACCGTCTCGGTCTCCGACACGGCGACCTCGAGCTCGCCCTCCAGGACGTAGAAGGCATCGGCGTGGCGCCGGTGCGTGTGGAGGTCGCCCATCGGCGCGGCCTCCACGGAGTACTCCGTGACGTGCAGGCCCTCGATGTCGACCTTGACGTGCCGGACCGACGGGCCACCCGAGATCGATTCGCCTCCACCCGGCTGCACGACGATCACATCAGGCATCGGAGGCCCCCTCGAGGATGGCCAGGATGTTGCCGGCGGGATCCTTGAACCACGCGATAGGCGGCCCCTGGTCCTGTCGCGCGGGACGGGCGATGCCCTTCTCGTCCTGCTCGAACCCCTCGTAGCGCTCGAAGCGCACGCCTCGCCGGGCGAGCTCCTCCACCGACCGATCGATGTCCTCGACGGGGAAGTTCAGGATCGTGAAGGTGGCCGGGGTGTGGTCCGGCTTCTCGTACACGATGACGTTCGTCCCGCCCCCCAGACGGAGGGTGAGCAGGCCGGGCATCTCTTCGGCGACGTCGACCCCGAGCGTGTCACCGTAGAACCGCCTGGCCGCGGCGAGGTCGTCCACCGCGAACCCGCTGAACGCTTGCGAGTCAGCCAGCATCGGCATCCCCCCTCAGGACGCGGTAGGTGATGGGCGTGGCGAACGGTGACCGGAGCACCCACACAGGCTCCAGGCGCAGGGCGTGTTCGAAGCCCTCGAACAGCCGCTTGCCCGCCCCGGGGCCGGCGACGTATCCGTCCACCGATGTCGTGATCCCTCGGCCACGCTCGCCATCGCTTCTCCTTGGTCGTTCCTCATCCTTGAAGACCGCGGCACCGGGCGAAACTCATCGCCGCCGCCCGTCCGCCAGCGACGAGTTGCGACAACTGGTGGGCGGCCCAGCAGATCGCGGCCCTTGCCGACATACCCGGACGGCGGCGGAGCCGACTTGACGGCTGGGGTCGGGCGCAGTATTTTACCGGCAGGTTATTGAACCAGGAGGTTTAATGACGAAGACGGCGGAGCGGCTGGACGCGGCGTTCGGGGCACTCGCGGACCCCACGCGGCGGGCCATCGTGGCGCGCCTGGCGAGGGGCGATGCGTCCGTCAGCGAGCTGGCGGAGCCGTTCGACATGACGCTCCCGGCGGTCTCGAAGCACCTGAAGGTCCTCGAGCGGGCCGGCCTCGTGACCCGCGGCCGGGAGCGCCAGCGGCGGCCCGCGCGGCTCCAGCCCGGGCCGCTGAAGGAGGTCGCGGAGTGGGCCGCCCGCTACCGGCGGTTCTGGGAGGAGTCCTACGACCGGCTGGACGAGTACCTGGAGAGGCTCCAGGCGCCACGGAAGGAGGGCACCGATGGGTGAGAGCGGCAAGCTGATGGTCACGACGCCGTCGAATCGGGAGATCGTCGTCACGCGGACGTTCGACGCGCCGCGGGACCTGGTGTTCGAGGCGCACACGTCGTGCGAGCACCTCGGGCACTGGTGGGGCCCCCGCAAGTACGAGATCGCGGACTGCGAGGTGGACTTCCGCCCCGGGGGCGCATGGCGGATCGTGCACCGGGCTCCGGGTGAGCAGCACGTCTTCAGCGGCGAGTACCGGGAGATCGTCCGCCCCGAGCGGATCAGCTGGACGTTCGAGTGGGGCGGGGCACCGGGGCACGTCTCGGTCGACACGCTGACCCTCGAGGAGCGCGATGGGGTGACGACGGTCACGAGCACCTCGGTGTTCGATTCCGTCGAGGACCGGGACGGGATGCTGCGGTCCGGCATGGAGGCCGGCCTGGCCGAGACCTGGGAGCGGCTCGACGGATACCTGGAGGCCCTCAGGCGCAGCGCGGCCGGGGAGCCGGGGTCGTAGCCGTCGGCCGCATCAGGTCGGCTCGGGGGACGCGGCGCCCGGCGTGGTGGCCGCGCGCCGATCCCGTGGTCCGCCGGAGACGGGGCGGCCGGCGGGGAGCGGATCCAGCTCCGCGACGACCGGAAAGTGGTCCGAGGGCAGCCGGCCGGCGGCCGGCTCGCGGACGATCCCGGCGGCCGCCACCCGCCATCGCCGATCGCACATGATGTAGTCGATCTTCCGCGTCCCCGACAGCGCGGTGTAATGGTGCACGGTCTGGATGTCCGCGGCGTCCGGATGCGCCTCCCGGAACGTGTCTCGGAGGCCCGCCGCGGCGAACGCCGCCATGGGCTCGGACCCCTCCTCGGCGTTGAAGTCGCCCAGCACGACGGCGGGCAGGTCGGCGGCCACCGAGATCCTCGTCACGATGAGGCGGGCCGCCTCCAGCCTGGCCAGCGCTCCCCATCGGTCCAGGTGGGTGTTGAACACGGCGAACCGCGCGCCGCTGTCCCGGTCACGCAGCCGGGCAAACGTGCAGTGCCGGGGGTTGTCCGCATCCCATCCGCGGGACCCCTCGACCTCCGGCGTCTGGGACAGCCAGAAGTCGCCGTGGTCCTCGGCGTCGAACCGTCCGAGGTCGAAGAAGACCGGAACGTACTCCCCGACGTCGCCTGCCTCGCGCGGCTTGCCGACGGCCCGGTAGTCGGGAAACGCCGACGTGAGGTCGCCGAGCTGCGTCCGGAGGGCCTCCTGCACGCCGAGCACGTCGGGCGCCTCCCTTCGGATCGTCTCGACGACCGAGTCGAGGCGGTCCGCCCACCGGTTCCCCCCCGGGGCATCGAGCGGGGTGTCGAAGCGGACGTTGAACGTCATGAAGCGGATCGGGCGTCGATCCTCGGACGGAGCTCCTTCACCCTGGTCCTTCGTTACGGGGAGCATCGCCCGGGTACCTACCCACAAGGCGGGCAAGCCCGACGTCCCCATCGACGTGATCTTCCGGGCCGGGGAGACGATCGAGCTGGACGCGGAGCACCTGGCGCGGGCCACCAGGCGGTCCATCGCTGACGCCGTCGGCGAGGCCCGGGGCGCGTCGCTCATCCCCTGTCCGACGAGGACGAGCGCAGGATGATCGCGCCGAGGGACGCGGCGAGCAGCGATCCTGCCAGGATCCCGGCCTTCGCCTCGTTGGCCATCCGGGGGTCCTGGAACGCCAGCCCGCCGATGAACAGCGACATCGTGAACCCGATCCCCGCCAGGGCGCCCAGCCCCACGACGTGCCGCCACCCGATGCCCTCGGGGAGGTCGGCCCCGAATCGGACGGACAGCCACGAGAACGCCGAGATCCCCACCGTCTTGCCCGCAACCAGCCCGACGACGATCCCGAGCGTCAGCATGGAGGTGGCCGCGTTGCCGAGGTCGGCCAGCGACAGAGGCACGCCGGCGTTGGCCAGCGCGAAGACCGGCAGGACCACGTAGCTCGTCCAGGGGTGGAGGGCCTGCTCCAGGCGGTCCGTCACCGGGACCGACACCTGGACGCGGACCCCGTGCAGCCTGGCCTCCTCGGCGCTCATCTCCTCGGCGTCGTTCCGTTCCTCCCGCTGCGGGAGCAGCGAGCGTCGGAGCTCCTCGGTGCTCAGGGGCCGGGCCGGAGCCAGCAGGCCCAGCGCCACGCCGGCGATCGTGGCGTGCACGCCGGATTGGAGCGTGGCGAACCAGACGCCGGTCCCGATCACGACGTAGATGGGCACCCACCAGACGCGGAGCGATCTGGCGGCCACCACGACGCCGAGGAGGCCCAGCGCCGTGGCCAGCCATCCCCACTCGACGCCGCCCGAGTAGAAGATGGCGATGACCAGGATGGCGCCGACGTCGTCGACGATCGCCAGGCTCAGGAGCAGCACCCGGAGCGTCTGGGGCAGCCCGGAGCCCAGCAGCGCCAGCGCCCCCAGCGCGAACGCGATGTCCGTGGCCATGGGGATGCCCCACCCCCGCGCCGCCTGGCCGCCGGGGTTGAGCGCCAGGAACAGCGCCGCGGGGACGATCATGCCGCCGAGCGCCGCCATGGCCGGGAGAGCGGCGCGCCGGAACGTGCTCATCTCCCCGACCGCCAGCTCCCGTTTGATCTCCAGCCCCACGACGAAGAAGAACACCACCATGAGCCCGTCGTTCACCCAGTGACGGAGATCCTGGGTGAGCTCCCGCCCGACGACGGCGATCGAGACCTCCGCCTGCCAGAGGGCGTCGTAGGCCTGGGCCCAGGGAGAGTTGGCCCACACGATGGCGATCACCACCGCCGCCAGCAGGACCGCGCCGCCGGCGACCTCGGTCTCCATGAACTCCCGCAGCGGCCGGGTGAGCCGGGCCGCGGGCCGCTCCTCGGCGACCTGAGGCGTCATCCGACGCTGCGGGCTCATGACCGATCCTTCACCAGCGATGCCAAGGGATCCCTCCATCCGTGGAGCTTCGGGGAACCCAGCGCTCCGCCGGCTCCGCCCGAAGGGCGGGCAAGGGGGGCGCTCCGGCTCCTGGCTCGGTCGATACCCCCGACCTCGCCCCGGCATGCCACGTGTCGAGCGTCCGGCTCAAGCCGGTTCGCCGCGCGTCCGAGATTTGAGGGTATGGCCGATCCCGGACGCTTGCCGCCAAGCCGCATCGACGGGTGGGCGGCGAGCGCGGTCCGGGCCCAGGGCGCGGCGTCGCTCGGCCGAGCCGTCGCCGTCGTGGCCGTCCTGCTGGCGGCCTCGTGGCTCGTCAGTTACCTGCTCGGCGGTGCCGGCCGGGTCCCGCCGCACTGGTTCTACGTCCCGGTCCTGGTGGCCGCTGCCCGTTTCGGCCGGCCCGGCGCCGCGATCACCGCCGTGGTGGCCGGCCTCCTGTCCGGCCCGCTGCTCCCGCTCGACGTCTCCACTGGGACGCCGCAGCAGCTCCTGGACTGGTCGGGCCGCCTCGCGTTCTTCCTGGCGATCGGATTCGTGATGGGCACCATCGTGGTCCGGTTGCGGACATCGCTCGCGAGAGAGGTCGCCCTGGCGCAGGAGGAGCGAGACCTCGCGTCCCGCAAGGCGGCCTTCATCGGGACGATCTCGCACGAGCTCCGTACCCCGCTCACGGTCGTCCAGGGGGTGTCGAAGACGCTGGAGCAGCAGGGGTGGGTGGCCGAGCCCGGGCGTCCGCTGCTGGAGAGCCTCCACCGGGCGAATGAGCGCCTCATGGACATCGTCATCGCGGTCCTGACGGCGGTCGAGGGGCGCCGCGGCCGCTCCCGGCCGGTGGACGTCCACGCCGTCTGTGACGACATCGCCCGGGGCCTCGAGCGCCTCGGTGCCGCGTCGCGCGTCCGGCTGGCCGGCGAGCCGGAGCGGGCCGTCGTCGTGTCGGACCCCGAGCTCGTGAAGCAGGCGCTCCGGCACCTAATCGAGAACGCGCTGAAGTTCTCGCCGCCCGACGAGCCGGTCACCATCGACGTCACGCGGAACGGGCACGGCGTCGAGGTCCGCGTTCAGGACAGGGGGCCGGGGGTGGATCCGAGGTTCCTCCGGCGCGCGTTCGACCCCTTCACCCAGGCGGACGCCGCCACCACGCGGCGGCATGGAGGCCTGGGGATCGGGCTGTTCGTGAGCCGCCATCTGGTGGAGACCATCGGTGGTAGCGTCGACCTCCTCCCACACGCGCACGGCGGGACGGTGGCCGTAGTGCGGATCCCGGACCTCCAGGAGCGGCAGGCCGACGCCGCCGCCTCCTAGCGCGGCGGCGAGGCGGATCGCCCACCGAACCGGCTAGGCTGCCCTCCACGATCGGGCACCGCGATGATCGAGGAGGTGACACCGTGCCCCACCCACTGATCTCCCTCGACACCTCCCGGATCCACCGGGGAAGGGCCGGCGACCTGAAGGCGGCGATGGAGGACCTGGCCGCCTTCGTCGACGAGAACGAACCGGAGGCGATCGCCTACCACGTGTACCTCGACGAGAGCGCCTCCCGCGTCTCCGTCCTGCAGGTTCATCCCGACGCCGCCTCCATGGAGTTCCACATGCGGGTGGCGGCCTCCGCCTTCCCGAGGTTCTCGGAGCTGCTCACCCTGTCGAGCATCGACATCTACGGGGAACCGAGCGGCGAGCTGCTCGCCGAGATGCGCCGGAAGGCACGGATGCTGGGGGACGCCCCGCTCCAGGTCCACCGGCTGCACGCCGGCTTCTCCCGCCTGGCCACCCGGTGAGGCAGGACGGACCCGGCACCCTTTCGGTGCTGCGGATCTGCTCGGTGTTCGAGCCGCCGGGGACGCTCCGCCTGGCGGACGTGTCGCGGTTCGATCCGATCGGCGGCATGCAGAACCACACCGCCGCGCTCACCAGGGCGCTGGATCGCAGGGGGGTCCGCCAGACGGTGATCACGGCCCGTCCTGCCGGTGCCCCGCGGCGGGAGCGGATGGGCGCAGCCGCCGAGGTGATCCGGCTGGGGTGGCCGATCCGCCGGCTCCGCCAGCTCTATTCGGTGCCGGCCGTGGCGGAGGTCCGGCGCCCCCGGCCGGTCGACCTCGTCCACGTCCACCTCGGCGAGGACCTGGCGGTCGTCCCGCTCGGGGTGATGGCGATGCGGGCGCACGCCGCGCCGATGATCATGACGATCCACTGCAGCCTCGCTCACACGTTCGTCGGGTCAGGGCTCCGGGGGCTGGCGCTCCGAACCATCGGCGGCCGGCTCGAGCGGGCGGGGGTCCGGCGGGCGGCGGGCGTCATCTGCCTGACCGCGGCGACCGCCGAGCTCGTGCGGCGGGCGCGGCCGGGCGGCGTCTCGGTCATCCCCTCGGGGATCGAGCGGCGGCTCTTCGGGGCGCCTCACCCGGATCCCGTGCCGGATGCGCCGCGTCCTCGGGTGCTCTACGCCGGGCGACTCGCGGCCCAGAAGGGCGTCGCGCGGCTCGTGGAGGCGTTCTCCCGCCTCCGATCGCCCGCCACGCTGCTCCTCGTCGGCGACGGCCCCGAGCGCCCGGCCATCGAGCGCCGGATCCGGGCACGCCGCCTCGCCGACCGGGTGCGGATCACGGGATTCGTCCACCACCGCGACGTCCCCTCCTACCTGGCGAACGCCGACGTGCTGGTGCTCCCGTCGGTGTACGAGGAGCTCGGCTCGATCCTGGTCGAGGCCATGGCGGCCGGCGTCCCGGTTGTGGCCAGCGCCGTCGGGGGTATCCCCTTCCTGGTGCGCCACGGCGAGAACGGGCTGCTGTGGGACTCGGACGATACAGCGTCGCTGGCCGAGGCGATCGACCGGGTCGTGGCCGACGGTGCGCTCCGGCGACGCCTGCGGCGGGGCGGACGGGCCACCGCGGCGGCGCACGACTGGGACTCGCTGGCCGACCGGGTGCTGGAGGTGTACGAGGCGAGCGTCCGTGGCGCTCCGTCGAGGCGGGCGGCGGCTGCCGGATGAGGGTCCTCCTCGTCAACAACGGCTCGCCGGTCGTGGGCGGCGCCGAGGTCGTGGTCGGCGAGACGGCGCGGCTCCTCCGGGGCGCCGGGCACGAGCCGGTCGCCTTCGGGCTCGAGTCGCCGTCCCGCCCGCGCGTGTACTCGATCGCCGCCCGCCGCTCCGTGGAACGGCTGGTCCGCCGCGTCGCGCCCGATGTGGCGCACGTGCACAACGCCTACGAGGGACTCACGCTCTCGGTGATCGACGGCCTGTCGCGGCTCGGCGTCCCGGTGGTCATGACGCTCCACGACTACCGGGCGGTCTGCCCGAACGGCTACCTGCTGGCTCGCGACGGTCCGTGCCTCCGGTGCCCGGCCGCCGGCTCCACGTTCCCCGCCGTCGCTCACCGGTGCGTCCGCGGCTCGGTGATCCGCTCGGCCGTCGCCGCCGCCGAGTGCGGGCTGAACCGCCGGCGCGGGCGGTACGGCGTGCCGCGGGTGCTCATCGCCCCGAGCCGGTTCCTCCAACGGGTGATGTCCGAGGCGGGGCTGCCACCCGAGCGCATCCGCGTGGTCCCCAACCCCGTCGCCGTGCCGACGTCCCGACGCGTGCTCCCCGAACGCCCCCGGTTCCTGTTCGCCGGTCGCCTGGTCGAGCAGAAGGGGCTCGACGTCCTGCTCGACGCCAGCTCGATGCTCGATCCGGGATCGACGGTGGTGATCTGTGGCACCGGCCGCCTGGAGCGGCACGTCCGAGAGCGGGTCACCACCGAGCGCCTCCCGGTCGAGCTGCGAGGCCATGTGGCTCGATCCGACGTCGCGGATGAGCTGCGGGGGGCCACGGCGGCGGTCGTCCCGTCGCTGTGGTTCGAGAACGCGCCGCTGGCGGTGCTCGAGGCGGCCGCCTCCGGAGTGGCGGTGGTCGCTAGCCGGACGGGGGCGCTCCCCGAGCTCGTGGCGCACGGGGTGACCGGCGTGCTCGTCCGCCGGGGGGAGGCGGCGGCCCTGGCCGCCGCCCTGAACGACCTCGGATGCTCGCCGCACCGGGCCGCGGAGCTCGGGCGCCGAGGACGGGAGCGCGTCCGGCGGCGGAACGACCCGGGGCGCTACCTCAGCGCCCTCCTCGACACCTACGATGAGGCCGTTGCCGCCTGAGCCCGCTCGATCGGAGGCCGGCGCGGCCTCCTCCCGGGCCGCCGTGCTCCGGCTCGGCGACCGGGGGTACGACATCTCGCATCGGGCCGTGGTGGTGGGGATCCTCAACCGGACCCGCGATTCCTTCTACGACGGCGACGCCTACTTCGAGCTCGACGCCCTCCTCCGCCACGCCGAGCGCCTCGTCGACGACGGCGCCGACGTCCTGGAGGTCGGCGCCCGGGCCGCCGGCGTGGGCGTCTACGACGTGCCGGAGCAGGAGGAGATCGACCTGGCCGCCTCGACGCTGTCGGAGCTGGCGGCCAGGTTCGACGTGGCGCTGGGCGTCGATACCCGCCGCTCGTCGGTGGCCCGCGCGGCCTTCGGGGTCGGCGCGGTCATCGGCAACGACATGAGCGGGTTCACGGACCCGGGTTACCTCCCCGCGGCCGCCGCCGCCGGGGCCGCCGTGGTCGCCACCCACACCCGGCTGCCCCCGGGGGTCCCGGACCCCGAGCCCGAGTACCGCGACGTCGTGGAGGATGTCGTCGAGGCGGTCGCGGGCCTCGGGCGGCGGGCCGAGGAAGCCGGCGTCGCGCCGGACCGCGTGATCGTCGATCCCGGGCTCGATCTCGGCAAGACGTGGCGGCAGTCGCTGGAGCTGCTGGCGGCGTTCGACCGGTTCGCGGCGCTGGGCTACCCGCTGCTCCTCGGGGCGTCCAACAAGATCTTCCTGGGGCGGGCGCTGGGGCTGGAGGTCGAACAGCGGACGTTCGCCACCGTCGCGGCCTGTAGCTACGGGGTCGAGCGAGGCGCGCGAGTCCTCCGGGTCCACGACGCACGGGGCGCCCGCCACGCCGCGGACCTCTACGCGGCGCTGGCGACGGCCGGCTCGGAGTGAGCGCCGCGGCGCCCGTCGTGTCGGTGATCATGCCGACGTTCCGTCAGGCGGAACTCCTCCCCCGGGCCGTCGCGAGCCTGATGCGCCAGACGCTCTCCGCGTGGACGCTCACGATCGTCGACGACGGATCGCCGGACGAGACCGCGGCGGTGGCGGCACGCTTCCTGCGGGACCCCCGCGTCCGCTACGTCCGCCTCCGGGAGAACCAGGGGCTGGGAGCGGCGGCCAACACGGGCCTCCGGCACGCCACCGCGCCGTTCGTCGCCTACCTGCCCTCCGACGACGTGTACGACCCCGAGCATCTGGCATCGCTGCTCGAGGCGGCCGGCTCGCGACCGGCAGCCATGGCGGTCTCCGGCGTCCGCTACGGGGGGCGATCGTCGCTCGGGGCGCCGGAGGGGTTCCCGCTGCAGCTCGCGCAGGTCCTCCATCGGCGGACCGCCGACCGGTGGATCGAGCGCCGCGTCCTCGAGTCCGACGACCTCGACCGCCTCTTCTGGTCGCGGCTGGCGCGGCGAGGCCCCGTGGTGAGGACCGGGCGGGTGACCTGCGAATGGAGCCAGCATGCCGGCCAGCGCACCCGGGCCATCCGGGAGTCGCTCGACGGCGGGCTGAACACGTTCCGGGCGCGGTATGGCGTGCGGACCCCGCTCCGGTTCCACTCCAGCGACGGCTGGCCGGTCGACGAGGAGGCGCTGTACGCGCGGTTCCGCTCCCGCCCGCCCCCCACCGGTGCGGGCGGCCTCCGCATCCTCCTGGTCGGCGAGCTGGGGTTCCACCCCGAGCGCATCCTGGCGTTCGAGGAGCTCGGGCACCGCCTGTTCGGGCTGTGGATCGACGACCCCCTGGGGCCCCAGACGGTGGGCCCGCTCCCCTTCGCCCATGTCGCGGACCTCCGCCGGCGGGCCTGGCGCGACGACGTGCGGCGGATCCGCCCCGACGTGATCTACGCGCTCCTCGGGTGGCGGGCGGTCCCGCTCGTCCACGAGGTGGTGACGGCGAACACCGGCATCCCCGTCGTGTGGCACTTCAAGGAGGCGCCCCAGCGGTGCGCGGCCCGGGGAACGTGGGGGATGCTCGCCGAGATCGAGTCCCGGGCGGACGCCGTCGTCCATGCCAGCGCGCTGGAGCGGGAGTGGATCGAGGCCGCCATCCCGGGCGCCTGCCGAGCGCCGGGCCGTTCGCTGGTCCTCGACGGCGAGCTGGTGAAGCGGGAGTGGCTCGATGGCCGACCCGCGAGGAGGCTGTCCCAGGAGGACGGGGAGGTCCACACGGTGGTCCTCGGCCGCCCGCTCGGGCTGGATCCCGAGGTGGTGGGCGCACTGGGGGAGGCGGGCGTCCACCTGCACCTGCACGGCCTCGTCCGAGCCCCCGGCCCGGGGGGCGAGTGGCGCTCCTGGCTGGGCCGGGCCCGTCGCGCCTCGCCGGGCCGCGTGCACGTCCACCCCCACGTCGATCAGCGGGGATGGGTGCGGGACCTGTCGCGGTACGACGCCGCCTGGCTCCACCGCTTCCGGAGCGAGAACGGCGGCGACCTGGCCGCGGCCACCTGGGACGATCTCAACCTCCCCGGCAGGATCCCCGCGCTCGTGGCGGCCGGGCTGCCCCTGCTCCAGCGGGAGACGCCCGGGGCGCTGGTGGCCACGCAGGACCTGGTCCGCGAACGCGGCATCGGGTTGCTGTACCGGGACACCGACGACCTCTGCGCCACGCTCGGCGACCCGGGAGCCCTGGAGGCCGCTCGCCGGGCAACGTGGGCGCAGCGCGAGGACTTCACGTTCGACGCCCATGCCCCCCGGCTCGTGGACCTGTTCCGGTCGGTGGCGCGATGAGGGACGCGGCGATCTCGGGTCGGGCCGTGGCGCCGCTGGCCGACCCGTCGGTCCGTACGGTGGCGCTCGTCCGGCTGCGGGTGGGGCTGGGCGACCTGCTGGCATCGGGCCCCGCGATGCGGGCGCTGCGGTCCTCTCGTCCGGACCTCCACGTCGCGGTGGTCACGTGGGAGGAGATGCGGCCGGTCCTCGACCGGATGGCGGCCTCCGTCGACGAGCTCATCCCGTTCCCGGGGTACCCGGGCATCCCGGAGCGTCCCGTGGACCGCGACGGCGTCGAGCCCTTCTTCGAGGCCATGCGGGCCCGGCGCTTCGACCTGGCCGTGCAGATGTACGGGGCGCTCCCGGCGGCGAACGAGGTGACCGAGCGGCTCGGCGCCCGCCTCACCGGCGGGTTCTACACGCCGGGCGCCTATCGGCCCGTCGATCGCCGGCTCCACGTCGCATATCCGGAGCACCTGCACGAGGTCCACCGGCACCTGGCGCTGGTCCGGGCCCTGGGAGCGACTGGCGGCTCCGAGCGGATGCAGTTCCCGGTGTACCCGGCGGACCGGGCCGAAGCCGACGCGGCCCTGGCGGGCCAGGGCGTCCGCGGCCCCTATGCCGTCGTCCACCCGGGCGCCACCGCGGCGTCCCGGAGGTGGCCGCCGGAGCGGTTCGCGGCCGTCGCTGACCACCTCGCGGACCGCGGCCTCGGCGTGGTGATCACCGGCGTGCGCGGCGAGGAGGGGCTGGTCCGGTCCGTGGCCGGGGCCATGCGCGCGCCCGCCGTCGACCTCTGCGGCCGGACGTCGCTGGGCGGATTCGCCGCGCTCCTGGACGGGGCCGCGGTGCTGGTCGGGAACGAGAGCGGCCCGGCGCAGCTCGCCGCGGCGCTGGGTATCCCGAGCGTGACGCTGTTCTTCGCCGGCGATCCGCGGCGGTGGGCCCCGCTCGACCGCCGCCGCCACGCCGCGCTGTCCGCATCGGTCGACTGCCGGCCGTGCGGGCTGCTCGAGTGCCCGATCGACTTCCGGTGCGCCCATCGGCTGTCGGTGGACGAGGTGCTCGCCGCCGTGGGGACGGTCCTGGGCGAGCAAGCGCGCGGGGATCGCATGGACACGGGCGGAACCGACCTCCGCCGCGTGCGTCCGGCCCCGTCGGGGCCCGGGGCCGGGCCGCTCAGAGGCTCGGCAGGATCCGGTCCGCGTAGAAGCGGAAGAACCCCTCCTGGTCGGGGCCGATCTGGTGGACGGTGACGTGGTCGTACCCGGCATCCAGGTATTGCCGGATGAGGGCGAGGTGCCGCTCGGGGTCCGGCCCGCACGGGACGCGTTTCACGATCACGGCTTCGGTGACCCACCGGGTGGCCGCCTCGTAGTGGGAGGGGAGCGCCAGGTCCTGTCCCAGCTGACCGCCGAGGGCGATGTTCGGCCACCACTCCACGGCGGTCCGCCGCGCCGACGCCTCGTCCTCGGCGTAGCAGACCTTGATCTGACCGAGCTTCGGCTTGCCGCGGCCGCCGGCCTCCTCGAAGTGGCCCACCGACTCCGTGGTGGCCACCACGCCGATCAGCCCGTCGGCCGCCCGCCCCGCCAGCCGGAGCGCCCTCTCGGCGTGCGCCGACATGTAGATCGGCGGTGGACGGTCGGGAAGCGTGAACAGCCGCGCATTCTCCACCGTGTAGAAGCGCCCGTGGAACGTCTGGAGCCCGCCTTCCCACAGGCGGCGGATGATCTCGATGGCCTCCTCGAGCATCTCGTGCCGGCGCCGCACCGACGGCCAGGCGTCGCCGAGGACGTGCTCGTTGAGGTACTCGCCGCTCCCGACGCCGAGGAAGAACCGGCCGTCCAGCATCACCGCCGCGGTCGCCGCGGCCTGCGCGATGATCGCGGGGTGGATCCGGATCGTCGGACACGTGACGCCGGTCCCGATCCGGATGCGCGAGGTCTCCCGGGCGATGCCGCCGATCACCCCCCACACGAACGGGCTGTTCCCCTGCCGGCCGATCCACGGGTGATAGTGATCCGAGATCAGCCCGTAGGCGAAGCCCACCTCCTCGGCGCGCCGGGCGTATCGGACCAGCTCGTTGGGCCCGTGCTCCTCGCAGGAGAGCATGTACCCGAGGGGCATCGCGTGGCGCGTACCCATCGCCGTTCGCGCTCAAACGGCGGCGGAAGGGTAAGGATGCCTCATGGGCGTCCGCCGGCGCGCGGCCGAGGCCACCGGCCTCATCGTCGTCGGACGCGCGGAGACGGTCCTGGCCGGGCTGGCCCGAGGTCGGCTCGTGGGGGCGCCGGAGGGCCCCGTCCGGCTGTCGTACCTCGATCCCCCCTTCGAGCCGGGCGATGCCTTCCCCTCGCTGGAGCCGCCCGCCGCGGCCCGGGCGTGGGAGCGCATGATGGCGACGTGCCTCGGGGCCGCGGCGAGGATCCTCGACCGTCGGGGGACCGTCTGCCTCCACGTCGACCGCCGGCTGGCGCCGCTGTGCCGCGGGTTGGTTAGGGACGCGTTCGGGACGCCCGTCGTCGAGGCGGCGTGGGAGCGGGATCCCGGGGCCGAGGGAGACGCGCTGCTGTTCGCGGGCCGCGCGGCGACCGCGTGTCGCGGGGAGTGGGACGGGCGGACGTGCGGCTTCCGCGACGAGGGGCTGCGAGAGGTCGCCGAGGTCGCTGCCGGCGTGGCGCCGTTCCCGCACCCCAAACCGGTCCGGCTGCTCCGCCGGATCGTCGCCACGACCACCGACCCCGGCGACGTCGTGCTCGATCCGTTCCTGGGGTCCGGCACCTCGGCGGCCGCGGCCGGCGCCGTCGGCCGGTCGTGGATCGGCATCGACCGGGACGTCGCCACCCTGCGCCGATACGCGATCCCCCGG
>DASZZY010000124.1:0-6299 GCA_036260395.1 Actinomycetota bacterium
AACAGCCCCGAGAGGAACCCGGCGCCCGCCCCGACCGCCAGGGCGCCGATCATCGGGCGGGAGGTCAGCATTCGGCCCGGCGCCCGCATGGACGGCAGTATGGCTGCGCCCGCCCTGCCGGCGCCTCCGGTGGCCCGGGTCAGCCCTCCGGGCGCCCGAGGTGCTCCCAGACCTCGTCGACCGAGCCGAACGTCACGCCCTCGGGCAGCCCGTCGAGCTGGTTGAGGACAGTGTCGGTGGCCCCGGCCTGACGCGCCCGGTCGAGGATCGCGGCGCGGTCGGCGGGGAACGTCGAGGGGTCGAGGAACCGGCCGACCTCGCCGCGGGAGCGCGCCTCGTCGAGCCCTCCCTCGTCGGGCGCCTCGGAGGCCGATTCGACGATGCGGTGCTCCTCGACGCGGGACTCCACCGGCGCGCCGCGCTCGAACGACTCGCTCTCGCGCTTCAGCTCGTCGTCCATGCGGGGGGCCTGCTTGTCGCTCCCGCGGTCCATGGCCTCACCTCCGGGGCTGTTGTTTCCTCGCCCCGTGCGTCCAAACACCGGAGGAGCGGAGGGACCCGGCTCCTATAATCGGGCCGTGGAATCCCCCCTCCTCGCGCCCCTCAACCCGGTGCAGCGCGAGGCCGTCCTCCACACCGACGGGCCGGTCCTGATCGTGGCCGGCGCCGGCTCGGGGAAGACCCGGATCCTCACCCACCGGATCGCCTACCTCATCCGCGAGCGCGGGGTCCGGCCCCAGCAGGTCCTGGCCATCACGTTCACGAACAAGGCCGCCCAGGAGATGGCCGACCGCGTCGAGGGCCTGGTCGGCGGGCCGGTCCGCCGGGGGATGTGGATCCTGACGTTCCACTCCGCGTGCGCCCGGATCCTCCGCCGAGAGCACGCCCTGCTCGGCCTGCCATCGCACTTCACGATCTACGACGAGGCCGACTCCGAGCGGGTCCTCAAGATGTGCCTGGGCGACGCCGGCGTCGACGAGAAGCGGTTCCCGCCGCGGGCGGTGCGCGCGGCGATCAGCCGGGCCAAGGACGACCTGCTCACGGCCCGCGACGTCGCCGGGGCCGCCGGCAACTGGTACGAGGGGATGATCGCCGACCTCTACGCGGCGTACGAGCGGCGCCTCCAGGCCGCGGGGGCCGTCGACTTCGACGACCTGATCCTCCGCACCGTCCGCCTGTTTCGCGATCATCCCGAGGTTCTCGAGCACTACCAAGAGCGGTTCCGGTACATCCTGATCGACGAGTACCAGGACACGAACCGCGCCCAGTACCACCTGGTGAACCTCCTGGCCTCCAAGCACCGCAACGTGTGCGTGGTGGGCGACGCCGACCAGGGGATCTACTCGTGGCGCGGCGCGACGATCCAGAACCTCCTGGACTTCGAGCACGACTTCCCCGACGCTCAGGAGTTCATCCTCGACCAGAACTACCGCTCCACGCGGACGATCCTCGAGGTGGCCAACTCGCTGATCGAGCACAACGTCCAGCGCAAGCCGAAGAACCTGTGGACCGAGGCCGAGGGGGGCCACCCCGTGGTCAGGTTCCGCGCCGAGGACGAGCACGACGAGGCCTGGTTCGTGGCCCAGGAGGTCGAGCGGCTGGTGAACGATGAGGGCGAGGTGGCCTACGGGGACGTGGCCGTCTTCTACCGGACGAACGCGCAGTCCCGCGTGCTCGAGGAGATCTTCATGAAGGCCGGCGTCCCCTACCGGGTGGTGGGCGGCGTCCGGTTCTACGAGCGGAAGGAGATCAAGGACACGCTCGCGTACCTGCGGGTCCTGGTCAACGCCCAGGACCAGGTCTCGCTCCGCCGGGTGATCAACACGCCGAAGCGGGGGATCGGCGACCAGACGGTGGCCGCCCTGGAGGGCTTCGCCCGCGAGGAGGGCATCACGCTCCTCGAGGCCTGCCGCCGGGCCGAGGAGGTGGCGGTGCTGTCGCCGCGGGCCCGGGGGGCGGTCGCGGGGTTCGTGGAGGTGATGGACCGGCTGCTGGCGCTGGCCGCCGAAGCGGCGCGACCGTCCCGCCTGATCGAGGCCGCGTTCACGGAATCCGGCTACTACGTGGAGCTCGACGCCGAGCGGACGGTCGAGGCCGAGAGCCGCAAGGAGAACCTCCGGGAGCTCGTCGGGGTCGGCGCCGAGTTCGAGGCCCGGTTCGAGGACGCGGGGCTCCCCGAGTTCCTGGAGCAGGTCGCGCTGGTGACCGAGCAGGACGAGTACGACGAGGCGGCCTCGACGGTCACCCTCATGACCCTTCACAACGCGAAGGGGCTGGAGTTCGAGGTGGTGTTCATCGTCGGGATGGAGGACGGCGTCTTCCCCCACCACCGCTCGATGACCGACGCCCAGGAGCTCGAGGAGGAGCGCCGGCTGGCGTACGTGGGGATCACCCGGGCGCGCCGGCGGCTGTACCTCACCCACGCCTGGAGCCGCTCGCTGTTCGGCGCGTCCTCCTACAACCCGCCGTCGCGGTTCCTGGCCGAGGTCCCGGCCGAGCTCGTCCAGGACCTGGAGCGCGAGGAGCAACGCGACGTCTCGGGGGACGGCGGGCTCGTCGCCGGCCCGGACGTGTCGGCGGGGGACACCGTCGTGCACGACCGCTTCGGCGAGGGCGTGGTGATCACCGTCTCGGGTCGAGGGCACGACGCCGAGGCCGTGGTGATGTTCGAGGACGAGGGCGAGAAGCGCCTCCTCCTGGCCTTCGCCCCCCTTCGGCGGGTCGGATAGGGGGAGCCGCCCGGCGTGCCCCTCGGGGGGTCGCTAGCCGGTGGGGTCGACGAATATCTCGCCGCGGTAGACCTGGAGCGGCAGCCGGATCAGCGGCTGCCCGCGCTTCACCGGGCGACCGTCGAGCTGGTACTCGAGGCCCAGGCAGTCCACGTACGCCGCGCCGTCGACCTCCAGCGGACAGTTCGCCGGCTCGGCCACCGCGAAGACCTGCCCGGAGGCGGTCCGGCCCAGGAACACCCCGCCGAGGACCTCCCTGGCGGTCGCGGCCGGCAGCCGGTCCACCGTCCCGACCACTCGGAACGGGTCCGTCGGGCGGCCGGCGTGGAAGAGTCCCCACGTGACCGCGAACAGGATCAGCAGGCCGACGACGATCGAACCGATCACCCAGTGGATGCCCAGCGTGCCGCGGAACGGGCCCAGTGGCCCGATCCTCGATCCGGCCTTGAGGCCGGGCGGGCGGAAATGGATGCGACGGACGCTCACGGGCACCCAATTATGCGGGTCGGCGCCCGCGGCCACCACGCGGGCCTCCGGCGCTGCCGCCACGCGGGCCTCCGGCGCTGCCGCCACGCGACCTCAGGCGCCCGCGACGTGGCGCCCTCAGGCGCCGCGGCCGGTCCTGGCCTGGAGCTCGTCGATCCGGCGCGAGGCCTCGGCCTTGGTGAGCCCCTCGTCGAACGGCTCGCCGGCCTCCTCGGACAGCGTCTTCAGGTACGAGGCCTGGGCCCCGGTCATCGGCTCGTCGCGGGTCACCCAGTCGGCCGGGTCCTTCTCGAGGTTCGAGTCGCGGCCGCGCTCGTTCGCGCCGTCGCCGTCGCGCTTGGGGTTCTGCTGGCTCACACCGATGTGATTCCCCGTCGCTGCGCGGTCAAACGCCGGAGCGAGGGGGCGATTCGCTATAGTGCCGCCCGCGGATCATGCCCGACAAGCATCGGATCGTCGTGGCGAAGCCCGGCCTGGACGGGCACGACCGGGGCGCCAAAGTGGTGTCCCGGGCGCTGCGCGATGCCGGGTACGAGGTCATCTACACCGGCCTGCACCAGACGCCCGAGCAGATCGTGGAGGCGGTCATCCAGGAGGACGCCGACGCCGTGGGGCTGTCGATCCATTCGGGCGCCCACATGACGCTGTTCCCCCGGGTCGTGGAGCTGCTCCGCGAGCGCGGCGCCGCGGACATCGTGGTGTTCGGCGGCGGGATCATCCCCAAGGAGGACATCCCGCTCCTGAAGGAGCGGGGGATCGAGGAGATCTTCACGCCGGGGGCCACGACGTCCGAGATCGTCGAGTGGCTCCGAGGTCGGCTGTCCGGGCAGCGGGCGACCACCTGATGGACCTGTTCGAGCACCAGGGGAAGGAGCTGTTCGAGCGGCACGGGATCGCGCTCGTGGACCGGGAGGTCGCCGGGTCGCCGGAGGAGGCCCGGGCCGCCGCCCAGCGGCTGGGGGGCAGGGCGGTCGTCAAGGTCCAGGTGCAGATCGGCGGCCGCGGCAAGGGCGGCGGCATCGTCCTGGCCAAGGATCCCGAGGAGGCGGCGGAGGCGGCCCGGCGGATGCTCGCGGAGGGGTTCAAGGGCATGCCGGTGACCCGGGTCCTGGTGGAGGGCCTGGTGGAGATCCGGCAGGAGTTCTACCTGGCCATCACGCTCGACCGCTCGGTGAAGCGGTACGTGGCCATGACCTCGAGCGAGGGCGGCGTCGACATCGAGGAGGTCGCCGCCTCGCACCCAGAGGCCATCCGCCGCGCGGCGATCGACCCCATCCTGGGGCTGAAGAGCTACCAGGCCCGCTGGCTGGTGGGGGGGTTCCCCGAGGAGGCCCGGGCGGGGGCCGCCGAGCTCCTGGCCAAGCTCTGGAACCTCCTGCCGGCCGTGGACGCCACGCTGGTGGAGGTCAACCCGCTGGCGCTGCTGGCGGATGGCCGCGTCGTCCCGCTCGACGCCAAGGTGACGATCGACGACAGCGCGCTGTTCCGGCGCCCCGACCTGGCGGAGTACCAGGGGGCGTTCCACCTGGAGCCGACCGAGGCCAGAGCCAAGGAGAAGGGCCTCCAGTACGTGAAGCTGGAGGGCGAGGTCGGGATCATCGGCAACGGCGCCGGCCTCGTGATGTCGACCCTCGACGTCGTCCAGCAGGCGGGCGGCGCGGCGGCCAACTTCCTGGACGTCGGCGGCGGTGCCGGCGCCGACCTGATGGCCACCTCGCTGGAGGTCATCCTCTCCGACCCCGAGGTCGGCTCGGTGCTCGTGAACATCTTCGGGGGGATCACGCGGTGCGACCTGGTGGCCGAGGGGATCCTCGAGGCGCTCCAGCGGGTGGAGGCCCGCGTGCCGATCGTGGTCCGCCTCGACGGCACCAACGCCGAGGAGGGCCGCCGGATCCTGGCCGAGGCCCGTCACGAGCGGATCGTCCCGGCCGCCACGATGCTCGAGGCGGCCCGGCGGGCGGTGGAGCTGGCCCGGGCCGAGGTGCGCTGATGGCCGTCCTGCTCGACCGCGACACCCGCGTGGTCGTCCAGGGGATCACGGGGCGCGAAGGGTCGTTCCATGCCCTGCGGAACAAGGCCTACGGCACGCGGGTCGTCGCCGGCGTCACGCCCGGGCGGGCCGGCCAGTCCGTCGACGGCGTCCCGGTGTTCGACACGGTCGCCGAGGCCGTGGCCGAGACGGGCGCCGACGCCTCGCTGATCTTCGTCCCGGCCCGGTTCGCCGCCGACGCGATCCTGGAGGCCGCCGACGCCGGCGTGCCGCTGATCGTCTGCATCACCGAGGGCATCCCCGTCCTCGACATGGCCCGTGTCTACAACTACCTGCTGGGGAAGGGCCACACGCTCATCGGCCCCAACTGCCCGGGCCTCATCTCGCCGGGGAAGGCCAACATGGGGATCATCCCGGGGGAGATCTGCGTCGACGGCCCGGTGGGGCTGGTCTCGCGGTCGGGGACGCTCACCTACCAGATCATGAACGAGCTCACCCAGCGCGGGATCGGCCAGTCCACGTGCATCGGGATCGGCGGCGACCCCATCATCGGCTCGAACTTCGTGGACGTCCTCGGCCGGTTCGAGGCCGACGAGGAGACCCGGGCCGTCGTCATGATCGGCGAGATCGGCGGCGACGACGAGGAGCGGGCCGCGGAGTTCATCTCGGCCAGCGTGTCGAAGCCGGTGGTCGGCTACGTGGCGGGGTTCACCGCGCCGCCGGGGAAGCGGATGGGCCACGCCGGCGCGATCATCACCGGCTCCCGGGGCACCGCGCAGGCCAAGGCCGAGGCGTTGGAGGCCGTCGGGGTACGCGTCGGCCGGAACCCCACCGAGGTCGCCGAGCTGGTCCAGGCCGCCCTGTCGTGACCTGTCCCCGGTGCGGGACGGGGAACCCGCCCGGGGCGCGGTTCTGCCGGTCGTGCGGGACGACGTTGGCGGACGCCCGCGATCCGCCGGCCGAAGCCCCCCCGGGCGGCGCCGTCCCGGCCGCCGGCGCCCCCGCCGCGCCGGGCGCGGACGCGCCGGGCGCCGCTCCCGCCTGGGCCTCCGAGCTGCGGGCCGCACTCCCCCGGGGGTGGACCCCCGCCCCCC
>DASZZY010000125.1:0-3780 GCA_036260395.1 Actinomycetota bacterium
GGGGCGGCCCGGGGCGCCGCGGACCCCGTCCCGCGACGGGCAGGCAGGCGGGTGGCCGGGACGGCCACTACGCGGCCCTCCGGCTGGCCGCCCGCAGCCGGGCGCTTCGAGCCCGCGGGTTGGCGCCGACCTCGCCCGGGCCGGGGCGGACCGGCTTGGGCGTCAATACCTCGAGCCGGTCGTCGTCGCGGAGGAACCGCTTCACGATGCGGTCCTCGAGCGAGTGGTACGAGATCGCCACCAGCCGGCCGCCGGGAGCGAGGAGCTGAGCAGCCCGGGGAAGGGAGGCCGTCAGCTCCTCGAGCTCCCGGTTGACCTCCATCCGGATCGCCTGGAACGTCCGGCGGGCCGGATGGGGTCCCCCGCGACGCCGGGGGACGGCAGCCGCGACTACCGCCGCCAGCTCGCGGGTGGTCCGCAGCGGGGCCCGGGTCCGGGCCCGCACGATGGCCCGGGCGATGCGCCGGGCGAAGCGCTCCTCGCCCAGCGTCCCGATCACCCGGACCAGGTCGTCCTCCTGGTAGGTGTTGACGATGTCGGCGGCCGTGGGCCCGTCGGGGCCCATCCGCATGTCGAGGGGCCCCTCGGCCCGGTAGGAGAACCCGCGCTCCGGCCGGTCGAGGTGGAGGGAGGACACCCCCAGGTCGTACAGGACGCCGTCGAGGCGCTCGGCGCCCGCCTCGGCGGCCGCCCGCTCGACCTCGGAGAAGCGCGCGGCGACCGGACGGAACCGCTCGCCGAACCGCGCCAGGCGCGCGGAGGCCGCCCGGAGCGCCTCGGGGTCCCGGTCGACGCCGACCACCCGCTCGACGCCGGCCTCGAGCAGCGCGGCCGCGTGGCCCCCGGCGCCGACCGTCAGGTCGACGACCGTGCCCGCTCCCCCGATCAGCTCCACGACCTCCCGGACCAGGACCGGCTCGTGGACGGTCTCAGCCAAGCACCCGGATGGCCAGCAGCCCCATCCCGAGGACGGAGCCGGTGACGACGGCCATCAGCCCGAAGAGGTAGAGGCTCTGCGCGATCTCCCGTCCGAGTCCCATGGCTCCTCCTCCCCTCGCTCGCTCAGGCCCCCTCCGGCCGGAGGGATCCCGAGGCGTACGAGCCCTCGTGCGTCTGCGTGTACCGCTCCCACACGTCGCGCGGCCAGATCTCCAGCCGGTCCGCGACCCCGACCACGGCCACCTCCCGGCCCAGCCGGACCTTCTCGCGGAGCTTCCGGGGGACGACCAGGCGTCCCTGCGGGTCCAGGTCCATCCGCTCGGCGTTCCCGAAGAACACGCGCGCGTACGCCCGGTTCCTCGGCTCGGCGATCGTCCTGGCCTCGACCTCGTCCCTGGCCCGCTGCCACTGCTCGAGCGGGAAGGCGTACAGGCACTCGTCCTGGCCCAGCGTCAGGTAGACGCCCTCGGCGAACGCGTCCCGGAACTTCACCGGGAGCGAGATCCGCCCCTTGGGGTCCATCTGATAGTGGTGCTCGCCGAGCAGCTCGGCCACGCCTTCCCCTCCTCTCCTCCGCCCGAGCTCCACAGTTATGCCACTGTTACTCCACCCGGTCAAGTCACGTGGCGAAGAACTCGGGACGGAGCCCGCCGGCGAGGGCCTGGAGCGCGGGGCGGGAGAGCGCGGAGACGGGCCCGGCGAGAGCCGGCCCTGGGCGCTACGCCGGGGCCGGCGCCCCGTTCAGGTAGCGCTCCCACTCGGGCTCGAGCCGCCCGAGCGAGAGCCGGAAGCCGTCGCGCGGCGCGAAGGGCTCGCGGCGCAGCGTCAACCCCGCCTGGTGCGGGAGGCGGTTCTCCTTCCGCGAGTTGCAGCGCCGGCAGGCGGCGACGACGTTCTCCCAGACGTGCTCGCCGCCGCGCGAGCGGGGGATCACGTGGTCGACGTTCTCAGCGGTCGAGCCGCAGTACTGGCACGTCCACTCGTCGCGGGCGAACACCGCGCGACGCGTCAGCGAGGCCCGGGCCCGGAACGGCACCCGCACGAAGTAGTTGAGCCGCACGACCGACGGCGCCGGGATCTGGAGCCGCTGGGACCGGAAGACCGCGCCGTTCGACTCGACGATCTGCGCCTTCTCCTTGAGGACGAGGACGACCGCCCGCCTCGCGGCCACCACCGCGAGCGGCTCGAACGACGCGTTCAGAACGAGCGATCTCCCCAACGAACCACCGTCCTTCCGGACAGAGCCATTATACGGACGGGCCTGCGCCGTTCCGCCGAGGGTGCTTGACTCGGGCGAATCACAGGCGTGTAATCTGCGGTGGGGACGGCGGCGCTCGCAAAGCGCCGGGGCCCGAAGGATGACGGACGCCCGAGACGTTTGGGCCGCGCGGGGCGTCCTATGGATGAAGGGCGTCGGCCGCGCCGCCTTCCCCGCTCTCCCCCGCCGCGCCGCGTTCCACGAACGTCCTCGCGCCCTCGGTGAGCTCCTCGTCGAGCGCCGCGGCGCGGCCGATCTCGGCCTCGAACGCCAGGCCCTCGCCGAGCGTCCGGCCCCACGACCCCGATGTCGCCCGGCGGTCGCTCCGGAGGCTGACCTGGGGCCAGGCGGCGATCCGTTCGGCGAGCTCAACGGCGCGGCCAAGCGCCGACCCCGCCGGGACGACCTCCTGGACGAGCCCGATCTCCAGGCCCCGGCGCGCGTCGATGCGCTCGCCGGTCTCGATCAGGTAGAGCGCGTTCCCCATGCCGACCGTCCTCGGGAGCCGCTGGGTCCCCCCGTCGACCCACGGGACGCCGACGCGGCGATTGAGCGCGCCGAACACCGCCCCCTCGCCGGCCACGCGGAAGTCGCACCAGCACGCGAGCTCCAAGCCGCCCCCGACGCAGTAGCCCTCGACCGCGGCGATCGTCGGCTTCCCGGGGTCCAGCCCCGAGAACCCGAGCGGCCCGGTCCGCGCGGCCCCCGGCCGGCGCATCAGGCCCTCGACCGCCTTGAGATCGGCCCCCGCGCAGAACGCCCGGTCGCCGGTCCCCGTCACGACCAGCACCCGATCGTCGCCAGCGGCGAAGTCCTCGATCGCGTCGGTGAGGAGGTCCGCCGTCTCGGCATCGACGCAGTTGCGGACCTCGGGGCGGTTGATCGTGAGGACCGTCACCGCCGCGCGGCGCTCGATCAGGAGCTTCGGGGCGGGCATGGCGGCGCGATGATAGCCGACGGCCGGACGCCCTGGATCCGGGCGAACGTAAGATAGGGCTCCGAACCAGCCCGGCGCTGGACGCGTCCAAGGAGGGGCGGTGGACGAACGTAGAACTTCGGCCGACTGGGGCTGGTTCACGGCCGCCTTCGGGGCCATCCACTCCGCGGTGGAGCGGGTGATCCAGGGGAAGTCGGACGAGATCCGGCTGGCGCTCGTGGCCCTGGTGGCCGAGGGCCACCTCCTCATCGAGGACGTCCCGGGCGTCGGGAAGACCATGCTGGCCAAGGCCATCGCCCGGTCCGTGGACTGCTCGTTCCGCCGCATCCAGTTCACCCCCGACCTCCTGCCGACCGACATCACCGGCGTGAACGTCTACAACCAGGAGCGCGGCGACTTCGAGTTCAAGCCCGGGGCCGTGTTCGCGAACATCGTCCTCGGTGACGAGATCAATCGGGCCAGCCCGAAGACCCAGTCCGCCCTGCTGGAGAGCATGGAGGAGCGTCAGGTCACGGTGGACGGCGTCAGCTACGAGCTGGGCGTGCCGTTCATGGTCATCGCCACCCAGAACCCCATCGAGCACGAGGGCACCTATCCCCTGCCCGAGGCCCAGCTCGATCGATTCATGATCCGGTTGTCGATCGGC
>DASZZY010000126.1:0-43929 GCA_036260395.1 Actinomycetota bacterium
ACGTCGGAGGACGCCGTCCCCATGATCGACGACAGCCGCTCCACCATCTCCGGGGGGCCCGACCAGTGCTCCCCGTACCGCGCGGAGGACGCCTGCTCCAGGTAGACCCGGGCTGCTTCCACCGCTCGGCTGATACCCGGGGCCCCATGCGGCAAACCGTTTGCCCCCTTCGGCGCCAGGGAAGGAAGCGGCCGGTGGACGCTCCCAGGGAAGTGGCCAGCCTGCCGATCGGCACCTCGGCCGGCGAGTTCGGGCTCCGCGCGTTCGAGGCCCCGTCCGGGCGCGTCTACCTGCTGATGGGGCGGGGGGACCTGGGAGACGGGCGATCGATCCTCACGCGTCTCCATTCGGAGTGCCTCACGGGCGACGCCCTCGGATCGCTGCGCTGCGACTGCGGCATCCAGCTCCGCCTGGCGCTCGGGACCATCGCCGCCGAGGGCCGCGGGGTCCTGGTCTACGCCACGGGGCACGAGGGACGCGGCATCGGGCTGGTGAACAAGCTCCGGGCCTACATGCTCCAGGACGCCGGCATGGACACCGTCGAGGCCAACCGACACCTCGGCCTCCCCGTCGACGGGCGCGACCACGTCGAGGTCGGCGCGGTCCTGTCCGCGGCCGGCATCCGGTCGGTCCGCCTCCTGACGAACAATCCGGAGAAGGCCCGGGGGCTCCGGGCGGCGGGCCTCACGGTCGAGGCGGTCCTCCCGATCCGGACCGCGCCCCACGCCCGGAACGTCGCCTACCTGCGCACCAAGCGCCAGCGCCTGGGCCACCTGTCGCCGGACGGCGTCCCCCTCCCCGTCCCGGGGTCGCCGGCCATCGACGTCAGCGACCTGCTGGGACCGGTCCGGCCGCGGCCCACCAGGCCGTACGTCGTCCTCAAGTACGCCCAGAGCCTGGACGGGCGGATCGCGACCTCCGCGGGCGACTCCAAGTGGATCAGCGGGGAGGCCGAGCGGCGCGTGTCCCACGCGTTGCGGGCGGCGTGCGACGCGGTGCTGGTCGGCTCGGGGACCGTCCGGAGGGACGACCCCCAGCTCACGGTCCGGCTGGTGCCCGGGGCCTCGCCGCTGCGGGTGGTCCTCGACTCGCGCCTGTCGATCCCCCTGTCGGCCCGGGTCGCGGACGGCTCGGTGCGAACGGCGATCCTGACCCGGCCCGCGCCGGACTCGCGCCGGGCGGCCGCGCTCCGTCGCCGCGGCGTCGTGGTCCTCGAGGTGCCGGCCGCGCCGCGCGGCGTGGAGCTCGAGGAGGGCCTGGCCGAGCTTCGGCGCCTCGGCGTCGAGACGCTCCTGGTCGAGGGCGGAGCGCGCGTGATCACGTCGCTGCTGCTCGAGGGGCTGGCCGACCGGGTGATCGTCGGGATCGCCCCGATCCTCATCGGAAGCGGGACCGAGGCGGTCGGAGACCTCGGCATCACCGAGGTCGTCCACGGGATCGAGCTGACGGACCGGGCGATCCATCCCGTCGGCAGCGACGTGCTCCTGGCGGGGGACGTCCACCGGCGATCCCGCGCCGCCGCGAGCGGCCCGGCCTCCTGACCGGCGGTAGCATCGGGGCATGGCCACCCTCGAGGAGGCGCTGGCGCGGCTGGAGGGCCTGGTCGCCGAGATGGAGGAGCTCGACGAACCCGTCCGAGACCGGGTGTTCGAGCTCCTGGACGGCGTGGACGCCATCCACCGGATGGCCGTCGAGCGGCTCGCGGAGGCCGCGGGGCCGGAGGTGCTCGACCGGTTCCGCGATGCCGACCCGGCGGTGGCCTGGCTGTTCCACGCGTACGGCGTGGGCGCGGACGACCGGGTCGCGGCCGAGGCCGCGCTCGAGGAGATCCGTCCCTACATCGACTCCCACGGCGGCACCGTCGAGGTCCTCGAGGCGCACGGGGGGCGGCTGAAGGTCAGGCTCTCCGGCGCCTGCGCCGGCTGCACCGCCTCGGCCGTGACGCTCCAAGAAGGGATCGAGCAGGCGTTCCGCGACCACTACCCGGGGTTCGTGGCCATGGAGGTGGAGGAGGACGAGGCGCCCGCCCACCCCCCGCCCGGCCCCACGCTGATCGAGCTCCGCCCGCTCCCGCGCGAGCCCGCCCCTTAGTCCCAGGCGATCCCCAGGTCCGAGACGAGGCGGCGCACCTCGCGGGCCGCGGCCTCGACCGCCCCGGCCACCAGCGGGGACAGCGGCCGGCCCAGGCCCTCGGCGTCCTCCGGCTGGCAGCCGACGATCCACAGCCGCCCCGGCAACCGGTCGAGCGCCCGCGCCAGCATGAAGGCCCGCTCCGGCGTGGCGTAGTGCATGTCGGCCAGGCGGTCGTGGCGCTCCCGGAGCGACATGGCGCGGACGTCGACGACGTCCGGCTCGAGGACCACGACCGTCCCCGGCGGCCGGCCGACGTCGACGGCGTCGATCACCACCAGGGCATCGACCGGCTCGTGCAGCAGCTGCTGCACGAGGTGGATGCCGCCGATGCCCAGCTCCACGACCTCGACGCCCTCGGGGGCCGGCCGCTCCAGCAGGTAGTTCGCCACGACCACGCCGAAGCCGTCGTCGCCCCGCAGGACGTTGCCCATGCCCGCGACGAGCGCCTTCACGGCCGTAGGATAGGTCGGCGATGATCGACGCCCACGGCGCCGTCGCCGAGCTCCGAGAGCGCGCCCGACGCCACCCGCCGGACCGGTACCCCGTCCAGCACGCCACCGCGCAGTTCCACCTCGGCGCCGCCCTCGCCCAGGACGGCCGCCTCGATGAGGCCCGGGCCGCGCTGGAGGCCGCCGCCGCGCTGTTCGAGGCCAGGCTCCCGGTGGAGCACGCCAAGGCGCTGAACTCGCTCGGCGCCGTGGAGCGCATGGCCGGCCGCACCCGGGACGCCGTCGCGGCGTTCGAGCGCGCGTCCGCCCTGTTCGCGGCGACCGGGAACGGCCTCGAGCGGGGCGCCGCGCTGTACAACCTGGGGCTCGCGGCACGCGAGCTGGGCGACGCGGAGCGGGCGGTCGACGCCTTCCGGGAGGCCCTCGAGCTGCTCGACGGGGGACGGGTCCCGGCGCAGGCCGCCGCCGCGGCTCGGGAGCTGGGCGCCACGCTGTTGCTCTCCGGCGACCTCGGCGGCGCGCGGCCGCTCCTCGAGCGGGCCGAGGAGTTGGCCGACGCGGCTCGGGACACCGCCGGGATGGGCGCGGCGGCGAACGCGCTCGGGCTCGTGCACCTCGGCGAGGGACGCCTGGACGCCGCCACCCGGGCCTTCCGCCGCTCGGCCGCCGCCCACCCCCGGAGCGTCCGTCCCGACGGCTACGCGCTCGCCAAGGCGAACCTGGCGCTGGCGTTCGAGCGTGCCGGCGAGGTGGCCCGCGCCCGGCTCTCTGCGCTCCAGGCCCTCGCCTCGCCCGAGCTCCCGCAGGCCGTCGGGGACCAGGCCTCGGGCGTCCTCGACCGCCTCGGCCGAGGCCCCGGGGAGGTGCTCCGGGTGCTCGACGCCGAGGCCCCCGACGCCTGGCCGGGCGTGGTCCGCGAGGAGGTCGTCCGCTGGATCTCGCTCCCGGACGACGAGCGGCACGCGGAGACGGCGGCGTGGATCGAGGGCCAGCTGGCCCGCGACGCCGTCGCCGTCGAGCTCGCCGGGGCCTGGCTCGGCGCGCTGCTCGAGGCACCGCCCGACGACATGGAGCGGCTCATCCGGACCGCGCTCCGGGCCCTGGCCGAACGCGAGCCCTACCAACGGGAGCGGTTCCGCTCGCGGACCGAGATGGCCATGGCGCGGTTCCACGTCCCCCAGATGCTTCGGCTGCGCGACACCTTCGAACGGCTCGGCCGGGAGCCGGAGGCGGCATGGTGAGCGCCGGCGCGGCCCAGGACCTGTCCGCGGACGCCGGCGGCGCGGCCCTCCCCGGCCGCGCGGTCCGGTTCTACCCAGCGGTGCTGTCGACCGAGGCGGATGCGATGGCGTGGGCCCGGGCGGGGGCCGCCGAGGGCTCCGTGGTCGTCGCCGACTACCAGGCGTCGCCCCGCGGCCGCGGCGGGCTCGAGTGGCGGGTGCGCCCCGGCGAGGACCTGGCGTTCTCGCTCATCCTCCGGCCGTCGTTCCCCCCGGCCCGCGAGGGGTGGCTGTACTCCGTGGCCGCGTCCGGGGTCGCCGATCTTCTCGGTCCCGAGGCCCGGATCGAGTGGCCGGACGAGGTGCGGCTCGAGGGGCGGCGGCGGGCCGCCGTGGGGGTCCAGGTGCACGCCGGGCCCCAGGCCCTGGAGTGGGCCGTCGTGACGGCGCTCGTGGAGCGGGCACACCCCGGGCGCCCGGGGCTGCTGAGCCGGGCGGTCGAGGCCATCGAGGCCAGGTACCGCATGTCGGCGGAGCGGGTCGTCGCCGAGTACCTCCCGCGGTGCCCGACGATCGGGCGCCGGGTGACGGCCCGGCTCATCCCGCTCGGTCCGGCCGGGCCCCGGGTGAGCGGCACCGCCGTGGCCACGGTGATCGACGGCGCCCTCATCCTGGAGACCGACGAGGGCCGGCGCGTCGGCGTGCCGCCGCAGAACCTGGGGGTCCTCGAGGACGAGGGCTGAGCGCTACGCGGAGAGGACCTCGAGAGCCTCCAGCCGCTCCAGCTCCTCCACCAGCGCCCACCACAGCCCCCAGTCGAGGTGCTCCATCCCCTCGCTGATCGCCCCCTCGGCGATCTCCAGGCGGAGCCGCTCGCCCAGCGCGAACGCCGCTCCCCAGCGACCCTGCCCGTCCAGGACGTCGAGCTCGCGGAGGAGCCGCCGGAGCGTCTCCAGGGACTTCGACGGCTCGAGCCGCTCGTTCTGGCGCAAGCGCTGGCGGAGCCGGTCCGCGAGATCGAGGAGCGGGACGCGGCGGACCTCGGCCCGGACCGCGTCGAGGGCACGCTCGAGCGCCGCCTCGCCCTCGGGGGAGAGCTCGGCCGACGGCCCGCTCGACGCCGGCTCCGCCTCGATGGCCACGGTGCGGGGGGGCAGCACGCCGAGCCCCCAGGCCACGCGGACCACGAGCTCCACGCCGACGTAGCCCACCCCGGCCTCCTCGATCGCCGTCCGGACCTCCCCCGGATCGAGGTCGACCGACCGCACCCGGACCCGCTCGACGCTGCCCGGGCGGCGGCCCCGGGGCTCGGCCCCCACCAGGACCAGGGCCTCGGGCCGGACCTCCTCCAGGAGCTGGGCCACGGCCACCGCGCCGAAGTACAGGTCCTCGACCCTGACGTCCCGCCCGAGGTCCTCGGAGGCGAGGCGCTCCGCAGCGCGGCGCCCGAGGTCGAGGTCGCCCTGGTAGAGCTGGCCGACCCCGCCGACCAGGACGGTCACCGCTCCGCGCTCAGCGCCTCAGTCGTCGACGCCGCACGCGCAGGTGTTGACGTCGCGCACGATCGTCCCCGACCCCGTGTGGAGGTGCGTGGTGCACGGCATGCACGGATCGAAGCTCCGGATGGTCCGCAGCATGTCGATCCCCGTGAACTTCGATGGGTCCGAGATGTCCTCGATGATCGGGGTGTTGAGCACAGAGGCCTCGAACGGCCCGGGCTGGTCGAAGGGGTCGCGCGGCGAGGCGTTGATCGTCGAGGGCGTGCAGATCTGGTAGTTGGCGATCCGGCCGTTCTCGAGCACGGTGTGGTGGGTGAGCCACCCGCGCCCGGCGCCCCACCAGCCGACGCCCACGCGTTCGTCCCGGGTCTTCTGGACGTGGCTCTCGAGCTCCTCCGAATCCATGGCCGCGACGCGCCGCTCGCCGCGGTGGTGCAGCTTGTACGCCTCGAGCAGGTTGACGAGCCCGACGAGCTGCGAGAACAGGTAATGGTAGGCGCGGCCCCGGTTCCGCTCGAAGGCGTTCCACCGGTCGGGCACGCGCCACTCCGCCTCCCACTCGGGCGTCAGCCCCTTGGGGACCCGCATCCGCAGGCTCCGTCCGGTCGACTCGATGAAGTCGTTCTCGGGGATCTCCTGGGCCAGCGCGGTGTTCAGCAGGCGGTTGTACGCGCCGGCCTCGACCACCCGGCGGTCCCACCGGGGCGTCGTCCCCCAGGAGTACTTCTCGCGCCAGCTCTTCTGCGTGGGCTTGGGCAGGGTCCGCTTGTTCCACGGGTGGAACGGCGTGATCGGGTTGCCGAGGGGGTCGGTCCGGTATCGCGGCTGCCCGCTCGTCCAGTCGTCGTAGTACGAGTGCTCAACGAACTCCTCCCACCCGATGTTGATGTCGGTGAGCCGCGTCGTCAGGAGTTCCCCGTCGATCACCACGCCGGGCGTGGCCCAGCGCCGCCGCCCCCACTCGTTGCAGTTGGCGTAGTTGGCGTCGTAGGCGTAGGCGTCGTCCCAGTACCCCGGGTCGATGGCGTTCAGCGGGCGGCCGCCCACGTCGCGGTAGCGCTCGTCGGCCTCGTAGAAGAACTCGGCGATGTCGTCCCACACCCCCATCATCCGGTGGGCGTAGTCGAAGATCCGGCCGAGCTTCGACTGATACTCGTTCAGCGTCTGGAGCGTGACGGTGGCCGAGACGCCGCCGGGGACGATGGTCTGGGGGTGGGGGTACTTGCCCCCCATCAGCACGAACATCTCCCGAGCGAGGCGCGTGAACTCCAGGCCCTCGCGGTACAGGCCGCCGGTCAGGGGGTTCAGGCCCTCCATCAGGTCGGCCATCGTCCGGAAGCCGTGCACGTCCTGGTGGGGGCACGACCATCGCTCGGCCTTGGGCCACAGATCCGGGTTCACCGCCTTGACGACCGCCTCCGAGTAGTCGGGGCCGGCGAGGAGGTAGAGGTGGAGCGGGTTGTCGTAGCCCATCTCCGACGCCTCCAGCAGGTTCCGCACCACCGTCCCCAACGGGGGCGGTGGGATCCCCAGGGCCATCTCGATGGCGTAGGCCGAGGCGTGGACGTGCACGCCGCCGCACACCCCGCACGCCCTGGACGTGATGAACAGCGCGTCCCTCGGGTCACGGCCCATGGCGATGACCTCGTAGCCGCGGAAGAGCGTCCCCTGCGAGTGCGCGTCGACGTAGCGCCCCTCCTTGAGGTCGGCCGTCACGTGGACGGCCAGGGCGCCGGCCACCCGCGTGACCGGGTCCATGTTGAGGTCCTTGACGTGGCCGTTGCGGCGGATCAGCCGCTCGATCCGGGCCTGGCGCTCCTCCTCGCTCATCGTGACTTCGGGCCGCGAGGTGTCGAGCGAGTACGGGTCCGGCACGTCCTCCTTCAGCCGGGCGTTCCCCGCATCGTCGAACTCGATCGGCAGGTTCTTGAAGCACATGACTATCCCTCCCGACCCTTGGTCAGGGGCGGCTTCCCCTTGATGTCGCGGCGCTCGTACGACGCCTCCTCGCGCTCCGTCCACTCGGCGCGCTTCCCCCATACGTCGGTCGGTGCCTTGCCGGTGTCCTTCGAACGGCGCATCTTGTGGTAGAAGCGGTGCCCGATCTTCGACAGGAGCGTCGGCTCCGGCTTCTGCTTGGACCACCCGCTCGGCACGTCCCCGTGGATGTCCCAGCGGACCTCGCGGTTCAGGTCGTCGTTGGTGAACAGCCGCAGCGGACGGATCATCCCGCCGAGGATCCGCGACGCGGTGGTCGAGACCATCGAGCCGGGGGGACGCTTGTAGAACGGCGTGAACTTGTCGGGGAACCCCGGCATCGTGCATCCGATGCAGGCGCCCCCCGAGTTCATGCACCCCCCGACGTGGTTGATCGCGCCGCGCGACGTGATGTTGCAGTTCACGACCGGCCCCCAGCAGCCGATCTCGACCAGGCACTCGGGATCGCCGAACTCCCCGGCGTAGGTGCCCTCCTCGTAGTAGGCCCCCCGGACGCAGTGCCGGTGCACCGTCTCTCCGAACAGCCACGCCGGCCGCCCCAGCTCGTCGAACTCCGGCAGCGGGCCGAACCCCTGCAGGAAGTACAGGATGGCGGCCACCGTCTCGGTGAAGTTGTCGCCGATCGGCGCGCAGCCGGGGACGTTCACGACCGGGAGGCCGAACGCGCTCCGGTAGTCCTTGCCCAGGAAGTCCATCAGGCTCATGGCCCCGGTGGGGTTGCCGTGCGCCGACGGGATGCCTCCCCACGTGGCGCAGGTCCCGATGGCGATCGCCGCGGCGGCCCCGGGCGCCATCCGCGCGACCCACTCGTCCGCGGTGACCGTGCGGTCCTCGCCGCCCGGACCCCAGGGCTCCTCTCCCTGGCCCGCCCAGTAGCCGCCGGTCTCCAGCGCCTTGGTCTCGTCGGTGATCGAGCCCTCCAGCACGACCGCGTACGGGGAGTCGAGCTCGCCCCGGACCGCCTCCTCGGCCGACCGCAGGTAGTGGGGGCCGGCCTCGAGGTCGATCACCGGGTGGTGGAGGACGATGCGCGGGAGCCCCGGGTGAGCCCCCAGGAGCAGGCTCTCGACGGAGGGCGCCTGGGCCCCCGTCACCGACACGCTGCATCCGTCGCAGCTCATGCCGGCGAACCAGAACACGTGGACCTTCTCGAGCGGGCCCATCCGCGTCTGGGGGCCGGCCCTGGCCATGGGCTCGAGGAACTCCTCCTGGCTGGTGCGAGCGGGGCTCCCGAAGTCCCCGTACTTCTCCTCGTGGCTCGCATCCTTGGGCGGCAGCGGGCCCAGGACCTCCAGCAGCTGCTCGGCCGGGCTCTTCGCTCTCGTCACCTGCGCCATGCCCTCATCCCTCCGTCGGGGCCCGGGCCTCCCAGTAGCGGCCGTGCCCATCTACCAGCAACGTACATCTAGTGGGACTGATGTTCAACGCGGCGCGCGGTTCGGGGTCGCGGAGCGCTCCGCCTTCTCGGCGATCGCCGGCAGCGCGGCGGCGATCTCCTCCAGCGTCCGGTTGATCCGAGTCACCGACGGCCCGATCGAGGACGTCTGCGTCTCGACGGCCCGCACGCCGAAGGCGACCCTCCCGAAGACCGACGCCGTCTTTCGCAGGCGGCGGAGCACCATCAAGAGGTAGAGCACGAGGACGGCAAGGACCAACGCGGCCTCGGCCACCGAGAGGACGATCAGCAGCTCGAGCATCCTCTACCGCCTCCTCGCCGACAGGAGCGCGTCGTGCTTCAGGGCCTCCTCCTTCGTCTCCTCGAGGAGCCGCGCCGTCTCCCCCAGCATCCAGGTCGTCGCGGTGTTGCGCGCCGCCTGCTTGGCGGTCTCCCAGACGGCCTCCACCCCATGCTGGATCTCGGTGACGACCTTCAGCAGGGCGTGGAGCAGGAACCACGCGACGAGGGCGACCACCAGGCCGGCGCCGAGCGCCGACCACCACCACACCGACAGCCCTTCGGGCACCGCGGTTGCCAGCATCCGTCCTCCTATCCGCCCAGGGCGCTCCGCGCCCGCCTCGCATCGGCCAGGAGCTCCCGGGCCACCAGGTTCGTGGCCTGCACCTCCCACAGCGGCCCGGTGTTCTCACGCGTCTGCTCCAGCGCGGCCACGATCTCCCGGGCCTGCCGCTCGATCCTCCGCCCCAGGTAGATGATCGTTCCCAGCAGGAGGACCACGACGACGACGACCGCTCCGGCGATGAGGAACCCGACGATCCAGGCCGTTTCGTTCACGGCGTCGGCCACTCAGCCCTCCTCGCTCCGTCGATCCTCCGTGCCCGTCGCCCTCGACGCGGCGTAGCTCTCGAGCGTCGCGTTGAGCCGCGGGACCCCGTGGGCCTTCGCGGCGTGGGAACGGACCTTGGCCAGCAACTCGTCCCTCGTCCTGCCCTTCAGCTTGCCCCGGCAGGCGAGCCCCAGGTCGGCGCAGCGCACCTCAAGCACGTCGGCTCCCCCTCCCCGCGCCGGGGCGCGGCACCGCCTGTCCAGGCCGGCCCGCGGCGGTCTCCCGCCGCTCCTCCGCCGGGGGCGGGCCGACCACCGAGCGGAGGCCGTCGCGGACCTCGGTCAGGTCTTGGTTCACCTCGTCGAGGATCTCCCCGAGCGGAGCGGCGCGATGAGCGATCGATCGGACCCCGAACAGGATGAGGCCAGCCGTCTTCTGGACGCCGCGCAGGATCCCGATGATCGCCAGGAGGTACACGGCCAGGGCCGCGACCAGGACGCCCACCGCGACGAGCGTCAGGATGAACAGCAGGCTCACGGCGTCCTCCCCTCGTTCCGGGCGGCCGACCGGCGGGACAGGAGCCCGGCCACCGCGGTCCCGTACCGCCCGAGGCCCGCTCCCACCTCCTTCACGAGCTGCCGCGTGCGATCCAGCTCCGGCACGGGATCGAGGTTGCCGGCCGCCCCCACCCCGTGTTCCAGGACGTCCGTGGCGTAGTCCCGGATCAACCGCGCCTCGCGCACCACCCGGTTGGCGACGACGATCACCACCGGGACGACGACGAAGAAGAACGCGGCCAGCGCGATCCACCACAGCACCTGGCCCAGCACGCCGAGCGCGATCACCGCCTCACCTCCTCCGGCCGGTCCAGCATCCGGGCCTCGAGCTCCTCGACCTCCTCCTGCGCGACGACCATGGCCGTAACCAGACACAGCGCCCGCTCCACGCCCTCCCGCTCCTCGCGCGGCCGCGGCGACCCGTCGACCCGGAAGCCGGCCAGCGCCTCGCACACCACGCCGACCACCGCGTCGCGGCACTCGAGCTCCCACAGCCGCCGGCGGACCTCGGATGCGGCCCACGCGCCCACCTCGTCCAGGACCCGAGCGGCGACGGGGAGCGAGACGCGCGTGGCGCCGGGGCGGTCCAGGTCAAGGGCCTGCGCGAGATGGTGCCCGGCCGCCGCGGCCTCGGCGGACGGGGCGGAGCGCCCAAGCTCGTGGAGGGCCTCGGCGATCGACGGGTTCCAGAGCCGGAGATCCTGGCCGGGCGAGCGGCCGGCCACCAGGCGCCCCAGCCGCTCCTCGTTCACCCGCACCGGGCGGGTCCTTCGCCGGGGACAGAGACGAGCGCCCTCATATGATTCCAACACATACTACCCAGCGGCCCTCGAGACACGCATGTCGGCGGGCACATCGGGAGCGGCACCTCGATCCGCGCGAGGAGCCGTCAGCGCGCCGCTCGTCCGGGACGGGCTACGACCCGGCGGCCTGGCGCTCCTCGAGGCACACCTCGGCCTCCTCCGGCGAGGCGTGGCACCAGCAGTCCTCGCCGCACTCCCCGTGGCTGGGCCGCGTGAGCTCGGCGAACTCCTCGCTGAAGATCCGGCCGCCCTCCGCCCGGCCCCGCTCGGTCAGGCGGTACCGCGCGCCGTCCCGGACGAGGAGGCCTTCCTCGACGAGACGCTCCAAGTACTGGGCGCCGATGCGGGCATCGACGCCGAGGAACCGCTCCAGCGTGTGCGCGTCGGCCTCGTCGCCGAAGCCCTCTCCCTCCAGCCAGAAGACGACCTGGAGGATTTCGTCCCGCCAGAACAGGGCCCGCAGCGCCTCGGACTTCGGCTCGCCGGTCACATCGCAATTATGCCCCCGCGGCCGGACTCGCGCTCGGGCGTCGCAGGGGGGCGGGGCTCCGGACGTAGAATGAGCTCGCCGTGAGCGAGCACGACGACCTCGCCGGCGGGCAGCCGCGGAACTTCCTCCGGCCCTGCCTGCTGCTCCTGCTCCTCGAGGGGCCGGCCCACGGCTACGACCTCCTCGAGCGGTTGAGGGACTTCGGGTTCGGCAAGAGCGACCCGGGCGGCGTCTACCGGACGCTGCGGGCGCTCGAGCGCGAGGGCCTCGTCCACTCGACGTGGGAGACGTCCAGCACCGGCCCGGCCCGCCGGATCTACACCATCACGCCGGAGGGCGAAGACCAGCTGGGGGCCTGGGCGGCCGCGGTCAACGACTCGCGGCGGACGCTCGAGCAGTTCCTCGAGCGGTTCGCGGTGGCCACCGGCCAGTCGGTCGGCGACGGGCTCCGCGGGCGGGCCCGCCGCTAGCTATTCGATCTCGCTCTCTTCGAGGACCTTCAGCTCGTCGGAGTAGGCCTGCCCCAGCCCGTGGAGGAACCGGTAGGTCTCCTCGGCCTCCTGCTCATCGATCTTCGACAGCGCGAAGCCGACGTGGATCAGCACCCACTCGCCGATGGCCACCTGTTCGCCGCCCTGGTCCAGCACCGCGGTGGAGATGTTCCGCTTCACGCCCGCCACGTCGACCTTGGCGATGCTCTTCTCGACGTCGACGATCTCGACGATCCGGCCGGGGATGCCGAGGCACACGGTCAGGCCCTCCCCTCGCCGTTCCGGGCGGCAGCCAGGCGGTCGACGATGCCCTCGATCCCCCGCACCGCGCCGGACGCGGGGTCCACGTCGATCAACGCGGCGGGACGGCGGTCCGCCTCGATCACGGCGTCGTCGTACGGGATCACGCCGAGGACGGGCACGTCGCGGGACGCCCCGACGTCGCGGATCACGGACTCGTCGCGCTCGTCGCGAACCTTGTTGGCCACGATGCCCACCGTCCCGATGCCGAGCTCGCGCCCGAGCTCGGCCGTGGTGGCGGCCGTCTGGATCGACCGGAAGTACGGCTCGGCCACGACGACCAGTGCGTCCGTGTGCCGCGGCGTCCCCCGCTTCAGGTGCTCGAGCCCCGCCTCCAGGTCGACGACCGTCACGTCAGCGTCCGTCTCTCCCAGCTCCCGGATGATCCCACGCACGGTGGAATGCGCGTTGCAGTTTCACCCGCTCCCCGCATGATCGATCTTCGACGCCACCATCAGCCGGATCCCGTCGGGGGCGTCGACGCCGTAGCGGTCGAGGATGTCCGAGACCGGCTCGGCCAGCACCAGCCGGCGGTTCCCGAGCTCGTCCTCCCGGACGCGGGCGAGGCCCGGGGGGAGGCCCCCGAAAGTCGCCGCCGCGGACGGCTCGACGCCGAGCGCCAGGGCGAGGTTCGGGTTCGAGTCCCCGTCGATGGCGATCACCGAGCGCCCCCGCCGTGCCAGCACGCGGGACATCGTCCCGGCGATCGTCGTCTTCCCCGATCCTCCCTTGCCGGCAACCGCTACCCGCATGTCCCTCCTCCGCGCGGCGCCGCTCGGCGCCGGAGATGTCGATTCTACTGACTGGTGTACCGACGGGAGCCGGGCCGCACCGGCGGCGCCGACGGAAGCCGGTCGCAGCGATAATCGGGCGATGAGGCGACGCGTGCGCGTGCATCTCGAGGGCATCGTCCAGGGTGTGGGGTTCCGTCCATTCGTCCACTCGCTCGCCTCGCGGCTCGGCGTCGCGGGGTGGGTGGGCAACGATACGCGCGGCGTTGCCCTGGAGGCCGAGGCCGAGGACGAGGTGCTGGACAGGTTCCTCGAGGCCCTCGAGCGCGAGGCGCCCCCCATGGCCGTGATAGAGCGGCTCAGCGCCGACCCCGTCGCCGCCCGGGGCGAGTCGGTGTTCGCGATCGTGGGCAGCGACGCCGCCGGCGAGCGGCGGGCCGATGTGGCGCCCGACGCCGCCACGTGCGAGGACTGTCTCGGCGAGCTGTTCGACCCTTCGGACCGGCGGTTCCGCTACCCGTTCATCAACTGCACGAACTGCGGCCCGCGGTTCACGATCGTCCGGGGGATCCCCTACGACCGGTCCAACACGACGATGGCCGGCTTCGCGATGTGCGAGGCGTGCGCGTCCGAGTACCACGACCCCGCCAACCGCCGGTTCCACGCCCAGCCGGTGTGCTGCCCGGCGTGCGGGCCGGAGCTGCGGCTCGTGGACGCTCACGGTGAGCCGCTCGCGGGGGACCCGCTCGAGGCGACCGTGGCGCTGCTGGGCTCCGGCCGGGTCGTCGCGGTCAAGGGCCTCGGCGGCTACCACCTGGCCGCCGATGCCGCCAGCGACGACGCCGTCACCGCGCTCCGCTCGCGCAAGCGGCGTGAGGAGAAGCCGTTCGCCGTGATGGTCCCCGACGTGGACGCCGCGCGGCGGCTGGCCACCATGGCCCCCGAAGAGGAGCGGCTCCTGACCTCGGCGCGGCGGCCGATCGTCCTCCTCCGGCGACTCGCCGGCGCACCCGTGGCCCCATCGGTCGCCCCGGGGAACCGGTTCCTTGGCCTGATGCTCCCGTACACGCCGATCCACCACCTCCTGGCACGGGGGCTGGGCCGTCCCTTCGTGCTGACCAGCGGGAACCGGTCCGACGAGCCCATCGCGTTCGGCGACGGGGACGCCCTCGAGCGCCTGGGCCCGATCGCCGACGCGTTCCTGGTCCACGACCGGCCGATCCACGTGCGCACCGACGACTCGGTGGTCCGGGAGTTCCGGGGCCGGGAGATGGTGCTCCGCCGGTCGCGGGGATCGGTCCCCCGTCCCGTCCGCCTCCGGCGCCCGGTCCCACGGCCGGTGCTGGCGGTGGGCGCGGAGCTGAAGAACACGTTCGCGCTGGCCAAGGGCGACCGCGTGTTCCTCTCCCACCACATCGGCGACCTGGAGAACTACGAGACGCTCCGCTCGTTCACCGAGGGGATCGAGCACTTCCGGCGCCTGTTCCAGGTGCGCCCCGAGGTATGCGCCCACGACCTGCACCCCGAGTACCTGTCGACGAAGTACGCCGCGGACCTCGACGACGTCGAGCTCGTCGGCGTCCAGCACCATCACGCCCACGTGGCGTCGTGCCTCGCCGAGAATGGGGAGGACGGGCCGGCCATCGGCGTGGCGTTCGACGGCCTCGGGTACGGGACCGACGGCACGATCTGGGGCGGCGAGCTCCTGGTGGCGGGCCTGACCACGTTCGAGCGGGCGGGGCACTTCGAGCCGGTGCCGCTGCCGGGCGGGGCCGCGGCCATCAAGGAGCCGTGGCGGATGGCTGCCGCGTACCTCAACGCCGCGTACGGCGACGGCCTGCCGCCCGGGCTCGACGTCGTCCGGCGGAACCAGGACCGATGGGCCGACGTCGTGGCGGTGGCCCGGTCCGGGCTCGGGAGCTTCGCCACGTCGAGCGCCGGCCGGCTGTTCGACGCCGTGGCGGCCATCCTCGGCGTGCGGGACCGGATCGCGTACGAGGGCCAGGCGGCCATCGAGCTCGAGCAGCTGGCCGAGCCCTCGGAGCCCGGAGCGTATCGGGCCGGCCTCGAGGGGGACCCGCTCCGCGTGAGCGGCGTGGACCTGGTCCGGGCCGTGGTCGAGGACGTGGGCCGCGGCGTGGATCGCGGCGTCGTGGCGGCCAGGTTCCACAACGGCGTGTCGGACGCCGTCGTGGCCGCGGTGGACCGGGTCTCCGAGCGGACGGGACTCCGAACCGCGGCCCTGTCCGGCGGCGTGTTCCAGAACCTCGTACTGGTCGATCGAACCGTCGCGGCCCTCGAGGCCCGGGGCTACCGCGTCCTCACCCACTCTCGCGTCCCGCCGAACGACGGAGGGATCAGCCTCGGCCAGGTGGCCGTCGCCGCGGCGGTCCACGGCGCGCGAAGTCCCCGGTGAGCCGGCGGCTCGCTATCTGACCCGGTCACCCAGTTTCCGCGGCCCCCTGGTGGGTAGCCCCCAAGCAGGGACGTCGAGAGGAGGTTGTCATGGCGATCGGTGTCTCGCTGATCTTGCTGGGGGCCTTCGGCCTCATCATCCCGTTCATCGGCCCGCTGTTCGGGTTCGGCATGGGACCGGACCCCGCGTGGGTGTGGACGACCCAGCGGTTCGTCCGCCACGTGATCCCCGGGGCCGCGGTGATCGTCGGGGGGGTCCTGCTGCTGCCCGGGTACCGGAGCTCGCGGGGGCTGGGAGCGACGCTGGCCCTGCTCGGCGGCGTCTGGTTCGTCCTGACGCCGATCGTGCTGGGGCGCGGCGGCGAGCCGCAGCCGGCGCTGATCGACATCCTCCGCCCGACCGTCTACCACTTCGGCCTGGGCACGATCATCGCCGCGCTGGCCGGGTTCGGCATCGGGCGCTGGACGGCGAGGTCGGCGGAGGACCGCGGGGAGCCGTACCGGACCGGCGACTTCCGGTCGGAGCGCGCGACCGGGGAGCGCATCCGGCGGTAACGGCTCGCGTTCGTGGAGAGCCCCGGCCTCGGCTGGGGCTCTGTCTCCGTGCGGCGGGGCCTCCTGGGCCGGCGCGCCCGCCGCGCCCGGTGCTAGCCTCCGGCCGTGAAGTTCCTCGTGCTGTGGCGTGTGGAGCCCGCGGCCCTGTCGATGGACGTGGCTCGAGCCGTGCTGCGCATGCCGGGCTACGCCCGTCCTCTGGAGGACCAGGGGAAGGTCATCGCGCGGTACCACATCGTCGGCGGCCACGGCGGGGCGTGGATCTATGACGTGGACTCCAACGAGGAGCTCGAGCGGCTGCTGGCCAGGAGCCCCGTGTACAACTTCTCGCGGTTCGAGGTCGTCCCGCTCGCCGAGATGGGCGAGGCCATGCCGCTCCAGCCGGAGTAAGGTCAGACCGACGTCGTATCGAGGCGGGCGAACAGCTCGTGCGCATCGGGACAACGTCCATGACCCCGCACCTCGCGGCGCCAGACCGCCGTCTCGCTCCACCCCTGACCGTCACCCGGGCCCAGATCGAGGCCGTGCCCGAAGATGGATCGTTCCCATTCGTCCATCCACTCCCGGGCGGCGAGGATGGGGTCCCCCGCCGGCGCCGAGCGAGACGCGTCTTCGATGATGCTTCGTCGGTCACGGTGCATGCGTCGGTAGAAGTGCGACGCGACCTCCAGGAATCGCGCGATCTCCCCTCCACGATCCCGCAGCGCGGCCTCGCTCGCCACGAACCCGACGCCGTAGCCGTCGACGCCGCAGTCGCGGTACCGCACGATGCCGATGTCCCCGGCGTCGCCAACGGCACGCCGATACCGCTCGGCCAGCGCGGCGTAGTCGGGGACCACGTCGATCACGCCGTCTCGAAGGGCCGACGGAAGGGCGTCGTACGGGAGGTCCACGTGTGATCCGGGTCGCTCTCCTCCCAGACGGGCGATCAGCGCCCGATGCTCGGCGACGAAGGTCGACGGCTCCGGCCCCCCGTACCGTGCTCGCAGGAGGTCAGGGGGCTTCCGGATCGGTGCACCGCCCGCGGGGCGATCGTTCACGAACAGCGCCGCCATCGGGATGTGCCGCGCCAGCACCAACACGCATCGGCCCCCGAACGACCGATCCTCCGCTACGGCATCGACGAACGACGCCAGCTCCATGAGGGCCAGATCGGCGCGGCCCGTGCGGATGCGCTCGAGTCGCCCCTCTCGGCCGACGGGATCGAGGAACTCCACATCGAGACTGGCCTGCCCGAAGCCGTCGAGCGCCCGCGCCGCGTCCAGCGGCGCATGCAGCCCCGGGAGTCAGCCGCAGTACGGCGAGAAGACCAGCGGCGTCATCGCTTCCATCCTTCCTTCGTCGGCAGGCCCCGACGCTGGAGCCGGGCGACCCGCGCGCGACGTTCGCGTTCCGGGTTTGGGACCGGCACGGCCTCCAGCAGCGAGCGCGTGTACGGCTGGCCGGGCTTCTGGAACACCTCGTGCGAGTGTCCCATCTCCACGATCTTTCCCCGGTTCATGACGGCCACTCGCTCGCAGACCAGCGGCACCAGCGAGAGGTCGTGGGTGATGAACAGGTAGGAGAGCTCCAGCCGCCGCTGGAGCGCCGCCAGCAGATCGAGGATCTGGGCGCGGATGGTGACGTCGAGGGCGGACACGGGCTCATCAAGGACCAGCAGGCGCGGCCGGGACGCCAGGGCCCGCGCGATCGCCACCCGCTGTTGCTGTCCTCCGCTGAGCGCGACGGGATAGCGGCGGCCGTGCTCGGGGAGGAGCTGAACGAGCTCGAGGAGCTCGTACGCTCGTATCCTCGCCTCGCGAGCGCTGGAGGCCAGCCCGTGGAACCGCAGCGGCTCCGCGATCAGCTCTTCGACGGACATCCGAGGGTTGAGGGAAACCCGCGGGTCCTGGAAGACGATTCCCACCTGTTTCCGGTACCACCTGAGGGCTCGCTGCGGGAGCGGGGACACATCCGCCCCGCGGAAGAGGATCTGGCCCCACGTCGGTTCGATCAGCCGAAGCACGCAGCGGGCCAGCGTGGACTTCCCCGACCCGGATTCTCCCACCAACCCCACGGTCTCGCCCTCGGCGATGGTCAGGGAGACCTCGTCGAGGGCCCGGACCCTGCCCACGGTGCGGCGTAGCACCGCGCCCCGCGTGATGGGATAGTCCTTCACCAGGCCCTCGATCCTGAGCAGGGGGTTCATGGCCCACCTCGCCACGCCGGTGGGGCGAGCCGGGCGACGGAGGAGATGAGGGCCCGCGTATAACCGTCCCTCGGGCTGGCGTAGATGGAGCGGACGGAGCCTTCCTCCACCACGCGACCACGGTGGAGGACCACGATCCGGTCCGCGAATCCGGCCATCAGCGCGAGGTCGTGCGTGATGAGGATCACGCTCATCCCCCGTACCTCCGCGAGCGCGAAGATGAGATCGACGATCTCGGCCTGGGTGGTGACGTCGAGGGCCGTGGTCGGCTCGTCGGCGATCAACAGCCCCGGCTGGCAGGCCAAGGCCATGGCGATGACTACCCGCTGCCTCATGCCACCGGATAGCCGATGCGGGTAGTCGTGGGCGCTCCGCGCGGGCGACGGAAGCTGCACCTCCTCGAGCAGCCGCGTCGCTCGCTCCCAGGCTTCTCGGCGGGAGACGCGCTCGTGCGTCCGGATCGCCTCGCTGATCTGCGCTCCAACCGTCATGGCGGGATTCAGGGAGTTGAGCGGGTTCTGGAAGATCATGCCGATCCGCGCGCCCAGTAACCGTCGGACGTCCCGACGGCGGAGCTGAAGCAGATCCGTCCCGTCGAGCAACACCCGCCCCGAGACCTCGGCGCCGGGGATCCTGAGGAGGCGCGTCATGCTGAGCGCGGTCATGGTCTTCCCGGCACCCGACTCGCCGACGATGCCCAGCCGCTCGCCGCCGGAAAGCGAGAACGTCACACCGTCGAGGATGCGAAGTGCCCCCTCTCGGACATGCAGCGTCGTCGTGAGGTCGTCAACCTGGAGGAGAGGCTGGCTCATGCCGGCAACCTCATCGAAGCGTCGGATCCAGCACGTCTCGGAGGCCGTCGCCGAGCAGATTGAAGCCGAGGGCGACCACGGCGATGGCGATCCCCGGATAGATCATGAGCTGCGGGGCGCTGGCGAGGTAGCGCTGCCCCTCCGACAACATGGCGCCCCATTCCGGCGTTGGCGGTCGTACGCCGAGGCCGAGGAACGAGAGGGCAGCCAGGATGAGCAGGAGCTGGCCCGTGCGGAGGGTCGCCACCGCCAGGATGGGGCCGACGACGTTGGGGAGGATGTGGCGCGTGGCGATCCGTCGTCCTGACAGCCCCAGCGCCCTGGCGCCCTCCACGAAGTCCCGCTCCCTCATGGCGAGCACGAGCCCCCGCACGAGGCGCGCGTAGCTCAACCAGTAGACGCCGATCATGGCGATGGCGAGGTTCAGCAAGCCCGGCCCGAGCACACCAGTGACCACCAGCGCGAGCAGCAGGGGCGGGAACGCCAGTAGAAGATCGACGATCCGCATGATGAGGCCATCGAGGATGCCTCCCACGTACCCGGAAAGCGTTCCCACCACGATGCCGATCGTGAGGACCCCCGCACCGATCGCCAGGGTCGTGAGGACCGAAGTCCTCGCTCCCAACACCATCCGCGAGAACTCGTCGCGCCCGAGGTTGTCCGTCCCCAGCCAATGCTCAGCGCTCGGCGGAGCGTACCGGTTCATCACGTTCTGCCGGGCAGGGTCGTGCGGGGCGATCCAGGGCGCCAACAGGGCCACGAGCACCGCCAGCGTGACGATCACCAACCCGGCCAGCGCCGTGGGGTCCGCGACGAGTCGGCGGAGGAGGACGCCACGGGCCGGAAGCACGATCGACCGAGGCTCTGGCGCGGCCGGGTCGATCTGGAACGAGCGCCCCTCCGAGACATCGACGCTCACCGAACCCCCCTACCCTGAGCCAACGCGACACGCGGATCCAGCCACAGATAGACCAGGTCGACCACCAAGCTCACGAGGACGAACACCGTTCCGGAGAAGACCACGAAGCCCTGGAGCATGGTGTAGTCGCGCTGCCCGATGGCCTCGACCGCGAGGCGCCCGATGCCCGGCCAGACGAAGATGATCTCGATCACCGCGGAATAGGCCAGCAGGATGGCGAATACCATGCCGACCTCCGTCACGACCGCCCCCAGAGAGTTCCGGAGGGCGTGGCGGATGACCACGCGCCTTTCCGGAACACCCTTCGCCCGGGCGGTCATGATGTAGTCCTCCCCGAGGACCTCGAGGAGGCTCGACCGCATCAGCCGGGCGACGACGGCGGCCTCGCCGAGCGCCAGCGCCAGCGCCGGGAGGACCAGATGCTGCAGTCCGTCGCGGCCGAGTGCGGGCAACCACTGCAGCTCGACTGAGAACACGATGATGAGCAGGAGGGCGAGCCAGAAGGCCGGGACGGAGGCCCCCAACAGTGCGGCGACGCGGAGGAGGTGATCGAGGAGACTGTTCCGCCGGATCGCCGCCACAACACCGAGCGGAATGGCGATCACGAGCGTGATCAGCGTGGCGGCCGTGGCCAGCTGAAGCGTCGCCGGAAACCTCGACACGAGCTCGTCCGTCACCTCGCGGCCGGAGTAGTAGGACGTGCCGAGATCCCCGCGGACGGCCCCCCCGAGCCAGTCGAGGTACTGGATCGGGAGCGGGCGGTCGAGCCCGAGCCGGGCGCGGGTCGATGCGAGCTCGGCCTGGTTGGGCTGTCGGTCGTGCACCCGAACGAAGTAGCTGTGTGCGGCGTCGCCGGGCGCCAGGCGCACGAGGAAGAACGCGAGCAGCGTGATCCCGATCCACGTGGGGATCAGGTACGCCACCCGGCGAGCGATGTACGCGACCACGACCTGGGCCCGGGGTCACCCCCTCGTCGCGCGACGATCGTCCGTGCCATCGCCGGCACGACCGACGACCGGACCGGAGCGTGCCCCGGTCACTCGGCGATGTACACCGTGTCGTATCGGTTGTGGAGTCCCGACGGCGCCGCCTCGAACCCCTCGACGTTCTGGTCGAGGACGTTCACGGTCACCACCCCGGCCAGCGGAATCACGATCGCCTCTTGATCGATCAGGATGTGCAGCGCCTCCGCCGTAAGCTCCTTGAGCTCCTCTTCGTCCGGGGTCGCCACCGCCCGGGCGATCACCTCGTCGAACCGTCCTTTCGGGGCGAAGACCGGCTGGTACCCGATGTTGCCGAACAGGCCGATCGACCAGAACAGGAGGGCCGGGAGGAAGGCAGGGTTGGCGTCGTTCTGGCTCCCCTGCTCCAGCCACAGATCGCCGGCGAAGCGGTCGAGTCGAGCCTCGTAGGATGCCGTGTCCGGCGTCCTGATGATCTCGACATCGATCCCCACCCGGCGTAGCTGGTCCTGGAGGAACTCCGGAACCGCCCCGTGCTCCTCAGCTGAGGGGAAGCCGGCAATCAGCTCGAGGCGCAACGGCTCCCCGCCCTTCTGCCTGATGCCGTCCGGCCCTGGCATCCAACCAGCTTCCTCGAGGAGGGCCTCGGCCTGCGCCGGGTCGTGCTCGTACCCCTCGATCCGACCGGCTGCCTCACCGAGCAAACGCGACGGCACCATGGTTTGCTCCCTGGCCGCGTATCCCTCGAACACGCCCTCCACGAGGGCCTCGCGGTCGATGGCGTACCCGATGGCGTGCCTCACGCGCTCGTCGGTGAGGATGGTGTAGCCAGATCTGCCGCTCTTGTTGAGGTAGATGGCCTCGTACGCGCCCGGCTCGCCGACCTCCACGGTGAACCCTCGGGCCTCCAGCTCCCCAACGGCATCGGGGGGGATGTCCAGCGCCATGTCCACCTCACGAGCCTCGAGCGCCAGTCGCCTTCCGTTGTCGTTGGGGATGAACCTGAATGTGATCCTTCGGAGGGTGGGAAGCTCGCCCCAGTAGTCGTCGTTCCGCGCGACCACGATCTCTTCCTGCGGTCGGTAGCTCACGAACTTGAAGGGCCCTGTCCCGACCGGATCGTCGTTGGGCTCCGTTCCCGGGGCCACGATGAAATAGTTCGGGTGCACCAGCTGCTGAGGGAGGCGCCGGTTCTCGAACATGGGGGTCACCTCGATCGTGTAGTCATCGATGATCTCGGTGGAGTCCTCACCGAGACCAGGGGTCCCCCCTCCGCCTTCGGCCACGAGGTTGAACGTGTGCTTCACCGCCTCCGCGTCGAACCGCTGCCCATCGTGGAACCGCACTCCCCTGCGCAGTTCGAACCGCCAGGTGTTCGGAGGCAGGAACTCCCACGATGTGGCCAGGCTCGGCAGCACGTTGTACTGCGCATCCATCCGGACGAGCCCCTCGAAGATGTTGATGTTCAGCGGGTACAGCCCGATGGTTCCTTGATCGCTCCCCCCTCCGGACGTGTACCGGTCCGCGCCCGCTCCCACCACGTGCTCTTGCTCCTCGGGCGGCGCAGGCTGCGTGCCGCCGCGCCCGTCGGGTTGTCCTCGCATGCATGAGGCGACGAACACCAACAGCAGGCTGAGCGTGGTGATACCCGTTCGCAGCGTGTGGGACGTCCTCACGAGTGAAAACCTCCTCCTCGCCCCGGTACGCCGGTCGAGCCGATCGGTGTGCGGCGACCACGAGCGAAGGGAGGTGCCGGTGGCCGCCGATCCCCGTCCACGCTAGCCACCGCCGGTAATCGGAACAATTGGTGTGTTCGGCACATGACGTCGGTGGTACAACGGGTGAGCTTCGCATATAGCGTGCTGCTGACCCGTCGTGGCCACGTGTTCCCGGCGCTGGCTGCGCTGGAGGCGGGTTGTCGTACGCTAGGTGAGGCCCAGCCGTAGGAGGAGACGCACGATGGCCACCGAACTTGGGATGATCGGCTGCGATTGCGGCTGCGACTGCTGCCAGCCGGGGCCGGCGAACGAGGCCGAGGAGCGCGAGCTGCTGCTGCACCAGAAGCGGCTGATCGACCAGCGGCTCGCGCAGCTGCAGGGGAACTGACGGCCGCCCCGGATGCGCCCGGGGAGGGAGGATCTCCGCGGGCCGCCGTGGAGCGCCCGAGGGGGCGCACGCTGCCGTCGCTGCGGTTCCGGCTGGCGGGGATCCCCGTCAGCGTCGACCTGCTGTTCTTCGTCACCGCGCTGTTCCTCGGGACCTCCGCGGGGCGGGACGGCGCCTCGCTCCTCGTCTGGGTCGCGGTGGTGCTGACGTCCGTCCTGTGGCACGAGCTGGGGCACGCCCTCGCGCTCCGGGCGTTCGGGTACGCGCCGGTCGTCGAGCTGTGGGCCTTCGGCGGACTCACCTACCGCGCGTCCGGGAGCAGGACGCCGGCGGGCAGGTTCCTGGTCGTCACGCTCGCCGGCCCGGGGGCCGGGCTGATCCTCGGGGGGACCGTTCTGCTCTGGCTGCGCACGGCCGCGCCGCTCGACCTCGGTCCGCTTGCGGAAGCGGCCATCGTGGACGTCCTGTGGGTCAACATCGGCTGGGCGATCCTCAACATGATCCCGATCCTGCCGCTGGACGGCGGGAACGCCCTGGCGTCGTTCCTGGACCTTGTCACGCGCGGCCGGGGGATGCTCCCCGCCCGGGTGGTCTCCGTCCTTCTGGCGGGGGCCGGCGTAGTGGCCGCGGTCCTGGCCCGCGAGTGGTGGCTGGCGCTGCTGGCGGGGTTCTTCCTGCTGACGAACGCCTCGGCGCTCCGCCGTCCGCGCCGTCCGGCGGCGCGCGCCGCGCCCGAGGAGCGCTAGCAGATCCGGGGGAGCGGGTCGCCGATCAGCATGTCGACGATCCGGGTGCCGCCGAACTCCGTCTTGAGGAGGACCAGCGTGGGCGGGTCGTCCTTGACCCGGCCGATCACCGCCGCGCCCTCGCCGAGCGGGTGCGAGCGCATCGCCTCGAGCGCCGCCTCCGCCCGAGCGCCATCGACGATGGCCACCAGCCGCCCCTCGCACGCCACGTAGAGCGGGTCGATCCCCAGGATCTCGCTCGCGCCGCGGACCTCGTCGCGCACCGGGATGGCGGACTCCTCGACGACCAAGGCCACGTTCGCCACCTGGGCCACCTCGTTGAGGATCGTGGCCACCCCTCCGCGGGTCGCGTCGCGGAGGCACCGCACGCCGTCGGGGACCGCGTCGAGGAGCCGGCTCACCAGCCCGGCGAGCGGCGCGGTGTCCGACTCGACGTCGGCCTCGATGTCGAGCTCCCCCCGGGCCAGCATGATCGTGACGCCGTGGTCGCCGATCGGCCCGGAGACCAGCACGGCGTCGCCCGGGCGGACCTGTGCGGCGCCCAGCGTGACCGGCCGCTCGAGGACGCCGACCCCCGTGGTGTTCACGTACACGCCGTCGGCCTTCCCGCGGTTCACGACCTTGGTGTCCCCGGTCACGACCTGGACGCCGGCCCGTTCCGCCGCAGCGGCCATCGACCCCACGATCCGGCGCAGGTCCTCCACCGGGAATCCCTCCTCGAGGATGAACCCCGCCGAGAGGTACAGCGGCCGGGCGCCGGAGACCGCCAGGTCGTTCACGGTGCCGTTGACCGCCAGGTCGCCGATGTCGCCACCGGGGAAGAACAGCGGCGAGACCACGAACGAGTCCGTGGTGAACGCCAGGCGCGCTCCGTCAACCGAGAACACGGCCTGGTCCTCGAGCGGCTCGAGGAGCGGGTTCCGGAAGTGCTCCAGGAACAGCGCCTCGACCAGCGTGTGGGTCGCCTTGCCGCCCGAGCCGTGCGCCAGCGTGATCCGCTCGTCTTTGATCCGGGCCTTCCGCCGGCGGGCCCGGTCGATCCGATCCAGCACCTGCTCCTCCCGGGACAGCACCCGTTCGCCGAGGGGGTACTGGGCCAGCTCCGGATCGTCGGCGTGCTCGCGCACCAGTCGCTCCACCCACTCCGCGGTCCGCCCCTCCGGGTCGGGGGCGGCGTCGCGGGCCCTGGCCCCTGGAGCCGTGGGGGGCTCGGGCGCCTCGATCTCGGCCTCGTCGGGGGCCGGCGGCGCCTCCGGCGCGTCGATGTCCCCGCGGTCCGGGGCCGGCGGCGCCTCCGGGGCCTCGGTGTCCGGCGTCGACGGCGCGGGGGGGGCCGGCGGCGCCTCGGTGTCCGGCGTCGACGGCGCGGTGGGCGCCTCGGGGAGCTCCTCGACGTCCGGAGCGCGGGGCGCCTCGGGGGCCTGGACCTCGCGCTCGGTCATGCCCGGGTCGCCTCCCGCACGCGCTCCCGGGTGAACCGGCCGAAGTTGTAGTAGGCCGCGCAGGCGCCCTCCGAGGACACCATGCACGTCCCGATCGGCGTCTCCGGCGTGCACGCCGTGCCGAACACCTTGCACTCCCACGGCTTGATGACGCCCTTCAGCACCTCGCCGCACTGGCAGGCCTTCGGGTCCGCCACGCGGACACCCGGCACATCGAACAGCACCTCGGCGTCGTGCGCCGCGAAGGTCTCCCGGACCTTGAGCGCCGAATGCGAGATGAACCCCAGCCCCCGCCACTCGAAGTACGGCCGGAGCTCCATGGTCTCGTTGATGGCCTCCAGCGCCCGCCGGTTCCCGTCCCAGGGGACCACGCGGGTGTACTGGTTCTCGACCTCGGCCCGCCCCTCGTCGAGCTGCTTCAGGATCATCCAGATCGACTGGAGGATGTCGAGGGGCTCGAACCCCGCCACCACCAGCGGCTTGTCGTAGTCGCGAGCGATGAACTCGTAGGGCCGGCAACCGATCACCGTGGACACGTGTCCCGGCCCGATGAACCCGTCCAGTCGCATGTCGGGCGAGTCCAGGATGGCCTTGATCGCCGGGATGATCGTCACGTGGTTGCAGAACACCGAGAAGTTGCGGATGCCCTCGGCGGCAGCTCGGAGCAGCGTGACCGCCGTCGACGGCGCCGTGGTCTCGAACCCGATGGCCATGAAGACGACCTTCCGGTCGGGGTTCTGCCGGGCGACCTTCACCGCGTCGAGCGGCGAGTACACCATCCGGATGTCGGCGCCCTGGGCCTTCGAGTCGAAGAACGACCCATGCCCGCCGGGGACGCGCATCATGTCGCCGAACGAGGTCATGATCACGTCCGGCTGCTCGGCGATGAAGATCGCGTCGTCGACCCGGCCCATCGGGATCACACAGACGGGACACCCGGGCCCGTGGATCAAGGTCACGTTCTCCGGCAGGTAGTCCTCGAGCCCATGCTTGTAGATCGTGTGGGTGTGCCCGCCGCAGACCTCCATGATCTTGATGGGCCGGTTGGCGGCCAGCTCGGCGATCTCCCGGGCCACCCTCCGGGCGACCTTCTCATCGCGGTACTCGTCGACGAACCTCATGCCGTGGCTCCCATCTCCTCGAGCGCGACGTGGCTCAGCTCCCACAGGACGTGGTACACGGTGGTCTGGGCTTCCTGGATCCGGTGCACCGAGGAGGACGGCACGACGAAGAGGTGGTCGATCGTGTCGATCTCGGCCATCTTGCCGCCCTCGTATCCGGCCAGCCCGACCGTCAGCATCCCGCGCCGGGAGGCCTCCTCGAACGCCCGCACGAGGTTCTCGGAGTTCCCGCTGGTGGACAGGCCGACCGCGATGTCGCCGGCGCGACCCAGCGCCGCCAGCTGGCGGGCGAACACCACCTCGAACCCGATGTCGTTGGCCAGCGCCGTCACGACGGCGACGTCGGAGGTGAGCGACAGGGCCGGGAGCGGCCGCCGGCCGTCCCCCGGATGGGCGAACATCGCCGCCAGGTCGTGGGCGTCGGTGCTCGAGCCGCCGTTCCCGAACCCGAACAGCCGGGCCCCCGAGGCGAACGCCCCGGCCATCTCCTCGGCGCACCGAGCCAGCCGCTCGCCGTCGCGCCGGAGGCACTCGTCGCGGAGCGCCACGACCTCGGCCGCCTTCTCCTCGGTGGACCGGCGGATGTGGTCCATGACCGCGTCGACGTTACGCTCCCCCGCGTAGAGGAACGGGTAGAGCGCCTCGACGCCCCCGGCGACGTTCTCGTCCCCCGACATCAGCCCTGCACCACCGCGATCGCCTCCTTGGCGTGGACCAGGATCGTGTCGCCGACCCTGGCCTCGACCAGGGCCACGCTGACCTCCTCCTCGCTGACCCCGGTGTCCACGCGGGCCAGGCCGTCCCCGAGCAGCTCCATCACCGTGACCGCCACCGCCTCGTCGGAGCAGGTGATGCACACGTCGTCGTGGCACTCGGGGACCTGGCGCGTGGGGGCCGGCCCCACGGGGATCTCCCGGGCGCTCAGCGGATCACCTCCGGCTCCAGCACGCCTGGCTGCTCGAACAGGACGTGCACCAGCTCCCACAGCACGTGATACACGGTGACCTGGACCTCCTTGACCACCCGGGGGTCGTCGGAGGCCACCTCCAACACGTGGTCGGCACCGCTCCCCGCCACCTCTCCCCCGTCACCTCCGGTGAGGGCCACGGTGAGCAGGCCGAGCTCGCGCGCCGCCGCCAGGCCCCGAACCACGCTGGGGTCGCGGCCGTCGCCGGAGACTCCGAGCGCGATGTCGTCGGGGCCGGCGAGCTGACGGAGCTGGTGAGCGAAGATCTCCTCGAACCCCTCGCGCCCGGCCACCCCGGTCACCGTCGCGATGTCGTTGGTCAGGGAGATGGCCGGCAGGGCCCGCTTCCCGACGATCACCGGGTGGACGAACTCCACCGAGACGTGTTGCGCGTCGGTGCTGGGCGCGCCGGTCCCGAACACGAACAGCCGCCCTCCCCGGTGGAACCGCACGGCCATCTCGTAGCAGGCTCGGGCCACCCGGTCGGCGTCGGTGGCCACGGCCCGGCCGGGTTCCCTTCGCCGGGCGAAGGCCTCCTGGACCGCGGATGCCAGCCGGTCCGAGACCCGCCTCATGGGGTGATGGTGGTCGAGCGCGCCACACACATAGATGTGGAACCACTCTACCCCTAGCGGTAGACCTTGCGGGCGAACAGGTCGGACGGGGCGGCCACCCGATCGAGGATCAGGAGCCCGTCGAGGTGATCGACCTCGTGGAGGGCGGCGCGGGCCTCGAAGCCCTGCATCCGGTACACGCGGACCGACCCGTCGGGGACGAGCCCGCGGAGCGCGACGCGGCGGGGACGGCGGACGTTGGCGGTCAGGTCGGGCACCGAGAGGCAACCCTCCCGAAGCACGTCCGGGTCGCCGGCCTCGAGGATCTCGGGGTCGAACAGCGACACGAGGCCGTGCGCGGTGTCCGCCCGCCGGTGCCCGCGGACGTCGAGGACGAACGCCCGCACCGGCTCGCCGACCTGCGGGGCGGCCAGCCCCACGGTGGCCGGCATGGCCCGCATCGTGTCGACCAGGTCGGCGCTCAGCCGGCGCAGATCCTCCGTGACCTCGCCGACCGGCTCGGCGACGCGCTTCAGCACCGGATCGGGGTATCGGACCACCGGCCGGACCGCCACCGGCCGTCAGAGGGTCTCGACCTCGACGGGCTCCAGCCGCGCGTCGACGCCGAGGTCCCGGGCCGCGGACAGCACCGCCCCGTGCAGGTCCTCGGCGGGAACCGACTCGGGGACCGCCACCTCGGCGATGATCGCGTAGATCGGCTCGGGCCCCGCCGTCCGCCGGCACGAGAGGTCGGTGATGTTCACCCCCCGCTCGGAGAACAGCCCGGCGAGCGTGGCCACGATCCCGGGGCGGTCCGAGCCGTAGGCGGTCAGGACGTGGGTGGCCCGGGGCCGTTCCGGGGCGCCGGCCTCGACGTCGGCCACGTGGACCCGGACCCCCACGTCGGCCGCCGCCCGCTCCAGCGAGGCCCGGACCTCGTCAGGGTCCCCGGGCGCGTCGACGACGAGCATCATCGCGAAGTGGCCACGCAGGATCGTCGACGAGACGTCCTCGAGGTTGCCGCCCAGGTCCTGGAGCGCGCCGGTCAGCGCGGCCACGATCCCCGGCCGGTCCGCGCCGATGGCGGTCACCGCGTAATGCGCCACGCCGAGAGGATACGGCCCCGGGCGCCGCCGGTTCCGGCGCTAGGAGATGCCCGCCGCCGGACCGGCCCCGTCGTCGAAGAGCGAGAGCTGGACGGGGGCCTCCGGCGCCTCGTCGCCGTTGCGCTCGGCACGGGCGGCGTCCGGGCCCCACACCGCCTCGAGCAGCGTGGCCGGCGCGTCGAGGTTCGGCTCGGGACGGGGGCCTCCCCAGAGCGCGTCGACGTGCTCGGCGAGGCGGCCGACGGGATCGTCCCCCCGGCGCTCGGCGGCCGGCGCCCCCCGCCACACCGCTTCGGTGATGGACGGGTCCCATCTCGCGGATGCCGTCTCGCTCATGGCCTCCTCCCTGCGACGCGTCGAACGCCGATTCTCGCGCGTTCCGGCCGCCGTGGGAAGGGGGAGCAGGTGAAGAGACCGTGACGTTCGGTCGTCAGCCGGACGACGCCCGCAGCCGTGCCAGGGTCCGGTCGCGGCCCAGGAGCGCCATCGACTCGAACAGCGGCGGCGACACGGTGGAGCCGGTGACGGCCGCCCGGACCGGCTGGAACGCCTTCCGCCCCGAGAGGCCGGAGGCCTCCTGGAGCTCCCGCATGGCGGCGGTGATCGATGCCACCGTCCACTCCGGGAGGGCCTCCAGGCGCCCGACGACCTCCAGAAGGTACTCGGCCTGCCCATCGAGGAGCTTGCGCGCCTTGTCGTCCGCCTCGACGTCCTCGAAGAGGAACCGCACGAGCGACGCCGCCTCGTTCGTCGTGCGGCTCCGCTCCTGGACCAGCGGGGCCGCCGCGGCCACCCGGTCGGGCTCCGGCTCGATCCCAGCCCGCCGGAGCGCCTCTTCCAGCAGCTCCGCGAACCGATCCGCGGGCGCCTCGCGGATGTAGTGGCCGTTCATCCAGTCGAGCTTCTCGCGGTCGAACGCGGCGGGGTTCCGCGACACCCGCGCCAGGTCGAACGACTCGATCAGCTGCTCCCGGCCGAAGAACGTGGTGTGGTCGTCGTACGACCATCCGAGCAGCGCGAGGTAGTTCACCATGGCCTCCGGCAGGTACCCCTGCTCGCGGAACCACTCCACGGACACCGAGCCGTGGCGCTTGGAGAGCGGCTGGCGATCGTGGCCCACGATCAGCGGGAGGTGCCCGTACGCCGGCGGTTGCTCCACGCCGAGCGCTTCCAGCAGCAGCAGCTGGCGCGGCGTGGACGAGAACAGGTCCTCGCCGCGGATGACGTGGGTCATCCGCATCTTCCAGTCGTCGACGGCGGCGGCCAGCAGGTACGTGGGGAACCCGTTGCTCCGGAGGATCACGAAGTCCTCGATGTCGGACGCCGGGAACGTGGCCTCGCCGCGGACGAGGTCGTGCACGGTCACGTCGCGCCCGGGGGTGGCGAAGCGCCACGCGAACGAGCGGCCCTCGGCCTCGCGGGCCTTCCGCTGCTCCTCCGACAGCCCCCGGCATCGCTGGTCGTAGCGGGGAGGCTCCCCGCGGGCCAGCGCCTGGCGGCGGCGCTCCTCCAGCTCCTCGGGGGTGCAATAACACCGGTACGCGCGCTCGTCGCCTGCGAGCCGCTCGACCGTGTCGCGGTACAGCGACAGCCGCTCGGTCTGGCGGTACGGGCCGTACGAGCCGCCCACGCCGGGGCCCTCGTCCCAGTCGATCCCCAGCCAGCGGAGCGACTCCTGGATCGCCTGCACCGAGTCCTCCGTCGATCGGGTCCGGTCGGTGTCCTCGATCCGGAGCACGAACGTCCCGCCGTGGCGGCGGGCGAAGAGCCAGTCGTACAGCGCGGTCCGGGCGCCGCCCACGTGGAGGTAGCCCGTCGGCGCCGGCGCGTACCGGACGCGGACCTCATCCACCCTCGACCACCCCGTTCTCGAGCACGCCAACGCCCTCGACCTCGACCTCGACGGTGTCTCCGGCCTTCAGCGGGCCGACCCCGGCCGGCGTGCCGGTGAGGACCACGTCGCCGGGAAGAAGCGTGATGGTGCGGGAGATGAACGCCACCAGCGCGGCCGCGGAGAACAGGAAGTCCGAGGTCCGCCCGGACTGGCGGGTCTCGCCGTTGACCCGAGCCTCGACGCCGACGTCGGCCGGGTCCAGCTCGGTATCGATCCACGGGCCGAGCGGGCAGAACCCGTCCGACCCCTTGGCCCGCGCCCACTGGCCGTCCTGCTTCTGCCACTCGCGGGCCGTGACGTCGTTGGCGCAGGTGTACCCGAGGACGTACCGCAGCGCGTCGGCCTCGTCGACCCTCCGGCACAGCCGACCCATCACCACCGCGAGCTCGGCCTCGTGGTCCACGCGGCCGGCGCCGGGCGGGAGGGGGATGGGGTCCCCGGGCCCGATCACCGAGGTGGCTGGCTTGAAGAACAGGATCGGCGACTCCGGCACCGGGTTCCCGAGCTCCGCCGCGTGCCCGGGGTTGTTCCGGGCGACGGCCACGATCTTCGAGGGGATCACCGGCGCCAGGAGCCTGACGTCGTCGGCCGGGACCTCCTCACCGGTGGGGATGGGTTCCTCGAAGAACGTCCCCCGCAGCGCCCGGATCGTGGGGCCCTCGCGGACGCCGGTGGCGATGCGGTCGCCGTGCCGGAAGCGGACCAGCCTCACGCGCTACTCGACGTACTCGACCCAGGGCTCGTACCGGTCGATGTCGCCCTTGACCGCCGCGAAGAACGTCTGCTGGATCTCCTTGGTGATCGGGCCGCGCCCGTTCGAGGCCAGGACCCGGCCGTCGATCTCGCGGATCGGCGTCACCTCCGCGGCGGTCCCGGTGAGGAACGCCTCGTCCGCGGTGTACAGGTCGGCACGGAGCAGCTTGCGCTCCACGACCTCGTAGCCCATGTCGCGGGCGATCGTCATCGCGGCGTCGCGGTTGACCCCCAGCAGGATCCCCGCCGACTCCGGCGGCGTCACGAGGACGCCGTCGCGGACGATGAACAGGTTCTCGCCGGTGCCCTCCGCCACGTCGCCGTCCGAGGACAGCATGATGGCGTCGTCGTAGCCGGCCTTGATGGCCTCCACCTTCGCCAGCCCGGAGTTGATGTACTGGCCGGTGGCCTTGGCCTGGGCCGGGAGGACGTTGGCGTCGGGGCGCCGCCACGACGAGATGAGCAGCCGGGCGCCGTTCTCCAGGCAGTCGTCGCCGAGGTAGGTCCCCCACGGCCACACCCCGATGGCCACGTTGACCGGGGCGTACAGCGGGTTGAGCCCCATCTCGCCGTAGCCGTGATAGACGATCGGGCGGACGTAGCACGCCTTCAGGCCGCTGGCCCGCACGGTGTCCTTGGCGGCCTCGACGAGCTCGTCAAGCGAGTACGGGATCTCGATCATGTAGACGGCCGCGGACCGGAACAGCCGCCGGATGTGGTCGGTGAGCCGGAAGATGCCCGGGAGCCCCCTCGACGTCTCGTAGGCCCGGATGCCCTCGAACACGCCGCTGCCGTAGTGCAGCGCGTGGGTCAGCACGTGGACCTTGGCGTCCTCCCACGGGACGAGCTTCCCGTCCATCCAGATCTTCTCGACAGGCTGAATCGGCATCCCGCGTCCTCCTTCGTCCGACCTGGCGTCCGGCCTCGGCGGCGGCCCCGGCGCTGACCCGCCTAAAGCGTACACCGCCGCCTCGGGCCCCGACCGAGCGCGGCCTGCGGGGCGCCGGGGTCAGTCGCCGACCGCGATCGAGCGGGCGGTCTTCATCCCGACGGCCTCGACGATCTCCTCGAGCGTCGGTGCGGGGATCGGGCTGTCGACCGTCAGCCCCATGAGCGCCAGCCCGCCGGCCTCGCGCCTGCCGACCTCCATGCTGGCGATGTTGATCCCCGCCCGGCCGAGGATGCTTCCCACCTTGCCGATGACCCCCGGGCGGTCCTCGTAGAGGAAGAACGCCATGTGATCGGCGGGCGCCATGTCGACGTCGAACCCGTACACCCGGACCAGGCGCTCGGCGTCCCGCTTCCCGACCAGCGTCCCGGCCACCGCAACGTCGCCGGCCTCCGTCTCGGCGCGCAGCGAGACGAGGTTCACGTAGTCCTCCGACTCCATCGACCGGCGCTCGGACACCGCCAGGCCGCGCTCCCGGGCGATCACCGGGGCGTTGACGTAGGAGACCGGCTCGTCCACCACGCCCGTCAGCATGCCTTTCAGCGCGGCCAGCGTGAGCACCTTGGTGTCGAACTCCGCCACCCTGCCGAGGTAGTCGGCCGAGACGCTCCGCAGCGGGGCGTCGGCCAGGCCGGCCAGGATGCGGCCCAGCCGCTCCGCCAGCGGCAGGAACGGCCGGACCTGCTCGGCGACCTCGGTGGCCGCCACGTTGACGGCGAACGGCACGAACTCGCCGCGGAGCGCCAGCCGGACCATCTCGGCGATGGCCAGGCCGGCCTTGTCCTGGGCCTCGCGGGTGGAGGCCCCGAGGTGCGGCGTGACCACGACCTGGTCGAGGGCGAACAGCGGGTGGTCGGTGACCGGCTCCTCGGCGAACACGTCGAGCGCCGCGCCGGCCAGCCGCCCGTCCCGCACGGCCTGCTCCAGGGCCGCCTCGCTCACGATGCCGCCGCGCGCGGTGTTCACCAGCCGGGCGCCCGGCTTCATCAGCCCCAGCTCGCGTGGCCCGATCAGCGCCTCGGTCTCGGCGGTGCGTGGCAGGTGGATCGTGACGAAGTCGGCCTGGACCAGCAGGGCCCCGAGGTCGGGCATCAGCTCGATGCCCATCTGCCGCGCCCGCTCCCTGGACACGTAGGGGTCATAGGCGATCAGCCGCATGCCGAACGCCAGCGCCCGCTGGGCGACCATGGTCCCCACCCGCCCCAACCCCACGATCCCCAGCGTCTTGCCGTGGAGCTCCGTGCCCTGGAACCGCTCGCGCTCCCAGGTGCCGGACCGGAGCGCCTGGTCGGCGCGCGGCAGGTTCCGGGCCATGGCCAGGAGGAGGGCCATGGTGTGCTCGGCCGCCGAGAGGACGTTGGACTGCGGGGCGTTCACGACCATCACGCCGCGGCGCGTGGCGGCGTCCACGTCGACGTTGTCGAGCCCGATCCCCGCCCGGCCGACGACCTTGAGGTTGTCGCCCGCCTCGATCACCGCGGCGTCCACGCGGGTCTGCGACCGGACCACCAGGGCGTCGTACGGGGCGATGGCCTCGGCCAGCCCGCCGGAGGCCAGCTCGGTGCGGACGTCGACCTCGAAGTCCTGTCCGAGCACCGACAGCCCGCGCTCGGAGAGCTTCTCGGTGACCAGGACCTTCATGCCGCGAGTATACGGACGGCTTGTGGTCCGACGGCGTGATGCGCTTGGATAGCTCCGTCCGATGCCCCGACGAGAGGAGGCGGGATGGCCGTGTACATCAACCTCATCAAGTGGACGGACCAGGGGCGGGCCAAGGCCGACTCGCTGCCGGCCCGGACCGACGAGGTCGCCAAGCGGATCGAGGCCGCCGGCGGGAAGCTCGTCGGCAACTACCTGACGATGGGGCGCTTCGACCAGGTGGCCATCACCGAGGCGCCCGACGACGAGACGGCGGCCGCCCTGCTCATCATCATCGCCCAGCGCGGCAACGCGGTCACCGAGACGCTGCGGGCCTTCACGATGGACGAGACGCGGGAGCTGGTCCGCCGCGCGGGGGAGATCGCCGGCAGCTCGTAGCGGGGGCCGCCCGGCTCAGCGCGCCGACGCCGCGAAGACCCCTTCGGCGGCGGCCACCGCCGCGCCCCGCTTCACGGGGTAGCCCATGGCCTCCAGCGTGAGCTCGATCGCCGCCAGGCACCGGAGGATGTCCAGGCGGTCGTAGAACCCCAGGTGCCCGATCCGGAACACCTTGCCCTTGAGGGGCCCCTGGCCGGGGGCCAGGATGATGCCGTGGTCCCTGCGCACCCGGGCCACCAGCTGGTTCCCGTCGATCCCCTCGGGGGCGCGGACCGCGGTGACCGCCCACGCCCGCTCCGGATGCTCGCCGTCGAGGTCGAGGCCGAGCGCCCGGACGCCCTCCTTGGTGGCCTCCGACAGCACGCGATGCCGGGCCAGCACCGCCTCGGCACCCTCGTCCAGGTAGAGGCGGAGCGCCGCCCGGAGCCCCAGCAGGAGGCTGATCGCCGGCGTCCAGGGGCTCTCGGGGTCGGGCATCTCGTAGGACTTCCGGTACGCGGCCCAGTCGAAGTAGAACCGCGGGTTCCGCGCCTCGCGCGTCGCGGCCCACGCCGCCTCGGACACCGAGACGAACGCGAGGCCGGGCGTGGCGCCCAACGCCTTCTGCGACCCCCCAACGCCGACGTCGATCCCCCAGGCGTCGCCCTCGTACGGGACCGCGCCGAGGCTGGAGATGGCGTCGACGACGAACAGCGCGCCGGCGTCGCGGCTGACCCCGCCGAGCGCCTCGATGTCGTGGATCACGCCGGTGGAGGTCTCGCTGTGCTGGGCGAGCACGCCCCTGGTGGGGGCCTCCGCCACCGCCGCGGCCACGTCGTCGGGCCGGATGGCCCGGCCCCACTCGTACTCCACGCGGCGGACGTCGAGGTGGAACGCCTCGGCGATCCGGGCGAACCGGTCTCCGAAGTAGCCGGCCACCGGGACCACGACCCGGTCGCCGGGAGAGAACAGGTTGGCCACCGCCGACTCGAGGCCCCCGGTGCCCGACGAGCTGAACACGAGCACGTCGGACTCGGTCCGGAGCAGGCTGCGGAGCCCCGAGGTGACCTCGCGGAGGAGGTCCCCGTACCCCGGCCCGCGGTGGTACACGAGCGGCGAGGCCTGGGCCAGCAGCACCTCGGGCGGGACCGGGGTGGGCCCCGGCGTCATGAGGATCTCGGGTCGTTCCATGGCGTTCCCTTCCCCGGGCGGCTCCGGCCAGCGTATCACGGGCCTTCCGGCCCTCCCCCCCGAACGGAACGGCCCCCGGCCGGCGGGCCGGGGGCCGTCGCGCGAAGCGGACGTCGTCACGCGGCCTTGGCGACCTTGCCCTGGGGCCAGATCCGCCGGTTGATCGGGCGGAACGCCTTGGCCATGTTCAGGGCGTAGGCCCGCTGGGTCTTGACCAGGCGCTCGACGAAGTCGAAGTAGGTCCGCACGTACTCCTCCGGGGTGGGGAGGTTCCGCACGAACGACGCGCCCGGGAGCCGGTCCGGCAGGACCGCGTCGAGCCGCTCGTTCACCGCGGTGGCGGCCTTGACGGCCAGGTCGTCGGCCTGGCCGACCAAGTCGATGATGCGGTCGGCGACCCTGTTCATGGTGCCCTCGTAGCTGGCCATGTCTCCTCCTTGGTTGACGGCCGTGCGCAGTTTACCAAGCGGTCGGGTGGAACGTCAAGCGGGGCGGTCAGCGACGCCCACGAAGCCCCGGTAGACCCGCAGGAGCGTCTCCTTTTGTTCGTCGGTCAGCCGGGGATCCAGGCGGATCGCTCGCTCGACGTCCACCTGTTCGTCGGCCTCCGGCTCGTCGAGGAGGCCGGCCCTGGCGAACAGCGTCTCCGCGGAGACGTCCAGCGCGCCGGCCAGCGCCTTCAGGACCTTGGCCGAGGGACGGTACAGCCCGCGCTCGACCTGGCTCAGGTAGGCGTTCGAGACCTTGGTGACCTCGGCCAGCTGCCGGAGCGACAGTCGCGCCAGCCGGCGCTGCGTGCGGATGAACTCGCCGATCGCCCGCTTCTCCCTGCTCATCCCACTCAGGATACCACGGCGCTTGGCCGGCCAAGCGGCCGCGTGGCGCCGTCAGGTCAGCCCGGCCAGCTCCTCGAACAGCCGGTCGATGTCGCCCTCGACGTTGAAGAAGTGCGGCGAGATGCGGAGGCCGTCGCCCCGGTGGTCGACGCAGACGTCGCGCTCGAACAGCGCGTCGGCGATCTCCCCGGCGCGCTCCCCGACCCCGACGTTCACCACGCCGCCGCGGGCCTTGCGGTCCCGAGGTGTGCGGACCGCGAGCCCGGCCGCATCGGCGCGCTCCATCACGTGATCCGTCAGCTCGCCCTGTCGCTCGCGGATCCGCTCGGGGCCGACCTCGGCGATGATCTCCAGGCCGCCGCGGGCGACGAAGGCGACCGGGGCCGGGTGGGTGCCGGTCTCCAGCCGCCGCGCGGTCGGGTGCCAGTCCAGCTCCTCGAGGTGGAAGCCGAACGGCTCGCGCTGCCCCCACCACCCGGTCACCGTCGGCTCCAGCTGCGGAAGGAGGTCCCGGCGCGCGTACAGGAACGTGAGCCCCGGTCCCCCGCACAGCCACTTGAGCACACCGGTCGTGTAGAAGTCGCACCCCACCTCGTGGACGTCGATCGGGAGGATGCCGGCCCCGTGGAAGTCGTCGAGGACGGTCCAGGCGCCGGCATCGCGGGCCAGGCGGCAGATCTCCTCGACGTCCAGCAGCGCGCTGCTCCGATACAGCACCCGGTTCAGGATGACCGCCGCGGTCCGCTCGTCGATGGCCTCGGCGAAGGCCTCGGTCGGCACGCTCAGGCCGTCGGGGCTCCGGAGGAACACCACCTCCGCGCCGCGGCGCCGCTGGGCCAGCGCCACGTGACCGTCGGTCGGGAAGTCGAGCTCGGTCAGGACGATCCGGTTCCGCTCGCCCGACAGGTCGAGGCACGACAGCACCGAGGACAGCGCCATCGAGACGTTCGTGGTGATCGCCAGCTCCCCGGGGTCCGCGCCGATGAGCGCGGCGAACACGGCCTTCACGTCCCGGATCTCGGGGAAGATCCGGCGGAACCACACCGGCTCCGGAGCCCCGAGGTCCTCCCAGACGTCGACGTACTCCTGAAGGCGCCGCTTGGCCCGGCCGGAGACGGGGCCCAGCGAGGCGCTGATGAGGTACGCCTTCCGGCCGACCACCGGGAACTCGTCGCGGTAGGACTCCAGCGGGCGGACGGCCGCCATCACAGGTCGCTCCGGAGATCCCAGAGCTCGGGGAAGAACCGCTTGTCCAGCGTGGTCCGCAGGTAGGACGCGCCGCTCGACCCGCCGGTCCCGGTCTTGCTCCCGATCTCCCGCTCGACCATCAGGATGTGGTGGTACCGCCACTGCGAGAACAGCTCGTCGTAGGTCAGCAGGGCCTCCGACAGCGCGAACAGCTCCGCGAACGCCTCGCGGTCCCGGGCCATCTTCAGGAGGCTGGCCCGCCGGACCTCCTCGTCGTCCGACGGCGCCGGCAGCCCCTCGTGCTCCAGCAGCGTCAGGAACCCGTCCCACAGCGAAGGCTCGGCCAGCCGGCGCTCCAGCCGAACCCGGTCGTCGTCGGTCTCGGCGAGCTTCACGTAGCCGGCGTTCTTGAGGCCCGAGAGGAACTCGATCTCCCGGAACTGCACGGACTGGAAGCCGCTGGCGGGGTCCAGGTTCGAGCGGAACTCGAGGAACTCCTGGGGGGTCATGGTCTCCAGCACGGCGATCTGCTCGAGCAGGATGCGCTCGATGGCGTGGACCCGGGTGAGCGCGTGGCGGGGCCGGTAGGTCTCTCCGGCCGTCATCCAGTCCCGCGCCGACTGCAGCTCGAAGACCACCTCCTTGAACCACAGCTCGAACGCCTGGTGGACCGTGATGAACAGGAGCTCGTCGTGCGCGGGGGGCTCGGCGATCGGGGTCTGGAGCTCGAGGAGCTCCGCGAGGCGGAGGTAGCGCCCGTAGGAGAGCCGTCCCTCCTCCTCGGAGATCCGCCCCATCCTCCGCGTCGAGCGGGGGCGCTCGTCCACGTCTGGATACTATCCCCGCCGGCCCTCACGGGACGTCCGCGGCGTCCAGCGGCCCGGACCCCTCCAGCAGCCGCCGGTACTCCTCCGGCCAGCGGCGCGGGGCACCCCCATCGGTGATCAGCACGGCCACCACTCGCCCCTCGGCGCAGACCTCGTCGCCGGAGGAGATGCGGAAGGCGTAGGAGATCGACGTGGCGCCGACCGCGTCCACGCGGAGCGAGATGTCGACCTCGTCCCAGAACCGCAGCGGACGCCGGTAGTCGATCGAGACGTGGGCCCGTGGCAGGAGCCCGTAGACCTCCCGGACGATCCCCAGCCGGTCGAGGAGGATGGCCTCCGCTTCCTCCATGAACCGCAGCGGCGCGGTGTTGTGGTACTTCGTCGACGAGTCCGTGTCGAACCACTGCACGCGGCGGCGGACGACGACGGAGGCGGCCTCGGCCACGGCGGAATCGTACCCGCCGCCGGTGTAACGTAGCCGCGATGCGGGTGGGCGTCGGCTTGCCCAACGGGATCCCCGGGACGGAGGCCACCGCGTTGCTGGAATGGGCCCGCCGGGCAGAGCGCGGGCCGTTCACCAGCGTGGGGGTCGTGGACCGCATCGCCTACGACTGTCACGAGCCGATGGCGGCCCTGTCCGCCGCCGCCGCCGTCACCGAGCGCGTCTCGCTGGTGACGATGGTGGTGATCGGGCCGCTCCGGAACACGGCGGTGCTGGCGAAGGAGGCGGCGTTCATCGACGCCCTGTCCGGCGGGCGGCTGGTCCTGGGGCTGTCCGTGGGGGCCCGCGAGGCCGACTACGAGGCCGCCGGCGTCGCGCCCCGCGAGCGCGGGCGGACCCTGGATCGCCAGCTGGCCGAGCTGCGCGACCGTTGGGAGGAGGGGCCCGGCTCCCGGCCGGCGCGCGACGGCGGGCCGGTCCTGCTCGTGGGCGGGACCAGCGACCGGGCGTTCGGGCGGATGGCCCGCTACGCGGACGGCTACGTCCACGGCGGCGGGCCGCCACGGGCGTTCGCCCGCGCCGCCGAGCGGGCCCGGACCGCATGGGCCGACGCCGGCCGCCCCGGGAGGCCGCCGCTGTGGGGGCAGAGCTACTTCGCGCTCGGCGACGACGCCCTCGACGCCGGCCGGGCGTACATGCGCGACTACTACGCGTTCACCGGGCCGTTCGCCGAGAGGATCGCCGAGGGGCTCCTGACGACGCCACAGCAGGTGGCCGCCCAGCTCCGGGGCTACGCGGAGGCGGGCTGCGACGAGCTGGTGCTGCTGCCGGCGGTGTCCGACCCCGAACAGGTCGACCGGCTGGCGGACGTGGTGTCGGGGCTGTGAGGCGGCCGGCGTGAAGCCGATCCGCGTCGTCGTCCTGGGCGGGGGGCCGGCCGGCCTCTACGCGTCGCTCCTGCTCAAGAGGGTCAGCCCGAAGGCCGACGTCACGGTCCTGGAGCGGAACCCCGCGGGCGCGACGTACGGCTGGGGGGTGGTGTTCTCCGACCGCACCCTCACGGAGTTCCGGGAGGCGGACCAGCCGACCTACGAAGCCATCACGGACCGGTTCGTGCTGTGGGACGCCATCGACATCCACTACCGCGACGAGCTGATCCGCTCCGGGGGGCACGTGTTCGCCGGGATCGCCCGCGTCGCGCTGCTCGGCATCCTGGCGCGCCGGGCGGAGGAGCTCGGCGTCGAGCTTCGGTTCGAGACGGAGGTCGAGGACGTCGCCGGGCTCGACGCCGACCTCGTCGTCGGGGCCGACGGCGTCAACAGCCTGGTGCGGGGCGCCCATGAGGACGTGTTCCGTCCACGTCTCACGTCGGGACGGTCGCGGTACGTCTGGTACGGCACGGATCGCGTCCTCGACTCGTTCACGTTCATCTTCCGGGAGAACGACCACGGGCTGTTCCAGGTCCACGCCTACCCGTTCGACGGCACGCGCAGCACGTGGGTCGTCGAGTGCGACGAGGAGACGTGGCGGCGGGCGGGGCTGGACGCGGCCGGCGAGGAGGAGAGCATCGCCTACTGCGAGAAGCTGTTCGCCGACGACCTCCGCGGCCATTCGCTCTTCTCGAACCGCTCCCAGTGGATCAACTTCGTGACGGTCCGCAGCCGGACCTGGCGCCACGGCAACGTGGTGCTGCTGGGGGATGCCGCGCACACCGCTCACTTCTCGATCGGCTCCGGGACCAAGTTGGCCATGGAGGACGCGATCTCGCTGGCGCGGGGGTTCGAGCGGCACGGGGACGACCTCCCGGCGGCCCTGGCGGACTACGAGCTGGAGCGGAAGCCCGTCGTCGAGCGGTTCCAGGAGGCCGCGGACGAGAGCCGCAGCTGGTTCGAGCGGACCCGCCGCTACGTCCACCTGGAACCGATGCGGTTCGCCTTCTACCTGTTCACCCGGAGCGGCCGCATCGACTACGACAACCTCCGGCTCCGCGATCCCGCGTACGTCGACCGCGTCGACCGGTGGTTCGCCGGCCGGGACGTGGCGCCGCCCCCGATCCACACGCCGCTGCGGCTCCGGGACCTGGTGCTGCGCAACCGCGTCGCCGCGCGGCCCGGTGGCGAGGAGGACGGCGGCAACGGCTTCCCCGGGCCGTCCCTCGAGGATGGAGTGAGCCGCGCGGCCGACGGCGGCGCGGCGCTCGTGCTCACGGGTCCGGTGGCCGTGTCGGCCGAGGGACGCATCACCCCGGCGTCGCCAGGCCTGTACCGAGCGGAGCACCCGGCGGCGTGGCGAGACATCGTCGAGCGGGCGCATGCCTCCGGCGCGGCCGTCGCGGTGCCCCTGGGCCACGCGGGGCGCCGCGGCTCGACCCGCCCGCGCGGCCACGGCATCGACCGCCCGCTCCCCAGGGACAACTGGCCGCTCGTCGGGCCGTCCGCGCTTCCCTACACGGAGCGCAGCCAGCCGCCTCGGAAGATGGAGCGCCGCGACATGGACGCCGTCGTCCGCGACTTCGCCGAGGCAGCCGGGCGGGCGCTCGACGCCGGCGTCGACCTGCTCCTGGTCCACATGGCGCACGGCTACCTGCTGGCGTCGTTCCTCTCGCCGCTGACCAACCTCCGGCTGGACCGCTACGGCGGCCGCCTGCTCGAGAACCGGATGCGCTTCCCGCTCGAGGTCTTCGAGGCCGTGCGCGCCGCGTGGCCGGACACCCGGCCGCTCGGCGCCGTCGTCCAGGCCTCGGACTGGGCCCCCGGGGGGCTGGAGCTCGACGATGCGGTGGCCGTGGCGCGGGCGCTGGCCGAGCGCGGGTGCGACCTGGTGATGCCCCTCGCCGGCCAGGCCGTCCCGGGAGACCGGCCGCGGTTCGGCCGGGCATACCTGGCCCCGGCCGCCGATCGCCTCCGCAACGAGGCCGGGGTCCCGACGCTCTGCGGCGGTGCCATCGCCACCACCGGGCTGGCCAACACCCTGGTGGCCGGGGCCCGCGCCGACCTGTGCGTCCTCGACCCCGACTGACGGCCGGCCTCGCTCACGGCCACCGTCGCCAGCTCGCGGAGAGCAGCGCGACCGCCGGCGGCGCGTTGGGCTAGCGCGTCACCGCAGCACCGAGGCGAGGGCTTAGCCGAGCAAGCAAGCCGCCTCCGAGGACCGCCAGCAGCGAGCGCGTCGGCGCCAGGAGGAGCCCCCCGGCCGCGGCCGCCAGCGTGGCACCGGGGCCGGCGCGCCCGCCGGATCGAATAGCGAGACCGCCGCCAGCCCGGCGAACAGCGGGGCCGGCACGCGGTCGAGGAGCCGGCGGAACGTCTCGCCGGGACGCGGCAGCAGCACCAGGGGCGCCGCGCGGCTCCCGTACGTGAGGACCGCCAGGGCGAGAAGGAGCCAGATGCTCACTCTCCGCTCCGGGGAAGGATGACCACCACCGTGGCCAGGATGGGGATCACCCCTCGCCCCGCCGGCCACACCGGCCCCAGCCCGGCAGAGATGGCCGCCGCGGCCACGGCCCGCACCACCGGGTGGAGCCGCGTTGCGGACACCGCGGCCAGTCCCACGAACAGCACGGGGAACACCGCTTCGGCCGCCGCAGCCAGCGTCTCGAGGGATGGCCCGAACAGCCCCAGAACCGTCCCCGACACCCAGGTAGAAGACCGCTCCGGAGGCGACCAGGCTGGTGGGCGGATCATCCGAGCCCAGAGCCAGCCCGACGCTCTCGTCGGTCAGGAACCGGGCCGTCGCGGCCCAGCGGCCGGCCGAGGCGGACGTCCGCCCCCGCATCACCGCTCCGAGGAGCAGGTGCCGGGGGTTGAGCAGGGCGGCCGTGATCACCATGGCGGCGGGCGATGCCGCCCCGAGGAGCAGTCCAGCCACCGCGAACTGGACGGCCCCGGAGAAGATGACCGCGGACATGGCGACCGCCATGCCGCCCCCAACCACCGGGGTGATCCCGGCGCCGAAGATCGTCCCGAGGATGAAGATCGCCAGCGCTACGGGGAGCGCGGCGAGGAGACGTTCACGCACCCAGGTCGTAGGGCTGGCCGGCGTCCTCGTCCAACCCGTTCACCACCTGCCACAGGACGGCCAGCGCCTTGGTGGCGTTGCGCTCGGCGAACGGCGCCAGATCCTCGCGCTGGTCCCGCAGGACGCGCTCCAGCGTCCGGTAGGACTCCACGAGCGTCCGTTCCGCCTCGTTGAGCTCGGTCATGGCTGCTGCCTCCGCTCGCCCTCGGTCCCGATCACGATCCGCTCGTCGAGGAGCCGCTTGGCCTTCAGCTCGAACCGCGGCAGCATGCCGTTTTCCACCTGCTTCACCCCGAACCGGAGTCCCTCGTGGGCGTCCGCCAGCTGCCGCTGCAGGTCGGCCAGGATGCCCTGGGGGTCGGCGCCGGCGTCGGGGATCTCGCACAGGATCTCGATCTCGTCGCGGATGCCCTCGGCCGTGTAGAGGTGGATCTGGAACTCGTCGATCTCCGGGTGCTCGCGGATGATGGCCTCCACGGCCCGGGGGTACACGTTGGTTCCCCGTACCAGCTTCATGTCGTCGACCCGGCCCCGGATGCCGCCCTCGTACAGGTCGAACGTCCGGCCGCACGTGCAGTTCGACCCCGGCACGCGCACCACGAAGTCCCGCGTCCGGTACCGGATCACCGGGATGAAGCCGCGGCCGAAGGAGGTGACCACCCGCTCCCCCAGCTCCCCGTAGGGGACCGGCTCGTCGGTCTCCGGGTCGATGACCTCCTCGATGTAGTGGTCCTCGATGATGTGGGTCCCGCCGGGCTGCTCGGAGCACTCGAAGATCATGATCGTCCCCAGCTCGGTCATCCCCGCGGTGTCGCCGGCCTTCGCGCCCCACTGCTCCTCGATGAGCCGCTTGGTGGCCGGGATCGAGCCGGCCGGCTCGCCGGAGAGGATCAGCCGCTGCACGTTGCTCCCGGCGAGGTCAAGTCCCAGCGACTTCGCTTCCTGAGCCATGCGCAGCGCGTACGTCGGGGTCGACGCGACGACGGTCGCGCCGGTCTCGACGATCTGCTTCACGCGCGCGTCGGTC
>DASZZY010000127.1:0-3346 GCA_036260395.1 Actinomycetota bacterium
CACGACGTCGTCGTCCTCAACGAGGCGATCATGCGCGACCTGGGCATCGGGGTGCCCACCCGCACCCTGCGGGTGGGTGAGCGGCCGCTGGAGGCGGCCCTGCCGCCGTCGATCCGTGACCTGGTCCGCGGTCGGTTCCAGGTGATCCCCGAGTTCCTCGGCCGCCGGGGGGTCGTCCGGTGGGAGCGCTTCGACGGCGTCGTGCGCCGGTACCGCGCCGCGATCGGGGAGGTGGCCGCGTCGCGGGCCGTGGCCAAGGACCCGCGGTTCTGCTGGACGCTGGGGGTATGGGCGGCGGCCGGGGCGCCGATCGACCACGTCCTGGTGTCGCTCCGGGCGATCGACGAGGTGGTCAGGAGCCGCATCGCGCTCGGCCACCTGGCGCCCGGAGCCGCGGCCGGGGCCCGGAACGCGCTGACGTACGCGGTCGGCCTGTGCCTGCTGGCCGCCCGCGAGCACCGGCTCGAGCACGCGGTGGTGTGGTTCCCGGACTTCCTCCGCGACCCGGCCGGGCTGTTCGCGGCGATGCGGTTCCCGGAGCCGGTCCCGCGGCAGCGGTTCGACGAGGCGTTCGCCCGGGTGGTCGACCCGGACCGGGCCCCCGAGGCCTAGCGCCGGACGGCCTCAGTCCTCGAGCCGGCGGTTCGCGCGGACCTCCAGGCACATCCCGGGGATGTGCGGCGCCCAGTCCAGCAGGTGCCGGCAGGGGTTCTCGCCGGTCACGTCGCGGACGTCGGTGAATCCGGATCGGCCGAGCACGTGCTCGAGCATCCGGAACGTGAACGCGATCTTGTGGTCGGGCGGCTGGTCGAGCGCCTCGGGGCCCACGGCGTCGACGGGGTGCGCCCAGTAGCCGAAGATCGCGTTCTGCGCCGCCCACACCGCGTTGCCGGGCTCGTCGCGGGCCAGCACCTCGCCCAGCCTGGCCGCGTTCGGCACGTGGAGCTCGAGGAGCCCCCCCGGCCGCAGCACCCGGAACCACTCGCCGAGGAACGCGCCGATCTGGGGCGGCGGCACGTGCTCGAGCATGTGGGTGGCGTTCACCTCGTCGGCCCACCAGTCGGGGAGCGGCAGCCGGTGGCCCGAGGCCAGGAACTCCAGGTGGGGGGCCGAGGGGTCGGAGTCGACGTGGACGTACCCCGGGCGGGGGTTGGTGCCCGAGCCGACGTCGAGGCGGTGCGTCCCCTCGGGCGGGGCCCGGAGCCGCCACCGCTCCACCAGGCGGTTCCCGAGGAGCCGCAGGAGCCAGCGCGATCCGCCATGGTAGGACGAGGCGCGCACGGCGCTCGAGAGCCGGAGGCCCGCGGCGCGGAGGGGCCCGCCCCGCGGGGGAGGGGTGTCCACGGCCGAGAATGTAGCAGGGCCTCCTCGGCGCTCCGCGGCCTTGACAGCCTGAGACGACCGGCGGTATCGTTCCACTCCCTGCTCGAACATATGTTCGAGGGAACCGGGGGAGGAGGTCCCGTGGCGAAGCGCTACGACCACCAGGTGCACGTCGAGCGGGACGCCGGGATGCCGGCGGCATTCGTCTGGCGCAGCCGACGCTACGAGGTGGCCGACGTCATCGGCCGGTGGCGCATCGAGGGGCGGTGGTGGGCGGACGGGCGCGACCGGGAGTACTGGCGGGTCGAGGCCCGCGGCGGCGCGGTCTGCGACCTGTACGAGGACCGGCGAGCCGGCCGCTGGCACCTCGAGCGCCTCTGGGACTAGGGCCCGCTACGGGTTGGCCGAGCGGATCTCCTCCATGCACGAGAGCGTCCGCATGGCGTCGGCCGGCCACGCCGCGCGGAACACCTTGGCGTTCGGCCGCGGGACCGGGTTGCCGGGGATCGGCACGTCGCGCTGGCGCAGCGTCATGACGAACCGGGCCACGTCCTCGAGCGAGTATCCGTGCTCGGCGAGCTCCTCGACGTTCATGAAGACCTCGGTCTGCTTCACCTGTTCGATGACCTCGACGTCGTCCCCGTCCGGGTCGAACCGCTCCTTCACGGCGCCGTGCAGCTCGCCCGCGGAGATCTGGAACGCGCCGGAGACCCGGGGGCTCGGCGTCGAGCCGTGGTCGGCCGTGACCACCATGGCCCAGTTGCCCCGGCCGACCTCGCGGTCGAGGACCTCGATCAGCGTCGGCAGGGCCTCGTCCTGGGCGCGGACGGAGTCCTTGATCTCCAGGCTGTTGTACGAGTAGATGTGTCCGAGCTGGTCGATCAGCTTGTTGTTGATGAACAGCAGGTCGGGGACGTCGTCGGCACCGAAGCCCTCGCGCTCGATCATCTCCTCCACCAGCCGGGTCTGGTACGGGATCCGGGCCGGCGTGTAGAACCCGCCTAGGAGCTGCTCGGCGTCGAGGTCGTGGCCCCGCCACTTCCCGTCCCGCCGCCCATCCCGGAGGTCGAGCTCGCGCTGCACGTACCGGGACAGCGGTGGCAGCGAGTTGGCGTAGCCCGGGTAGGAGAAGAACCGGGTGAGCGGCTCGGGCAGGTTCCACCGCACGCCCTCGGCGCCGAGCGTCTCCGCGGTCCCGGGGACCCGCAGCACGGCCATGTCCTTGTCGCCGCCCTGGAACGCGGCGCCGTGGCCCATCATCCCGAGCTGGATGGCCACGGTCCCGGAGGTGGCCACCAGCGGGCGGTTGTCCATGGCCCGGTCGTAGAGGTCCGCCAGGGTCGGGACCATGAGCAGCCCGGGCCCGTTCTTCCAGGGGGCGACGATCTTCCCGTCGACCCGCATGCTGTGGCCCACCAGCCCGTGCGTCTTCGGGAAGGCCCCCGTCCCGATCGTGCCGTGGATCTGGGCGCTGCTGGTGGGGGAGGACCCCACCGTCGCGCGGTCGTACCAGGCGCCCCGGGGCATGAGCGAGCGCAGGTTCGGCCAGTCCTCCGGCCACTCCTCGAGGACGTCGCGGCCGGCGCCGTCCCAGATGTTGACCACGACGAGCCTCGGCGGGCGCGGCCGCTGGTCGCGGGGGACGAGCGCCCCCCGCAGCGGCTTGCCGTCCGGGGCGTCGAACTCGAAGCCCAGCAGCTCGGCGATCGTCGGAGCGATGTCGGCGACCGTGACGTCACGCTGCGCGGTCCCCAGGGCCTTGATGTGGCCGGGGCCGTACCACAGCATCGGTACGTCCGAGGTGTAGGACCACGGCCCCACGTGTGGCAGGCCGGCGCCGACGAAGTTGGGCAGCTCGGGCAGGATCTGCAGCTCGCCGCTCCGGTCCGGGTGGTACCCACGCCAGATCCGGGTCAGCCAGGGCCGGGGCAACGAGCACACCGCCCGGGCCACCGGGCCCCGCGGCGTGAGGGTGCCGTCCGCGACCCCGCGCTGGTTTGCGGGATCGCCGTCGCCGGGGTCG
>DASZZY010000128.1:0-21389 GCA_036260395.1 Actinomycetota bacterium
GTCGCGGCCCTCGGCCGCGTCGAAGCCCTCCACGGGGGCGAGCGCCCGCCCGTCGAGGCGGAGCAGGCGAGCCCGGGCGGTGCCCACGAGGACCCTCGGACCTGCCAGGACGCAGCGCCCACGGAGGTCGCCGGTGGACGCGATCTCCTGCCAGTGGCCGTCGTCCCGCCGCCACAGCGACCGGCCATCGAGGAGCGCCCAGGCCTCGCCGTCGGCGGCCAGGGCGTCCACCGAGCGGCCGGCGAGCTCGCGCGGGCCGCCGACGTCGTGGAGGCCGTCGTCCGTGGCGGCCAGGATCCGGGTCAGCGGCCCTCCTGCCAGGAGTAGCGCTCCTCCGCCCAGGGCTCGGCGTTGTTGTGGTAGCCGCGCTCCTCCCAGAACCCGCGGAGGTCGCGCTCCAGGAACCGCACGGCGTTGGCCCACTTCACGCTCTTCCACCCGTAGCGCTTGGGCACGACGAGGCGCATGGGCCCGCCGTGCTCGGGGACCAGCGGCTCGCCGCCGTGCGCCCAGGCGAACAGCACGTCGTCGTCCAGGAGGACGTCGAGGGGCAGGTTTGCGGTGTAGCCAGACGGCGCCGAGACCACGCAGTGCCTGGCCGCGGGGAGCGGCTTCACCCGTCCGGCGACCTCGCGGAAGGGAACGCCCTCCCACTCGTTGTCGAGCTTCGACCACCCGGTGACGCAGTGGAAGTCGGAGGTCACGTTGACCGGGGGGAGGGCGCGGAACTCCTCCCACGTCCACTCGGTCTCGCGCTCGACCGCGCCGGTCACGCGGAACCGCCACGTGTCGGGGTTGAACCGGGGGATGCCCTCGGAGTGGAGGACCGGCCATCCCCGGGTGAGGTGCTGGCCCGGTGGGATCCTGCCCGCCTGGTCCTCGGCGGCACGCCGGCCGAACATCACGCTTCCTCGCGGTCGAGCCGGTCGAGGTCGTCGAGCCGGGTCCGCACCTGGGCGGCCAGCGACTCTCCCGCCCGGCGGTCCGGCAACATGGCCGCGGCCTGCGCCGCCCGCTTCAGCTGCTCGCGGGCCTGGAGGCGGGCCTTCGCCGGGTCACGGTTCGGCGAGTACTTGAGCAGGTCGTCCGCTCGTCGGATGAGGTTCCACACGTCGGTCGGGTCCGTGGGCTGCTCGGCCACCGCGCCAGCATACGGCAGGGTCCTCCGTCTCGACGCCGGGGTACGCTGCGGACATGGCCGGGCGCCGGACGAACCTGGCCCTGTTCGGCCTCCTGGGCGCCGCCCTGGCCACCGGACTGGCGGCGTACGCCATCGGTGCCTCGTGGGGGCGCTGGGTGGTGGTGGCCCACGGCGCCGTGGGGCTCGCGATCGTGCTGCTCGCGCCGTGGAAGTCCGTGATCGCCCGCCGGGGGCTCCGCCGTCGCCGGCCCGGCTGGGCCGCGTCGGTGGTGTTCACGGTGCTCGTGGCGGCGACCGTCGCGTTCGGCGTCCTGCACACGACCGGGCTGCTCGTGACGCTCGGGCCGGTTACGTCGATGCAGGTGCACGTCGGCGCGGCGCTGCTCTCGATCCCGCTGGCGGCGTGGCACGTCGTGGCCCGCCGGGTCCGCCCCCGGCGCACGGACCTGGGCCGGCGCAGCGTCCTCCGGGCGGGCGGGGTCCTGGCCGCCGCGGGACTGGCGTACGGCGCCGTCGAGGGGCTCGTCCGGCTGGCCGGCCTCCGAGGGGAGCGCCGCAGGTTCACGGGATCGTACGAGGCGGGGTCGTTCCGGCCGGAGGCCATGCCCGTCACCCAGTGGCTGAACGACTCGGTTCCCGAGATCGCGGTGGAGGGATGGAGCCTCTCGGTCCGGGGCCCCGCCGGGACCCGGCGGTGGACGTACGCCGAGCTGGCCTCGTTCCGCGACCGGGTCCGGGCCACGCTGGACTGCACCGGCGGCTGGTTCGCCGTCCAGGACTGGGAGGGCGTCCGGCTCTCGCGCCTGATCCCCGATCCGGGGGAGAGCCGCAGTGTCCTCGTCCGCTCGGTCACCGGCTACCCGCGGCGCTTCCCCGTCCGCGACGTCGACCGGATGGTGTTGGCCACCCGGGTCGGCGGCCGAGTCCTGGACCCGGGCCACGGGTTCCCGGCCAGGATCGTGGCTCCCGGCCGGCGGGGGTTCTGGTGGGTGAAGTGGGTGGAGTCGATCGAGCTCTCGCCGACGCCGTGGTGGTGGCAGTGGCCGTTCCCCGCCAGCTGAGCGGCGCTCCGCCCCCCCGGCGGTAGACTGCCCGGCCGTGCCCCCTTCCGCGGCCGCGCCGCCCCGAGCCCGCCTGTTGACGCCGCCGTTCCTCGTCGTCGGGTTCGCCACGCTGGTGTACTTCGTGGCCGCCGGCGTGCTGCTTCCGACGGTGCCCCGGTTCGTGGACGGCCCCCTGGGCGGCGGCGACGTGGCCGTCGGGATCGTCGTGGGGGCGTTCAGCCTGACCGCGTTCCTGCTTCGGCCGTTCGCCGGGCGGCTGGGCGACCGGCGTGGCCGGCGACTGCTCATGCTCGCCGGCGCCGCGGTGTTCGCCGCGTCGGTCGCCGGGTACCTCGTGGCCGGGTCGGCCCCGGCGATGGTGGTGCTGCGCCTGCTCACCGGCGCCGGCGAGGCGCTGTTCTTCGTGGGGGCCGCCAGCGCCATCAACGACCTGGCGCCCGAGGAGCGGCGAGGCGAGGCCGTCAGCTTCTTCTCGCTGTCGCTCTACGTCGGGATCGGCGTCGGGCCGCTCATCGGTGAAGCGGTGATCCAGGGGGGCAGCTTCGCGCCGGCGTGGCTCATCTCGGCCGGCTGCGCGGTGGCCGCGGCGCTGCTGGCCATCCCCGTCCCCGACACCCGGCCGGCGGGGGACGGAGCCGAGGGAGGGCACCGCCTGGTGCACCCCGCCGGGCTGGTGCCCGGCGGGATCCTGCTGACGACGATCTGGGGCGTGGCGGGGTTCTACGCGTTCATGCCGCTCTACGCCCCCCAGGCCGGGCTGGACGGCTCGCGGTTGCTGTTCCTGGTGTTCTCGGCCATCGTGATCGCCATCCGCTCGATCGGCGCCCGCATCCCGGACGTGCTCGGCCCGGAGAACACCTCGCGGCTGTCGCTCGTGGGCCTGGCGTCGGGCCTGGCGCTGTTCGGGCTGTGGCGCTCGCCGGCGGGGCTGTTCGTCGGCGTCGCCGTCCTCGCGCTGGGGCAGGCGCTGTCGTTCCCGGGCCTCATGATGCTGGCCCTGCGGGGCACCGCGCCGGCGGAGCGCGGCGCGGTCATCGGGACGTTCACGGCGTTCGTCGACCTGGGCTTCGGGCTCGGCCCGGCCACGCTGGGGTTCGTCGCGGCCGCCGTCGGCTACCCGGGGACGTTCCTCGCGGGGGCCGCGGTGGCCGGGGCCGGCCTCGCGGCACTGGTCGCCCGGTACGGCGTCCTCCGGGTGAGGAACGGCTAGGGTGCCGGTCGCGCGGTACACGGTGATGGACGGCGACGGCCGCCCCGTCGGGACCGAGGACCTGCGGTGCGCGCCCGGTCCGGCCGGGTGGCGCTCGTTCTCCACGATCGAGACCGTGGACCCCGAGCCGCATCGCGAGGTCGTCGACCTGGCCGTCGATGCCCGGTGGCGGCCCGTGCGGATCAGGATCGACACCGAGGCCCACCGCCTGATCCTGATGGCCGAGGGCGACCGGCTGGTCGGCCGGCGCGACGGCGACGCCGTCGACCTCGCCCTGCCGCCGGCGACCGAGCTCGACTACCTGTCGCCGGCGTTCAACGCCGTGACGGCCAACCGTCTCACGGCCTCGGCGGAGATCGATTCCCTCTACATCGCGCCGTACACCCTCGAGCGCTCGACGCAGCGCCAGCGCTACGAGCTCCTGGGGAACGATGAGGTGGCCACCCCCGTGGGCCGGTTCGTGGCCAGCCGCTGGCGGTTCACGGCGGTGGCCCAGGGGTGGACCCGCGACCTGTGGGTGGCCGGCGACGTCGTGGTGGCCTACGAGGGGCTGTTCGAGCTGGCCGAGTACGAGCCGGGCCCGCGGGGGCCGTTCCCGCTGGGGTAGCGGCGCCGCAGCGCCCGGCCGCCGTGCGCCGCCGCCAGGGCCGCGGCGGCGGTGAGCGCGAGGTTCGAGACCGCGGCGCCGGCCGCCCCGGCGACGAGCGCGATCGCCAGCTCGGCGCCGCGCAGGTCGGCCACCAGGAGCGCGTGGCGGAGGCCGGCGTAGGCCAGGAACGCCGCGAGCGCCCAGACGGGCAGCAGGCCGAGCAGGACCGGGACCTGCGGGGCGAAGTACAGCCCGGCGAGGAGGAACGCCGTGCCCAGCAGGAGGTTCATGCCCGCGGTCCGGGCCCCGAGCCGGACGTGCGCGGTGAGCCCCCCGGCGCCGTGGCACATGGGCATCCCGCCGATGAGCCCCGCGACGACGTTCCCGACGCCGCAGGAGAAGCACACCCGGGACGGCGTCACCCGGCCCGCCGCCGGGCCGAAGTAGCGGTGGGCGAGGTCGTCGACGGCCACCACGGCGTTGCCGAACGTCAGCGGCAGCTGGGGAACGACCAGAAGCAGGAAGGCCGACCCGAACGCCGCCGCCGGCGGGAAGCCCGGCAGGGGGACCTGGAACGACGGTCCCCGCAGCGACGGCCGGGCGAGCAGCCACGCGGCCGCCACGCCCGCGGCGAGGACGGCCAGCGCCAGGCCGTACCGTTGGCGGCGGGCCTCCCACGACACCGCCGCGAAGGCCGCCACCGCCAGGACGACCGGCCACGGGGACGGAGGCGTCCCCCGGAACACGGCGGGCGGCTCGAGGATTAGCCGGACGGCCGCGATGACCAGCAGCGACCCGACGCCGAACTGGAGCGCCCGGACGACCGGCGGCGTGAACAGCCGGGCGATCGCGTCGGCCACCTGCCGGACCGACAGCAGCACGAGGAAGGCCCCGATCTCGATCCCGGCCGCGTGGATCACGGGCGGCGCCAGCCCCTGGGCCACGGCCACGGCGGTCAGCGCCTTGAGCGGCTGGACGGGGAACGGCACGCGGAACGCGACCCCGGCGGCCAGCAGGAGCGCTCCGGCCCCGACCATCAGCGCGCCGGCGTCGACGCCGTTCACCAGGATGAGGGCCGCCGCCAGCGGGACGAGGACGCCGAGGTCCGCGACGGCGCCGGTGGCCTCGCCGAGGCCGATCCGGAACCCGCCCGGCCCCCCGGCGCCGGACGCCGCGGGCACTATCCTCCGATCATCGACATGCTCCGGGCCGGCCGGACGAAGTCGGCTCGCCCGATCCGGTGCCCGGCCCACTTCGCCGCCACGGCCCGCCGGACGATTCCCTCGAGCTCCTCGTCCGAGGCGCCGTCCCGGAGCGGCGTCCGGAGATCGGTCTCCTCCAGCGCGAACAGGCACGAGCGGAACTGGCCGTCGGCGGTGATGCGGATGCGGTCGCAGGCCTCGCAGAACGGCTCGGTGACCGAGGAGATGAAGCCGACGCCGCCCGGCGCGCCGTCGGCGAACCGGTACATCGTCGCGGGCCCCCCGTCGGCGGCCGGCGCCAGCGGGAAGCGCTCCGCGACCCGTGCCCGGAGCTCGGACGACGGAACCACCTTGGAGCGCTCCCAGGCGCCGTCGGCGTCGAGCGGCATGTACTCGATGAACCGCACCTCGGCGCCGGTCTCCCTGGCCAGCGCGGCGAACCCCGGGGCCTCGTCGTCGTTCGTCCCGCCGAGCACGACGCAGTTGAGCTTCACCGGTCGGAGGCCGGCGGCCGCCGCGGCCCGGATCCCGGCGAGGACCGCCTCGAGGGCGTCGCGCCGGGTCATCTCGGCGAACCGGTGGCGCAGCAGCGAGTCGCAGGAGACCGTGACCCGGTCGAGCCCCGCGTCGCGGAGCGGGGCCGCCAGTCGCTCCAGCAGGTAGCCGTTGGTCGTCATCGACAGCTCGAGCCCCGGGTCGATGGCCCGCAGCCGGGCCACGACGTCGGGCAGGTCGGGCCGGACGGTCGGCTCGCCCCCGGTGACCTTCACCTCGCGGACGCCGAGCCCGGCCAGGAGCCGCACCAGCCGCTCGATCTCGTCGGCGCTCAGGAGCTCGGCCCTCGGCAGCCACGGCAGCCCGTCCGCCGGCATGCAGTAGGTGCACCGGAAGTTGCAGCGGTCGATGACCGACACGCGCAGGTCGGTCGCCACCCGGCCGAACCGGTCGACGAGCGGCGGGCGCTCGGTCACGCGCCGACCTCCACACGCTGGGGATGCGTGTAGACGTTGAACCCGCCGTCGCGGACGAACCCCACCACGGTGACCCCGAGCCGGTCCGCCGCGCGGACCGCGAGGCTCGACGGCGCCGACACCGCCGAGACGATCGGGACCCCTGCCACCGCCGCCTTCTGGACGATCTCGAACGACAGCCGGCCGGAGACCTGGAGGACGTGGTCGTGCAGGGGGAGCCCGCCAGCCAGAAGCGCCGCGCCGACCACCTTGTCGACGGCGTTGTGCCGCCCGACGTCCTCGCGCAGCGTCCGCAACGTCCCCCCGGCGTCGAACAGCCCCGTGGCGTGGAGGCCGCCGGTCTGCTCGAACACCCGCTGTCGCTCGCGGAGGGCTTCGGGGAGCCGGGCCAGCGTGGACCCGGCGACCACGGGCCCAGGCGGGATGGCCGGGCACCGCACCTCGACCTGCTGCAGCGAGGCCTTGCCGCAGATGCCGCAGCTCGACGTGGCGAAAAAGCTGCGCGGGGCGGGCGCGTCGAAGGATCGATCCAGGCGGACGGTGACCACGTTGTAGTGCTGCTCCTCGGGGACGAGGTCGCAGTAGGAGACGCCGAGCACCTCGTCCGCGGCGATGAGGCCCTCGGTGAACAGGAACCCCGCCGCCAGCTCGAAGTCATGGCCGGGGGTCCGCATCGTCACCGCCACCGGGACGGCCTCCTGGGCCGGGCCCCCGGCGCGGACCTCCATGGGCTCCTCCGTGGCCAGCCGGTCGCCGCGGTGGACCGGGCGCCCGTCCCGGACGGCGACCACGTCCGCGGGGGTGACGGTGCGGCGGAGCGGCGCGGTGGCCCGCAGCATCCACCCTATTGTTCCACCATCCCGGGTCCGCCGAACCGGAGCCCGAGCCGCTCGGCGTCGTCGGGCGTGTCCACATCGGCGAAGGCCTCGGGGGAGGCGACCGACCCCCACATCCGTGGGCCGGCCCACTGCACGTCGTCGAGCGAGCCGAGCAGGGCGCCCATCGCATGCTCGCCGGCGGACGCCAGCCGTTCCGCGACGTCCAGAGCGCCGCGCGAGTACCGGGCGCACAGCGGCTGGGCCCGCCCGCCGACGAACGGGATGACCGAGGCGTCGCCCGGGAACCCCGCCAGGAACCGGAGGAGGTCCGGCGTGAGCCGCGGGAGGTCGACGGCCACCGCGAGCGCGCCGCCCCGGTGCCCGCCGCGGCGGAGCGCTTCCGCGCCGGCGGCCACGGCGGCCAGCGGCCCGGCGCCCGCCGGCCGCTCGCGAACCGCGCGCAGCCCGCTGGCCCCCGGCCCGACCTCGACGCACGGCTCGCAGACCTGTCCCAGGAGGCGGGCCTGGCGCGCGGCCAGCGGCTCCCCGTCCACGACGAGCGTGGCCTTGTCCGTTCCGAGGCGGCGGCTCGCGCTGCCGGTCAGGAGGATCCCCGCCAGGCGGCTCGAGCCCCCGTCCATGGCCGAAGGGTAGCCTGGGACGGCCATGACCTGGCTCGACGACTACGCCGAGGGGCTCGCGCGGCGCAGCGGCTCGGACGTGCGCCTGTCGCGGGAGGAGTTCGCCGCCATGCTGGACCTGGCCCGCGCCGTGGCCCACCGCACCGAGCGCCGCTTCGCGCCGGTTTCCACCTTCCTGGCCGGGAAGTTCGTGGCGGCCCGCCTGGCCCAGGGGTCGGACGCCGTCTCGGCCGCCGCCGAGGCGCTGGCCGCGGCCGAGGAGCTGCTGCCACCCGACGCCTGACCCGGCGCACGGGCGGTCGCGGGGGGCCGAGGGCGCGTCGGTGGAATCGCGCGCAGGCGCGCCGTCAGGCGCGCCGAGCACGTTGGAACGTAGACGCGCCCGAAGGCCGACCAGCGGAACCACCGTCTCCGAGCCGGCGGCCGGCGCCGGCCGTATCATCGGCTCGGTGGCGGAGCGAACGGCCGCGGCCGTCCTGACGGTGAGTGACGGCGTCCACGCCGGCTCGCGCGACAACGCGTCGGGCCGGTCGGTGGCCGAGTCGCTCGAAGCGGCCGGGTACCGGATCGTCCGCCGGGCCGTCGTGCCCGACGAGGGCCCCGAGATCGAGCGCGCGCTCCGGGCGCTGGCCCGCGAGGCCTCGCTCGTGGTGACCACAGGCGGGACCGGCCTCGGGCCGCGCGACGTGACGCCGGAGGCCACCCGGGCCGTGATCGATCGGGAGGTCCCGGGGCTGGCCGAGGCGATGAGGGCCGCTGGCCGGGCCGGCACGCCGATGGCCGACCTGTCGAGGGGCGTCGTCGGTGCGGTCGGGGCCACGTTGGTGGTGAACCTGCCGGGGAGCTCGCGCGGCGCCGTGGACAGCCTCGGCGCCGTGCTGCCCGCGCTCGGTCACGCCCTCGAGCTGCTGGCCGGGCGGACCGCGCACGGGCCGGCGCATGCGATGAGCCACCGCCCGGAGGCCGCCCCGGCGGACGGCGACGACGTGCTGGCCGAGGCGGCCCGACGGACGGCCGCCGGCGAGCGCGTCGTGGTGGCCACCGCCGTCCGGGTCGAGGGATCGCCCCCGTGCCGTCCGGGCCAGAAGCTGCTCATCGGGGCCCGTGGTCCGCTGGCCGGCACGCTGGGGTGCGCCGAGTTCGACGGCGGCGCGGCCTCCGATGCCCCCGCCGTCCTCACCAGTGGCGAGGCCGCCATCCGCACGTACCGTCACGACCTTGGCTCCGTCGAGGTCTACCTCGAGCCGCGTCGCCGGGCGCCGCGCCTGGTGGTCCTCGGCGCCACGCCGGTGGCGCTGTGGCTGCTGCGGTGGGGCGGCGACCTCGGCTACGAGACGACGCTCGTCGAATCCCGGCCCGAGCGGGTGACGCCGGAGCATCGGGCGGCGGCCGGCTCGGTCCTCGAGACGGTCGGCGACGAGGTCCCGGCCGCCGAGCTCGACGCCGTCCACACCGACCACGACGCCCCGCTCGTCGCCGAGGACGTGGCCGCACTCCTGCGGGCCGGCGCCCGGTTCGTCGGCGTGATGGGGAGCGCCCGCCACGCCGGCCCCCACCTGGAGGCGCTTCGGGAGATCGGGCTCTCGGAGGAGGAGCTGGCCCGCGTCCGGACGCCGGTGGGCCTGGACATCGGCTCGCGGACGCCGGCGGAGATCGCGCTGTCGATCCTGGCCGGGCTGCTGGCCGCCCGCACCGGCCGCGACGGCCGGTGGCTCGACGACCGGACGGTCGCGCGGTGAGGATCTCGGTTCGGCTGTTCGGGGCGCTGGCCGAGCGGGCCGGCCGCGACCACGAGGAGCTCGAGCTCGCCGGCGACGTGACGGCCGGGGAGATCCTTCGCGCGGTCGGCGACCGGCATCCCGGCGCCGCGGGGATCCTGGACCGCGTCTCCGTGGCGGTGAACCGCGAGGTCGCGCCCCTCGAGCGCGCCGTCGGCGAGGGCGACGAGGTGGCGCTGCTCCCCCCGGTCGCCGGCGGGGCCGCCGTGCTGGTCGGGCTCCGCGCCCGTCCGTCGACGGACGAGGCGCTCGCCGCGGTTGGCGATCCGGGCGCGGGGGGCACCGCGGTGTTCCTGGGGACCGTCCGCCGCGACTCGTCCGTCGGTCCCCTCGAGCGGCTGGAGTACTCGGCGTACGAGGAGATGGCGGTCCAGGTCCTCGGCGACATCGCCGAGGAGATCGCGGGGAAGTGGCCGCTCTTGGGCGTGGCGATCCTCCACGGCGTCGGCCACCTGGGCGTCGGCGAGCCCACGGTGGTTGTGGCCTGCTCGGCGCCGCACCGCGCCGAGGCGTTCGAGGCGTGCCGCTACGCGATCGACGAGGTGAAGCGCCGGACGCCGATCTGGAAGAAGGAGGTCGGCGCCGGCGGCCAGCGGTGGGTGGGGCTGGAGCCGTGAGCGCCCACGCGCACGACCACGACACCGGCCAGCCGCTGCTCCCGGTCGAGGAGGCGCGGCGCCGCGTGCTCGATGCCGTCGCCCCGCTGCCGCCCCGGCGGCTGTCGCTCCGCGACGCGCACGGGTGCGTGCTGGCCGAGGACGTCGCCGCGCCCGGCGACCTCCCGCCGTTCACGTCATCGGCGATGGACGGGTTCGCGGTCCGGGCCGCCGACGTGGCCGGGGCCACCATCGATGCCCCGACGCCGCTCCGGATCGTCGGTCGGGTGGCGATGGGGCGAGCCTCGGGGGTCGCGGTCGGTCCCGGGGAGGCCGTGGCCGTCCCCACCGGCGGGGTGATCCCCGAGGGCGCGGACGCGGTCGTGCCCATCGAGCGGTGCGTCGTGGACGGTGACCTGGTCCGGGTCCTCCAGGGCGAGCCGCCCGGCCGTCACGTCCGCCGCGCGGGGGAGGACGCCCGCCGCGGCGAGCGGCTCGTCCCCCGGGGACGCCGCCTCCTGGCCGGCGAGGTGGGCCTGCTGGCGTCGGCCGGGATCGCCGATGTGGCCGTCCATCCCCGGGCCCGGGTGCTCGTCGTGTCGACGGGCGACGAGCTGGTGGAGCCCGGCGAAGCCACCGGCCCGGGCCGGATCCCGGACGCGAACTCGCTCACGCTCCACGGCCAGATCGTCGAGGCGGGCGCGATCCCCGTGCCGGCGGGGATCGTCCCCGACGACGCCGATGCGTTGCTGGAGGCGCTGGCCGCCCACCGCCAGCGCGCGGACGTCTTCGTCTCGTCCGGGGGCGTCTCGGTCGGCGAACGCGACCCGGTCAAGCGGGCCTTCCGCGCGCGGAGCGACGTGCGGTTCGTCGAGGTCGCCATGCAGCCGGGGAAGCCGCAGGCGTTCGGCACGGTCCACGGCCGGCCGTTCTTCGGGCTGCCCGGCAACCCGGTCTCGGTGTTCGTGTCGTTCGAGGTCTTCGTCCGGCCGGCGCTCATGGCCATGATGGGGCGGCCGCCGGACCGCCCGGAGGTGACCGCGACGCTGGAGAGCGACATCGGCGGTCCTCCCGAGAAGACGCGGTTCGCCCGCGTGCGGGTCCGCCGGGAGGACGGCCGGTGGACGGCGTCCTCGACCGGTGGCCGGCAGTCGAACCTGCTGAGCACGGTCGCCCGGGCCAACGGCCTGGCCGTCATCCCCCCCGGCGTGGCGGTCGCCCGGGCCGGCGAGCCGTGCCGGGTGATGCTCTTCCGGGACGCCGACGAGGTCCCGTCGTGAACGAGCGCGACCCCGCCGCCCGGATCGTCGACGTCGGCGCCAAGGACGTCACCGTGCGGAAGGCGGAGGCCGCCGTGGCGGTCGAGCTTTCGGCGGAGACCTGCCGCCGGCTGATGGAGGGCACCCCCAAGGGCGATCCCATCGAGGCCGCCCGGATCGCCGGGCTGATGGCGGTGAAGCGGACCCCGGACCTCCTGCCGTTCTGCCATCCCGTGGCGATCACCGGGGCCGAGGTCCGGGTGGAGGTACGACCCGAGGAGGGCCGGGTCGACATCCGGGCGGCGGTCACGGCCGCGGATCGGACCGGGGTGGAGATGGAGGCGCTGACGGCGTGCGCGGTGGCCGCGCTGTCGGTGTACGACACGGCCAAGGCGCACGAGCGGTCCGCGGTGATCACCGGGCTCCGCCTGGTGCGGAAGAGCGGCGGCCGGAGCGGCGACTTCCGCGCCGGCGGCGTCGGCGCCTGAGCGCCGGAGTTTCGTGCGCTCACCCCGGGGGTATGTGCTCGCCGAACCGAACCGAGCCCGCCCGACCAAGGAGGTTGGGATGAAGGATCGCGCCTATCCCGTCGCCCTGGGAGCCCTTCCGCTCGTCGCGCAGGGGGCCGGGGACGACGGGCTCCGCCTGACGCTCGGAAGCATCCTGCTGTACATCCTGATCGGCGCGGTGATCGGCGTCATCGCGCGGCTGATCATCTCGGGGACCGGCGGGATGAGCTGGGTGGTCACGATCGTCGTCGGCATCGTCGGCGCGCTGATCGGCGGCTGGCTGGCCGGGGCCATCTTCGAGGAGACCGAGGGGGTCGACTGGATCGCGTCGATCCTGGTCGCCGCGCTCCTCGTGTGGATCGTGGCCCGGGCGGGGGCCGGTCGCTGGGGCACCCGCCGGGGCGCCCTCTAACCCGAGCAGCGACGCGAGGCCGACCGGCGGGCCCCTCCGGGGCCCGCTCGTCGTTTCGCTGGAGGGACGTCCGCGACGCGCGGCTGCCCCGGTACGATGACCGGGAGGTGGTGCAGCGTACGGCGGCCGGCCCGGGCGGCGTCCCGGGGGAGCGACGGGGAGCCGCCGGGCTGTTCGGTCCCGACAGCGTCTCCTGGCGGGTCCACCGCGAGACGACCGTCCTGTTCGGCGGCGCCAGGGCGCTCCTCATGCACGCCGTCCATCCGCTGGTCGTGGCGGGCGCCCGGGAGACCGGGTTCTACGAGCGGGACCCGTGGAAGCGGCTGGAGCGCACGCTGGTCCTCACCTACGCGATGACGTTCGGGACCGAGGCCGAGGCCCGGGCGGCGGCCGACCGGATCAACGAGGTCCACCGCTGGGTCCGCGGGGTCGATCCGGTGACCGGGCTCCGGTACGACGCGTTCGACCCCGATCTCCTCCTGTGGGTCCACGCCGGGCTCGTCGACAGCGCCTTGCTGTTCGAGCGGATGACGGTGGGGCGGCTCACGGCCGGCGAGCGCGAGCGCTTCCACCGGGAGCAGATGGTGGCCGCCGAGCTGCTGGGGCTTCGGCGGGAGCGGATCCCGCCGACCACTGCGGCCCTCCGTCGCCATATCGACGAGGTCATCGCCAGCGGCATCCTCCGGGTGACCGACGCGTCGCGCCGAGTCGCCGAGCTGTTCCGTCGCCCGCCGCCGGAGGCCGAGTGGCGGCCGGTCCTCCGGGCGGTGGCGTGGGGGGCGTTCGGCAGTCTGCCGCCCGCCATCCGAGACCTCTACGGCGTGCGGTGGACGCGCCGAGACGACGCCGCCCTCCGGGCCACGCTGGCCGGGCTGCGCGCCGTCCGCCCCGCGATCCCCCGCCGGTTCCGGTGGATCCTCCCCGCCCAGGTCGCGTTCCGGCGGACCGGCGCCGGCCACCGGTGATGCCGTCGGAGCGCGTCCGGCACGCCAGGAGGCTGTTCGCCGGGATCGCCCCCGGGTACGACGGGATGTCGGAGATCCTGTCGTTCGGCCGGAACCGGCACTGGCGCTCGTTCCTGATTTCCCGGGTCGACCTCCCAGCCGGCGCCCGGGTCCTCGACGTGGCCACCGGGACCGCGGCCGTGGCCATCCACCTCGCACGCGAGCGGGGCCTCCGGGTGATCGGCCTCGATCAGAGCGAGCCCATGCTGCGCTCCGGACGCCGGCGCGCGGCGGCCGCTGGGCTCGACGTGCCGCTCGTGCTGGGGCGGGCCGAGGAGCTGCCGTTCGGCGACGGTGCCTTCGACGGCGTGACCTTCACGTACCTGCTGCGGTACGTCGACGACCCGCAGGCCACGCTCCGCGAGCTGGGCCGCGTGCTGCGTCCCGGGGGCGTGATGGCGAGCCTCGAGTTCCACGTGCCGGAGCACCCGATCTGGCGCGCGGGGTGGTACGCGCACACGCGGGTCGGGCTGCCGCTCGCGGGCCGGGTGGCCTCCCGCCACTGGTACGGGGCCGGCAGGTTCCTGGGCCCGAGCATCGCGGGCTTCGTGCGGAGGTACCCGCTGGCCGAACAGGGACGGATGTGGCGCCGGGCGGGGATGGCGAGGGTCTGGGCCCGGACGATGACGCTCGGCGCCGCCGTCGTGATCTGGGGGGTCAAGCGCTGAGCGAGGCGTCGCCCGCCCACCCGGAGCGGTCCCCGGGCCGGCCGGCGTTCTACGCGCTTCGCTCCGGCGGGTGGCGGGACTACTGGACGCTGCTCCACCCGCCGTACACGCTGTGGCACCTGTCCAACGTGGCCCTGGGGGCCGCCGCCGCCCCGGCGGTCGACTGGCGGCCGCTCGCGGCCACCCTCCTGGCGTTCTTCCTGGGGGTCGGCGTCACGGCCCACGCCCTCGACGAGGTCGCGGGGCGCCCGCTGCGGACCCGGATCTCGGATCGCGTCCTGTGGACGCTCGCGTGGACGGGGCTGGCCGGCGCCGTGGCCCTCGGCGTTCTGGGGGCCGCTCGCGTCTCGTGGTGGCTGCTGGCGTTCGTGGCGTTCGGCGGGTTCATCGTCGTGGCTTACAACCTCGAGCTGTTCGGCGGCCGGCTCCACAGCTCCGTGTGGTTCGCCTTGGCGTGGGGCGGGTTCCCGGCGCTGACGGCCTACTTCGCTCAGGCGGCCACCGTCCGGCTGGAGGGGATCCTCGTGGCCGCCGGCTGCGCGGCCCTGGCCGCCGCCCAGCGGCGGCTGTCGACGCCGGTCAGGACGCTCCGGCGGCGGGCCCGCTCGGTCGAGGGCTCGGTCACCCTCTCGGACGGCCGGCGGATCCCGCTCGACGAGGAGACGCTCCGGCGGATTCCCGAGGGGGCGCTCCGGATGCTCTCGGCCGCCGTGGCGCTGCTCGCGGGCGGCCTGGTGGCGGCCCGCCTGCTCGCCTGACGCGCTCGTTTTGCATCCCGGGGGGACCGTCCCTATCCTTGCGCCGTCCGCGGGGCGGCGCCCCGTGTGCGCGTCCGAAAGGAGGAAGCATGGCGTCCACGACGTCCTCTCCTTCCCCAGCCAGGCGAGCGGGCGCCGACGGCCCGCTCGACCGCTACTTCCGCATCTCGGAGCGCGGCTCGTCGCTCCGGACCGAGCTGATCGCCGGCGTGGCCACCTGGCTGACGATGGCCTACATCCTCTTCGTGAACCCCGCGATCCTCGGGACGCTCGCCGACCCCACCGGGACGACGCTGCCGTTCCCCGCGGTCCTCACGGCCACCGCGCTGGTCGCCGGCGTGATGACGCTGCTGATGGGCGTGGTGGCGAACTATCCGTTCGCGCTGGCCGCCGGGCTGGGGCTGAACGCGTTCGTGACGTTCACGCTGGTGGGGACGCTGGGCCTCACGTGGCCCGCGGCCATGGGCGTCATCGTGATCGAGGGCCTGCTGATCACCGCGCTGGTTCTCACCGGCTTCCGCGAGGCGGTCCTGAACGCGATCCCGATGGACCTGAAGCGAGCGATCGGCATCGGGATCGGCCTGTTCATCGCGTTCATCGGCCTGGTGAACGCCGGCATCGTCGTCCACCCGGAGGCCGGCGAGCCCATCGTCACGCTGAACCCGGACCTGACGACGCTCCGGATCCTGACGTTCGCCATCGGGATGGTCATCACCGCCGCGCTGGTGGCCAGGCGGACCCGCGGCGCGCTCCTCATCGGCATCCTGGTCACGACGGCCGTGGCCGCCGTCATCAACGCCGTGTGGGGCGGCGGCCGGGTGTGGGCCGATCTCCCGGGCGTCGCTCGGCTCCCCGAGCAGCTGGTGGCCGCGCCCGACTTCAGCCTCGTGGGTCGGTTCTCGATCACCGGGGTGTTCGAGGCCCTGCCGGTGGCCACGGCCATCGCCGCGATCATCTCGGTGATGCTGTCCGACTTCTTCGACACGATGGGGACCGTCATCGGGATCGGGGGCGAGGCGCGGCTCCTGGACGAGGAGGGGCGCCTCCCCGGGATGAACCGCGTGCTGCTCGTCGACTCGGTGGCGGCGGCGGCCGGCGGCGCGGCGTCGGCGTCGTCGAACACCACGTTCATCGAGAGCGCCGCTGGGGTGTCGGAGGGCGGCCGGACGGGCCTGACGTCCGTGGTGGTGGCCGCCCTGTTCTTCCTGGCCCTGTTCCTTTCCCCGTGGGCCGGCGTGATCCCGCCGGAGGCCACCGCCCCGGTGCTGGTGATCGTGGGCTACTTCATGATGACGCTGGTCCGCGAGATCGAGTGGGGAGACCCGGCGATCGGCATCCCGGCGCTGCTGACCGTGGCCGTCATGCCGTTCACGTTCAGCATCACGAACGGGGTGGCGGCCGGGTTCCTGGCCTACACCGTGATCACGGTGCTCGCGGGCCGGTGGCGGCAGGTCCACTGGCTGATGTATCTCGTGTCGGCGGTGTTCGTGTGGTACTTCGTCGAGGGGCTGGTGGCCTAGGCGCTCCGGCGGTCCAGCTCGAACCACACGTGCGTCCCGTCGTCCTCCCGGACACCCCAGCGGTCGGCGACCCGGTCTACCAGGTACAGGCCCCACCCGGCCTCTCCGGCCGGCCGGGGACGGGCGGGGCGATCCCCGAAGCCGCGGCCGGGGTCCGTCACCTCAACGCGGATGCGGTCGGACCTCGGAACGACGAGGAGGCGGATCGAGGCATCGGGCGCCAGGTCCCCGTGCCGGACGCAGTTCGTCACCAGCTCGGTGACGAGCAGCTGGAGCGCCTGCACGGCGGTCGGGCTGAGGTTCCCCTCGAGCGTGGCTACGGCGGCCCGGGCGCGCGACGGCGCTCGTTCCTCCGCCCCGAGCTCGAGGTCAATGACCCGAGCCACCGGGGCGACCCCTCCGCGCGGCCCACTCGACGAAGTCGCCCAGGTCCTGCCCCCGGTCCTCGGCCACGTAACGGTCGGCGAGCTCACGGATCTCCTGGTCGGAGAACCCTCGCTCTTTCAGGTGCGGTCGGGCCTGGTTCGCCAAGAGGTGCGCGCTCTCCACCTCGGCCGCCTCGGGCTGCGGCCTGGTCGGATCGGCGCTCTCTCCGGCCTTGCTCTCGTCCCGCTCGGTCACTGAGGTCGTTATCCCCAGCGGCCTCGCCTTCCATGCGGGGTGCGTTCAGCCGTGCTTCCGCTTGACCAGGCGGACCGCCGTGCCCGGATACCTCGCGGTGCCCTCGGAGATCTCGACCTGGTCCATCAGCGACATCATCAGCTGGATGCCGTACCCGCCCGGCCCCTCGATCTGCGGCAGGCGGACCCGCCGCTTGAACACGCCCTGGTCGCGGACCTCGAGGACGACCTCGCCCTCCCGCCGCGTCCACCGCACGACGATGTCGGCGCTCCCGCTGTGCACGAGGGCGTTGGCGGCCGCCTCGTTGACCGCCAGCGCCAGCTCCTCGGTGGTCTTCACGGACAGGCCCGCCTCGGCGGCGCGCTCGCGGACCCACCGGCGGATCTCCGCCAACGCCGACGGGTGGGTGGGGAACCCCCGCTCCTCGCTCTCCTCCACGCTACCCCGCCGGGACGGAGAAGCTCACCGAGGCGCGCTGGTCCCCCGCGGTGATCTCGGCGTCTTCGAACAGCGCTCGGATCAGCTCCAGGCCGACGCTGGCGAGGCTGCTCGGCGTGTCGTCCTCGGCGGGACCGGCCCCGGGCAGCGCCCCTCCCGTCACCCGGTAGCGCAGGCGGCCGTCGAGCGGGGTGGCCGCCAGGAGCATGCGCTCGCCGCTGCCCCGGACCAGAGCGGCGCAGGCCTCGGACAGCGCCAGCTTCAGGTCCTCGATGGCCCCTTCCGGGACGCCGTAGTGGCGGGCGAGGGCGGAGCCGAAGATCCGCGCGGTGGCGATGTAGGCGGCGTCCGGCGGGAGCTCGAGGGTGGCCTCCGGCCCGGCCTCGGCGTCGACCCACATAGGGCGACCTACCCCTCGGTGGCCCGGTCCACGGTGTCGTGGATCGGGAAGACCCTGTCGAGGCCGGTGATTCCCAGGACCTTCATCACCGGGTCGCGGGGGGCCACGAGGGCCAGTGACCCCTCGGCCTCTCGGCAGCGCTTGAGCGCGCCGATCAGGACGCCCAATCCGGTGGAGTCCAGAAACTCGACGCCGTCGAGGTCCACGGCCAGTCTCCGCCGGCCGCCCTCGATGAGCTCGAGGAGTCGCTCCTTCAGCCGGGGAGCGGTATAGAGGTCGACCTCGCCCCGGACTTCGACGACGGTCCAGTCGCCTCGGTCCTCCGACTGGACCAGCAGGTTGGCTTCGACCATGGTCGGCCCTCGTGCGCTCGGGGCGGCTCGATACGACCAGGCTAGTATAGGCGGAGCCCCCATGAGCGCGGAGATCACCGTTACCGTCCCGGCTCGTCCGGAATTCGCCCACGTGCTGAGGGCCGTGGTCGCCAGCGTCGCGGCCCGGATGGACCTGGGCTACGACGTCATCGAGGAGCTGCGGATCCTGGTGGACGAGGCGTCGGCCCAGCTGCTGGCCATCCGGGAGCCCGCCACAGCCCTGCGGCTGCGGGTCATCCCGTCGGAGACCGCCGTGGAGCTGACGGTCTCGACCGACGCCCACGTTGGGCGGTGGCCGCCGGAGCGGGCGGAGCGGGGCCTCGGGTGGCAGGTCGTGGCGGGGCTGGCCGACGAGGCCGTGTTCGACCAGTGGGACGGGCGCGCCGCCGTCCGGCTGCGCAAGCTCGCCTCGGCCCCGGGAGGTCGGGATGACTGAGGCCCGGCCCGAGGACCGCCCGGAGGAGGCCGGCGTGGCGTCCCCCGAGCCGGTGGACGAGGGCCCCAGCCCGGAGGACGAGCGCTCGGCGGAGCTGTTCGCCCGTCTCCCCGACGACCAGGCCGCCCGCGAGGAGCTCGTCGAGCTGTACCGCCCGCTCGCCGAGTACCTGGCCCGCCGGTTCTACGGCCGGGGCGAGCCCCTGGAGGACCTGGTCCAGGTGGCCAGCATCGGGCTACTGAAGGCCGTGGACCGCTTCGACCCCGCCCGCGAGGTGAAGTTCTCGACGTACGCCACGGCCACGATCGTGGGCGAGCTGAAGCGCCATTTCCGGGACAAGGGGTGGGCCCTGCGGGTCCCGCGTCGGCTCCAGGAGTCGGGGCTCAAGGTGGGACGGGCGGTCACCGACCTGGCCCAAACGCTGGGACGCTCGCCGACGATCCGGGAGATCGGCGACGTCACCGGGCTGTCGGAGGAGGAGGTGCTCGAGGCGATGGAGACCGTGAACGCCTACACGGCCGCCTCGCTGGACGCCCCCACGGACGACGAGGGAGCGACCTCGCTCCAGAAGCTGGGGGAGGAGGACCAGTCCTTCGAGCTCGTCGAGAGCTGGACGAGCGTGGCGCCCGCGCTCCGCGAGCTGCCGTCGCGGGAGCGGCGGATCCTCTACCTCAGGTTCTTCCGCGGCCTCACCCAGACGCAGATCGCCGACGAGCTGGGGATCTCGCAGATGCACGTCTCGCGCCTCCTGTCGCGGACGCTCGCGGTGCTCCGCGACCGAGTCGGCGAGACCTGAGCCCCCCGCCGTTTCGGGCGCCGGCCCGTCGGGAAAACATGCGGTCGATGACACACCACGGCTCCGCGCACGACGAGCACGGGCACACGCACCAGCCCCCGCCGACCGAGCCGAGCTCGGGGTGGACGACCTACGCGCTCGTGAAGTACGGGATCATCCTGATCATCACGATCGTCGTCCTGTACTTCATCGCGCGGTTCATCCTGCCGCGGTTCTAGGCGAGCCGTCGGGCCGCCACCGCACCGCCACCAGCGTGGCGTCGTCCCGTAGCCGGCGGCCGGCGTGCTCTTTCACGGCGTCGAGCACCTGACGGACCTGCACCAGGAGATCCACCTCCGGGTCGCCGTGGCGGGTGGCCAGGTCCAGGAACCGCTCCATGCCGAACTCCGGGCCGCCGTTCGGCCGCGCCTCGATGACGCCGTCCGAGTAGAACAGCACGATGTCGTCCGGCTGGAGGCCGATCACGGTCTCCGGCGCCGGCTCGCCGCCCAGCCCGAACGGCAGGCCGGGCGTCGCGTCGCCCAACGGCTGCGCGGCGTGGTTCCGGATCAGCACGGGGAGTGGGTGTCCGGCGTTGATCCAGGCGAGCGTCCCGCGATCCGGGTCCAGGCGGCACACGTGGCCCGTCACGAACCGCTCCGCCGCCACCTGATCGGCGACCGCCTCGTCCAGGTCCCTGGCGATGGCCGCCACGTCCGAGCGCTGGCGCCTCGAGTGGCGGTACGCGCCCACGGCGAGCGCCGTCAGCAGCGTGGCGCCGATGCCGTGCCCCATCGCGTCGAACACCGCCAGATCCACGTGCGAGCCGTTGGCCGCGAAGTCGAACGCGTCGCCACCGATGTCGTACGCCGGCTCCACGCGCCCGGCCACCTCGACCTGCGGCTCCCGGTACGTCGGGAGCGGCAGCAGATCCCATTGGATGGCCGCCGCCAGGCTGACGTCCCGGGCGCCGCGGGCGACCTCGAAGACGTCGCTGTGCCGGCGCGCGGCCAGCACCGCGCCGCCGATGAGCCGGGATGCCGCCTCGGCCAGGGCGGCGCTCTCGGGATCCGTGGCGTCGGAGGCCACGCGGAGGACGCCCACGTTCTCGCTCCGGCGGAACACCGGGATCCACAACGAGCGTCCGCCGTCGCCGTTCGAGCTGACCGTCTGCCGGGTGAGGTAGGCCCGCCCCGCCAGCGTCCCCGGCAGGCGGATCTCCTCCTGGCCGTTGCCGCCGCCGGGCTCCACCTTCCGGAGGAGCTCCTCGCCGTAGTCGGCGACGTACAGGTCGAGGGCACGCAGCCGGAGCGGCTCCCGGAGGACCTCCAGGCTGGTGGGCAGGATGTCGGCCGCCGAGGCGCGGTCCAGCGCGTCGAGCAGCGTCGCGAGGACGCGATCCACCGTGGTTCCCCCGTTCCCCATCCCGACCATCCTAGCCGCTCCGCGCCGCCACGCCCGCGGCGAACTCGAGCAGGCACGACGCGGCCACGAGCGACGTGGCCCCCGCAGGGTCGCGCTCGGGGTCGATCTCCACCAGGTCGAGGGCCCGGACCGCCGGGTGCGCCCCGCAGCGGCGGGCCGCCCGCCGGAGGTCCCACGGCGCCAGGCCGCCCGGGCGAGCGCCGGGACAGGCCGGCGCGAACGCCGCGTCGAGCACGTCGAGGTCGAGGTCAACGTAGACGGCGCCGGCCCGGGCGGCCAGGGTGTCCAGCGCCTCGCCGATCACCGCGTCGATGCCCCGGTCCCGGACGCGCTCGACCCCGACGATCCCCACGCCGGCCGCGCCGGCGTCGGCCAGGTAGGTCGGCGAGTTGGCAAAGGACTGGATGCCGACCTGCACGATGTTCCTCCCCGGGAGGCCGTCCTCGACGAGCGCCCGGACCGGGTTCCCGTTCGTCATCCCCCGATCGGTGGCCCGGAAGTCGACGTGGGCGTCGAGCGTGAGCAGGGCCACCGCGTCGAGGTCTGGACCGACGCCGCGGACGCCGGGGCGCGTGACGCTGTTGTCGCCCCCCAGCACCACGACCACGTCCGCGTCCGCCAGGGCCCGCCCGATCGCCGAGGCGACCGGCTCGAGGGCCTCCTCGGGCCGGGCGTCGGCCACGGTGAGGTCGCCGTGGTCCGCGACCGCCACGGCGCGGATGTCGGCCGGGGGGTCGAGCGCCGCGGCGGTGAACCGGTCCAGCGCCCCCCCGGCCGCCG
>DASZZY010000129.1:0-3437 GCA_036260395.1 Actinomycetota bacterium
GAGTGGACGAACCGCCCTTACGGGCTCGTTCCCAGCAGCTCCTCGAGGTTCAGCTGGATGCTGTAGACCGGATCGGTGAACTCGCCGTTCTCCACCGTGACCACGGCCATCGTGGCCTCCTGCTGGCAGTCACCCGTGTCGGAGCACGTCAGCGTCCCGGTGATGCCCTCGAACCCCTCGGTGGCGAACAGCGCGTCCTTCAGCGCCGTCCTGGGGATCGTGAGGCTGCCGTCGTCGTTCTGGATGGCGGCCTCCTCGAGCGCCGCCACGAGCATCATGAAGGCGTCGAACGAGTGGGCGTGGAACACCGACTGGGGCTCCTCCCCGAACTTCTCCTCGTACGCGGGGAGGAACTCGTTCTCGTAGAAGTCCGGATTGGCGAACGCCGTCAGGTCTGGTCCGGAGATGAACGCGCCCTCCGCGTTCTCCGCACCCGCGGCCTCGATCCAGTCGGGCGTGAACATGCCGTCTGAACCGGCCAATGCCGTGTCCTCCAGCCCCGGCGTCTGACGAGCCTGCTGCGTGATGAGCCCGCCCTCGGCCACGAAGATCGGGAAGTACAGCAGGTCCGGGGCGTCCTGGGCGATGTCGCTCAGGAGCGGCCCGAAGTCGGTGTCGCCGACCTGGATCGCCTCCTGGGTCGTGATCTGGCCGCCCAGGCGCTCGAACTCGTCCGCGAAGGCCTGCTGGAGGCCGTCGGCGTACGGGCTCCCGTCGTGGATCGTGGCGGCCGTCTGGAAGCCCTGCTCCTCGAACGCGAACCGGGCCACCGCCGCCCCCTGCATCAGGTCGTTGTGGGCCGTGCGCAGGTAGAACGGCTGGTGGGTCGTCGGGTCCGTGAGGTCGGGCCCCGTGTTGGACGGCGAGATCAGCGCGATGCCCTCGTCCGACAGGATCTGGTCGGCCACGCCGAGCGCCGCGCTGGAGCAGCTCGTGCCGATCACGGCGACGACGCCCTCTTCGGCCGCAAGGGCCGTGGCGCCGGCCTGCCCGCCCTCGGGCGAGCACCCGTCGTCCTGGTGGTTGAACTCGACCGGGTGACCGAGGATCTCACCGGCGGTCTCCCCCGGCCACGGGTCCTGGCCCAGGAAGTCCGCCGCCAGGACCGTGCCGTTTTGGCTGTCCTGGCCGAGGCTGGCGTTCTCGCCGGTGATCACCAGGAGCGTGCCCACCTGGATCGGCTCGCCCGCGGCGACCTCGACGCAGCCGAACTCGTCCTGCTCGCACGGGTCTGCCCCGTCGGGCGCCGGTCCTCCGCCGCCGTCGCCGGCACAGGCCGCGGCGATGAGGGACACCGCCGCCAAGGCGACGAAGCCCTTCAGCAACCTAAATCGACTCATCCCCCCTCCTTCCTCGGGTGGATACCGCTAACGAAGTCCGTGTCTGTCAGGACCCCCCTCCTTTCCTCTCTACCCGTGTGGTTCCGCCTCGTTCCGGGGGGACTCTTAGCACAGATGGGGGTCGGAATTCCAGGCGACACCTACGCCTCCAGCTCCCCGTCGACAACCCGCCGGGCCACCTCCCGCAGCTTCAGGCGGCGGTCCATGGCGGTCTTCTGGAGGAACCGGAACGCGTCCGCCTCCCTCATCCCGTACCGGTCCATCAGGATGCCCCGGGCCCGGTCCACGAGCCGCCGTGTCTCCAGGCGCTCGGTCAGGTCGGCCACCTCCCGCTCGAGCGCCACGGACTCCTGGAACCGGGCCACCGCCAGCTCGATGGCCGGAACCACGTCTCCCTTCTGGAAGGGTTTTACGAGGTAACCCATGGCTCCGGCTTGCGCGGCCCGCTCCACGAGGGCCTTCTGGCTGAACGCCGTGAGGATCAGGACCGGCGCCAGGCGGTCGCCGGCGATCCGCTCGGCCGCCGAGAGGCCGTCCAGGCCGGGCATCTTGATGTCGAGGATCACCAGGTCGGGCTCGTGCTCCCGGGCCAGACGGACGGCGCTCTCGCCGTCGCCGGCCTCCCCCACGACCTCATACCCCTCTTCCTCCAGCATCTCCTTGAGGTCGAGGCGGATCAGGGCCTCGTCCTCGGCCAGCACGACGCGGGTGGGAGCCGCCACTCAGGCCCCCGATCGCTCCAGGAAGGCCTCGCGCAGGTGGCCGGCCTGCGCGGTGAGGGCCGCCAGGGTGGCCTCGACCTCGGCGAGGCGGCGCTCCAGCCCGTTCACGCGCTCGGCGGCGAGGTGCGCCTCGTGCTCGGCCTGGGGCGTCTCGGCGATCAGCAGGCGGAGGGACCGGTCGTCGCGCTCGGCCCGGCCGGTGGCCAGGGCCTCCCGCAGGAGCGCCGCCTCGGCCCGGGCGTCGTCGATCTCCCGGGCCAGGCCGAGCAGGAGGTCGCGGGCCAGGCGTCGCATGGGGGAGAAGGGAGTGTAGGCACGGCTCCGGCCGGCCGCAAGGAACCTAGGCTGCCGCGAGGGCTCGGTGGAGCGGCGAGCGCGGGACCAGGAGCGAACCCTTCGAGCCGGGGGTGGCCAGACGTTCGGCCGCCGCCACGATGCGACGGGTGAGCGAGTACGCGACCCACGCCGGGGCGTCGGGCGGGCCGTCACCGTAGCGAGCCCGGTAGAGCCGCCGGAAGCGGCGGTCGGGCTCTCCCACCGGCGGACGGGCCAGGAACGAGCGGGGCGGGTCGGTGAACGCGACGTCCCCGGGCGTGGCCGTCACGTAGGCCACCCCCGAGTCGCTGAGGATCTGCACCGCGGGCTGGAGCGCGGCGGGGCACGTCACCCCCACCACAGCCACCACCGGTGGCTCGAAGGGCGGGTCGGAGGCCAGCTCGCGCGCCCCTCGGGTGGCACCGAGCGCCGAGCAGTCGGGCGTCCGCACGAGGAGGTCGAGGGGGCGGCCCGCCAGGCGGGAGCCGTGAGCCTCGATGGCCAGCCGGGCGCCGCGCCGGGCCTCCACGGCGGTCACGTCGTCGGCCCTGGTCCGAGTGGCGAGGAGCGCCACGCGGACGGCTTCGCCGGGGAGGAAGGTCGCGCACCCGTAGGCGTCGTCCGGGCACCGGGGGTCGGTTCCGTCGCCGGCCACCGTGAGGGCCGTGGAGACCGCCACGGCCGCCCCCAGGCCGAGCAGGCCGACGATGGCCAGGAGGCGGGGTCGCTTCGACACGGGGCCTTTCTATACGAGGCCGAGCGGAAGTGCCGGGGGCGGGATTCGAACCCGCACGGGCTTTCGCCCAGCGCCTTTTGAGGACGCAGAGTCTCCCGATTCCTCCACCCCGGCTCCCTCCTAGTGTAGGGAACCCATCAGTACTTCGGACCGATCACCCGGTCCGAAGTACACTGATCGTCGACCTGCGAGGTCAGGTCGTCGCGGGCTGCGGCTGGACGAGCCCCGCCGGGCCGAGGACGCCGCGGAGCTCGGACTGGAGCCCGAGCGAGCCGTCCACGCGGTACCCTTCGGAGAGCCGCAACGTCTTGGCCCCGGCCGCCG
>DASZZY010000130.1:0-16348 GCA_036260395.1 Actinomycetota bacterium
GCGGGCTGTGGGTGGCATCGGCGATGGGCCTCGGCGACCGGCAGCGGGCCGAGCAGGCGCCCGACGGCCGCACCGAGGTCGTCGTCGACGACGCCAAGTACCGGCTGAGGCTGCTGACGTTCGACGAGCGCACCTACGAGCACGCGTACAACGCCGTGAGCAACCGGCTCCTGTGGTTCCTCCACCACTACCTGTGGGACCTCCCCCGGTCGCCGGCGCTTGACCGCGGCACCGCCGAGGCGTGGGAGGACTACGGGGCCTACAACCGTGCATTCGCCGAGGCGCTGGCGGGGGAGGCCGGCGACGGCCCGACCGACATCCTCGTCCAGGACTACCACCTCTCGCTGGTCCCCGCGGAGCTCAGGGCGCTCGCCCCCCGGGCCCGCGTGGCGCACTTCCACCACTGCCCCTTCGCCGGCCCGACGTACCTCCGGCTCCTCCCGGAGTCGATGTGGCGGCGGTTGCTCGAGGGCCTGCTCGGCGCCGACCTGCTGGGATTCCAGACCGAGCGGTGGGCCGCGAACTTCCTGGCCTCGTGCGCGCTGCTCGAGGACGCGGATATCGACGTCGAAGGACGCCGCATCGGGTGGCGGGGGCGGACGATCCGCGTGGGCGTGTACCCCATCTCGATCGACGCCGAGGCGCTCCGCTCCCGCGCCGCCTCCCCCCGGGTCCGCGGGCGACGCCGGGCCCTCGACCGGTGGCGCGGGGACCGCAAGCTGATGCTCCGGGTCGACCGCGCGGAGCTCTCGAAGAACCTGCTCCGGGGCTTCCAGGCCTTCGGGGACCTCCTCGAGCGCTACCCCGAGTGGCGGCGGCGGGTGGTGTTCCTGGCGCTCGTGAACCCAAGCCGCCCGGGCGTCCCCGAGTACCGGGCGTACACCGAGGAGTGCCTGGCGCTGGCCGAGCGGATCAACGCCGAGTTCCGGGAGCCGGGGTGGCGGCCGATCGAGCTGCGGGTCGACGACGACTACGACGAGGTGCTGGCCGCGTACGGCCTCTACGACGTCCTGGTCGTGAACCCCATCTTCGACGGGATGAACCTCGTGGCCAAGGAGGGGGCCCTGTTGAACCGTCACGACGGCGTCCTGGTCCTGTCTCGCAACGCGGGCGCGTTCACCCAGCTCGGCGCACACGCCGTCGGCGTCGATCCCCTGGACCTCGCCGGGACGGCCGACGCCATGGCCGCGGCGCTCTCCATGCCGACCGAGGAACGCGGCCAGCGGGCCCGGGCGCTGCGGCGAGCGGCCGCCGCCGTGACGCCGGCGGAGTGGGCGGGGCGGCAGATCCAGGACCTCGAGCGGGACGCGAGCGCCGCGGCCACCTAGCGCAGCAGCCCGCGGAGCAGCTCCAGCAGCCCGGCCGGGCCGTCCACCACCAGGTCGGCCTCGGCGAGGAGCTGGGGCGGCGATTCGGCGGACCGGACCGCGACCCGCACGCCTCCCCGGGCGGCGACCGCCCCGAACGCGTCGAGATCGGCCAGGTCGTCGCCGGCGTACAGGACCGGGTCCAGCCGCTCGTCACCCGCCAGGGACGCCACGACGGCACCCTTGGACGGCGCCCCGGGAGGCGCGACCTCCACCACGCGCCTGCCCTCGAGCACCTCGAACCCGCGCTCGCGGGCCACCGCGGACAGCCGGGCCACGAGGATGCGTCGAGCGTGCTCGGGATCGGCCGACCCCCGGTAGTGGACCGCGACCTGGAGGCCCTTCGGCTCCACGAGCGTTCCCGGGACGAACGCGGCCGCCCGCTCGATGTCGGGAAGGGCCCGGGCGGCCGCCTCCATTCGGTCCGCGGCGTCGGCGCTCACCGGACCACGCTCGTCCTCGAGGCCGTAGAGGCCGAAGATCCGGACCCCGGTGGCCCCGGCCAGCCGCTGGGCCACCTCGGCGGCCCGCCGGCCGGAGATCACCGCCACCGTCCGGAACCGCCGGGCCAGCGCCGTCAGCGTCTCCGCGGCTCCGTCGATGGCGCGAGCGGCGTCCGGGGTCGGCGCGATCTCCGAGAGCGAGCCGTCGAAGTCCAGGAGGATGCCGGCCCGTTCCGGCGCGGCCGCCAGCTCGCGGAGGGCATCTCCCGACACGGCCGCGCCAGCCTACCCTGGTAGACTCGCTCGGCGTTGCGCCGGGCCGTCGTCTCCCTCTCCCTCCTCGCGATCCTCGCCTCGTGCACGGACGATCGCGTGGCGCTGCGGTACGGGCTCGAGGTGGGCCGCCGGCTCGGATACCGCCTCACGCTCACCGCGGACGTCGAGCGGACGCTCTCCGGGACGACGCGCCGCGAGGAGGTCCGGGCCTCGTTCCGGGCCACGCAGGAGGTCGTGGCGGTCACCGGCGACGGGGCCACGGCGCGGATGACCCTGGTGCCGCAGCGGCTGACGGTGGACGGTCGCCCGGTGGACCCGGGGACGCCACAGGAGTTCACCGTGCGGCTGGCCGCCGACGGCCGTGTGGTGCAGATCGAGGAGGCGGAGGGAGATCCCAGCGAGCCACTGTCCTCGGTGGGGATCGAGCGCCTCCTGCCGCGCCTCCGCCCGGTCCTGCCCCATGCCGAGGTGTCGACGGGCGAAGAGTGGCGCTCGACCACGGAGTTCCGCGACGCCGCGGGCGAGTTCGAGGTCGCGGCGCGGTCGCGCCTCGCGGCCCTCGACGTGGTGGACGGGCTGCGGGCGGCGCTGGTCCGCTCGACGTACGTCACGCCGGTGGACCGGCGGGAGACCCTCGCGAACGCGGTGGCCGACGTCACCGGCCGGGACCTGGCGGTTCACGAGGCGTGGTTCGCGCTGGAGGGGTTCCTGATCCGCTCGACCGGCGACTCCGTCGGCCGCTACCGGGTCACGTTCCGGCCGCCGGGCGGCGAGGAGCAGGTGGCGCCGGTCGAGGGCGCGCTCGTCGTCCGGCTCCACACGGAGATGGAGCTAGCCTAGGCAGTCGCTGACGCCGGGGAGCGGGTCGTCCGCGTAGTCCTCGCCGAGGACGACCGAGACCGGGGCCTCCGCTCCGCTGGCCGCGGACATCAGCTGCGCGTTCTGGAAGTAGGTGCGCTGGAGGTACTCGGCCTCCGCCGTGGCGCGCCGCAGGTGGAAGATCGTCGACCGCTCGTACGGCTGGCTCGAGTCGCCGGTGCTGACGTCCTGGAACGTCTCGCCCTGCTCCAGCGCCTGCGCGGTGCAGCCGGCCAGGTTCGACACATCGGTGCCGTTCAGCACCTGGAGCTCGAGGCCGCTCAGGTCGGGGGGCCGCGCGGGGGGCCCATCGCCGCCGCCTCCGCCCTGGCCGTCGTCCGGGGGCGGCTCGGTGACCTCGTCCCGCGGCTCCGCCGCCGGGGGGACCTCGATCGGCCGCTCGCCGCCGGTGGGGAACGCCTTGGCGAGCACGAAGATGCCGAGGACGACCGCCCCGACCACGAGCATCGCGCGGAGGGCTGCGGTGCTCAACGACAGGTAGAAGCTCTGGCCCGACGACGGCTCATGCTTCCCGGCCACTCCTCTCCGTCACCTCGACAGCCCCAGGTCGCGGGCGAACCGGCTCCTCCGCCGGGAGGCCCGCAACCGCCGGAGGCGCTTGACCAGCATGGGGTCGTGTCGCAGGGCCTCCGGGGAATCGATCAGACGGTTCAGCAGCTGATAATAGCGCGCCGCCGAGAGCCCGAAGCGCTCCCTGATCGCTCGCTCCTTCGGCCCGGGCTCGCGCCACCATCCCCGCTCGAAGTCGAGGATGTCGCGGGAGCGCCGATCCAGTGAACCCGGATCCGTCATCGCTCCTCCTGGGCCGCAGCCCGAGCATAGGCACGGCCGGAGGCCGATTCAAGGAACCTAGGGGAACAGGCCGCGCGTCCGGTGGGCCTCGGCCACCCGCGACACGCCGAGGATCGTGGCGGCCTGGCGCATCGTGACCTTGCGCTCGTCGGCCATCTCGAGGACGTCCACGTAGGCCTCCTCCATCACCCGGCGGAGCCGGGCGTTGACCTCGTCCTCGGACCAGAAGTAGGCCTGGAGGTCCTGGACCCACTCGAAGTACGAGACCGTGACGCCGCCGGCGTTGGCCAGGATGTCCGGGACCACGTGGATGCCGCGATCGTGCAGGATCTCGTCGGCCTCGGGCGTGGTCGGGCCGTTCGCCGCCTCGACCACGATGCGGGCCCGGAGCCGGTCCGCGTTCCCCTCGGTGATGACCCCCTCCAGGGCAGCGGGGACGACGACGTCGCACTCGAGCTCGAGGAGCTCCTGGGGGCCGACCGGCTCGCCGCCCTCGTAGCCGGCCACCGCCCCGGCCTCGGCGTTGTGAGCGGCCAGGCCGACCGGCGAGAGCCCGCGCGGGTTGTAGACGGCGCCGTGCTCGTCCCCCACGCCGACGACGATGCAGCCCTGCTCGTGGAGCAGCCGGATCGCCGGGGCCCCGACCTTGCCGTAGCCCTGGACCACGACGCGGGCCTCGTCCACGGGCATCCCCAGATGCTTGAGCGTGGCCACGGTGACGTACGTCACGCCGCGCGAGGTGGCCGCGGCGCGGCCCGCCGAGCCACCCACCGAGAGAGGCTTCCCCGTGACCACGCCCGGGACGGAGTACCCCTGGTTCATCGAGTAGGTGTCCATGATCCAGGCCATCACCTGCTCGTCGGTCCCCATGTCGGGGGCCGGCACGTCTCGCTCGGGGCCGATCAGCGGCAGGATCTCAGAGGCGTACCTGCGGCTGAGTCGCTCCAGCTCGCCCGGGGACAGCGTCTTGGGGTCGACGACCACGCCTCCCTTGGCCCCGCCGTACGGGATGCCCACCACGGCGCACTTCCAGGTCATCCACATCGCCAGAGCCTTGACCTCGTCGAGGTTCACGGCGGGGTGGTAGCGGATGCCGCCCTTGGAAGGCCCCCGGGAGGTGTTGTGGTGGACGCGGTGTCCCGTGAAGACCCGCACGGAGCCGTCGTCCATGCGGATCGGGACGGCGACGGTCAGCGTGCGCTTCGGGTGGCGGAGGACCTCGTGGATGTTGGGGTCGAGGTTCATGAGGCGGGCAGCCTGGTCGAGCTGCACCAGGGCCTGCTCCCACGTGGTCCCGCTCAGGGCTGACTCCTTCGTCCGCCTGCGGGCCAGTGTACTTCAGCATCCCCCGCCGAGATGCCGGACCAGGCTGCTTGTCCTACTCGCGTCGCGAGCGAGGCATTCCTCCTGCTTTCCCTCTCAAGCCCAGGGCGTCCGGGGTCGAGAACGTGGGCATGAGCAGACGCTTGGGAGCCGCGGTCATCGCCACGGCGGTCGCCGCTGCCGTGGCCGTCGGGGCCGCTCCGGTGGCGGCCGGCAGCGCCTCGTCGTCCCCCCGGGTCTCCGCGTGGCTGCCCTGGTGGGACCAGGCGCGCGGCTACGACTCGTTCGTGGCCAACGCGGATCTCTACGACCAGCTGTCGCCGTTCTGGTACGAGATGAAGTCCACCACGCAGATCTCGCCGTTCCCGGGCGCCGAGGACGCCGCGATCATCTCCGGCGTCAAGGAGAAGGGCGTGGCCCTCATCCCCGCGGTGAGCAACGAGTTCGACGGCGCGCGGGTCTCGAAGATGCTCGCCACGGCGTCGTCCAGGACGAGTCACGTGAACACGCTCGTGAACCTGGCCATCGGGAAGGCCTACGACGGCCTCGACATCGACTACGAGAACCTGCCGGCCGCCGACCGGGAGAAGTTCTCCGCCTTCGTGACCGAGCTCGCCGGCGCGCTCCACGCCGCGGGCAAGGTCCTGACGGTCGCCGTCCATCCGAAGACCTCCGAGCCGGGCAGCTGGAACGGCCCCCAGGCCCAGGACTATGCCGCCATCGGCGCCGCGGCCGACCGGGTCCGCGTGATGGCCTACGACTACCACTGGAGCTCGAGCGAGGCGGGGGCCATCGCGCCGGTGGCCTGGGTCGAGCAGGTCGCCGCGTTCGCCGTGACCCAGATCGCCGCTGCGAAGGTCCAGCTGGGGATGCCGCTGTACGGCTACGACTGGGTTGGGACCTCAGGCGAGGGAGTGACCCACGAGCTGGCCGTCTCCCGGATGCAGACGCACGGGGCCACCCGGCAGTGGTCGTCCACGGACGCGGCGCCGTGGTTCTCGTACCAGAAGGACGGAGCCACGCACACGGCCTGGTACGAGGACGGGCAGTCGATCGCCGCCAAGCTTCCGATCGTCGATACGTACGGCCTGGCCGGCGCCATCTTCTGGCGGCTCGGCGGCGAGGATCCCGCCGTGTGGACCGAGGCGCGAGCCCGCTGGGGAGGGTCGGAGTCCTCGGCCGGTGACTCGACCGCCCCGACGGCGCCCGCGAACGCCACGGCCACCGGCGGGATTCGCATGGTGAGCCTGTCGTGGGGAGCGGCGGACGACACCGGAGGGAGCGGCGTGGCCACGTACCGGGTACACCGGAAGGCGTCGCTCAGCGGGTCGTTCAAGGTCATCGCGCAGAGCACGACCACCTCGTACACCGACAAGCGGCTGAAGAAGGGCAAGACCTACTGGTACCAGGTCACGGCGGTGGACGCGGCGGGGAACGAGAGCCTGCCCTCCAACACCGCCAGCGCCAAGGTCCTCTGAGGAGGGCTTCCCCCGGCCACATCTGTGACGTTTCGTCGCTTCTTCGCCATGCGCGGCGGTATCGGCGTTTCGCCCCACACGCGCCGGGGAATCGGCCCTATGCCGTTCCAACGGGGCGCCGAAGGACTTGCGCCCTACAGAAGAAGGGATTAGCCCGACAAAGGCGAAACTAGAGACTACGGGAAGGCAGGGTGGAGGCCCGCAATGGAACCTGGACCCATCGGAGTCCGCTCTCCTCGGAGACCCTCGAGCGTCACTCTGGGGCGAGCTCTCCCGCTATCGGGAGGGCTTCTGTGGCAGGCCTGACCGGGAACCGCTGGTCGCTCGAAGAACTCCTCGAGCGCCTGGAGACGGCGCCCCGCGCACTGGAGCGCGAAACCTCCGCCGCCGATCCCCGGGCCGCTCGGCAAGCCGCCTCGGCTGAACCCGCGGACCTCGTCCAGGAGGCAGCCCGCGCGGCGGAGCGGGAAGCCGAGTCCCTTCGGCAGGAGGCGGCGCGGGAAGCGCAGGCCCTGCGCGAGGAGGCGGAGGACATCCGGCGGGAGGCCGAGGAGCACGCGGCCGCCGTCCGGGCGGACGCCGATGCGGCCCGACGCGAGGGGTACGAGCGAGCGGCGGCCGTCCGGGAGGAAGCGGCGCGGGAAGCCGACGTCATCCGCAGCAAGGCCGAGAGGTTCGCGGACCGGCTCCGGACGCGCGCCGAACACGAGGCGGAGACGCTCCGCGCCGAGGCCGAGATGCTCCGGGCCGAGGCGGAGCGCCTGAGACTGAACGCCGAGCGCCTCCGGCAGGAGGCCGAGACGCTGCGGGACGAGGCGATCGAGGAGGCACGGCGGATCCGCAGCGACGCGGAGGCGATCCACCGGGACGCCGAGCGGGCCCAGGCCGAGGCCCACGACGAGGCCCGGAGGGAGGCCTCCCGGCTCGTGGCCGAGGCCCGCGCGGTGGCGGCGCAAGAAGCCGAGAACCTGCGCTCGCGGGCCGCGACCGAGGCCGCGCGCCTCCGCGACGAGGCCGCCGAGGAGGCGGAACGGGCGCGGGGGCAGGCCCAGGCCGAGCGGTCCACGATCCTCGAGTCCGCCCGGGCGGACGTCATCCGAACCCGGTCCGAGGCCGAGGCCGACGTCGCTCGAGCCCGTACCGAGGCCAAGGCCGAAGCAACGCGCGTCCGGGACGAGGCGGAGGCCGACGCGGTCGCCGTGCGCGAGGCCGCTGCCTCGGACGCCGCTCGGCTGCGGGAGGAGACCGCCGCCGAGCTGTCGCGTCTCCGCGAAGAGGCCGCGGCCGCCAGGGTGCAGGCGCTCGCCGACGCCCGGATCGCCGCGGGAGCGTTGCACGATGAGGCCGAGGCCGAGGCCACCGCGCTCCGGCAACGAGCCGAACGGGACGCCGAGGCGGCACTCGCCGAGGCCCGGAGGCGTGCCGACGAGGAGCGTCAGCGCATCGTCGTCGAGGCTTCGGCCCGGGCAGCGGACATCGTGGCGGAGGCGGATGGCGAGCGTGGGCGGATCCTGGAGGAGGCGCGCCGCGGGGCGAAGGAGCAGGCGGCCGCGATCGAGCGCTCGGCGGAAGAAGAGGCCGCGGCGCTCCGGGCCCGGGCGGGGCACGACGCGGAGGAGCGGGCCCGGGACCTGCTCGTGGAAGCGGAGGCGCGCGCCGAGGCCATGGCGGAGGACGCCCGGAGCGAGGCGGCCGGTCTCCGCGTCGAGGCCGAGGAGCACGCGGCCCGGGAGCGCGAGGGCGCCGCGGCGTTCGCCCAGCGGGTTCGCGAGGAGGCGGAGGCGGCGCGTCAGCGCACGCGCTCGGAGGCCGAGGCCCACGCGCGCCTCCTGCAGGACCGGGCTCGCGCCGAGGCGGACAGCCTCCAGGAGGCAGCCGCCGCCCACGCCGAGCGGATGCGCCGCGAGGCGGACACCCATGCGGAGCGGGCGCGGGACGAGGCCGTGGCCGAAGCGGCTCGGCTGCGGGCCGCCGGCGACGAGGAGCGGACCCGGATCATCGAGGCGGCCCGGGCGCAGGCCCGCTACGAGGCGGCCGAGATGAGGCACGAGGCCGAGCAGGAGGCGGAGCGGCTCCGAGCGAGCGCCGACGCTCGCCGGGCCCGGGCCGTCCCGGGCTCGGTCTCTCCGATCCACTCCAGCGAGATCGCCGCTCGTGAGTTCCCCCGCGCCGCTCGAGGATTCGACCCCGACGCGGTGCGCAAGTGGCTTCGGATGGTGGAGCAGTCGCAAGCGATCCTCGAGGACGAGTTGGAGGCGCTCAGCGGCCGGTGGATCGAGGCCGTGGAAGCCCTGCGGCACATCCGTGACGAGGTCGCCCGTGATCCGCGGGCTCGCCGTGACGGCCGGGCCGCCGGCGAGGCATGGGACCGCGCGATCGAGGCGCTGGCGGCCACCCGCGGCGCGGTGCACAGCGCGTCGTTCGACACGCTCCTCGTGAGGACCGCGCTGCTGGAGACGAAGCTGCGGCGCCGCCCCGGCGGGTACGACCCCGGCCAGGTGCGGCACCTCCTGGAGTCGGCCGCCGCACAGCTGGCCCGGCTCCAGAACCGCGTCGCGCTGCTCCTGGCCGAGAACGACGACCTGCGGTCCCGCCTGCTGAAGGGGGCGACCGACGGGGACGGCGACCCTCGCGAGCTGCTGGCCCGGAACGCCGACCACGGCTCGCTCCCCCGGCCGGGTGGCCGGGCACCTCACTTCCCCTTCGATGACGGCTGACCTCTCGTCGGCCCTCGTCGTCGGCGGAACCGGGCCCGACGATCTCCGCCGGAGCGTCGAGTCGCTCACGACGCCGCCGCAGCGCACCTGGTGCGCGGTCGCCTCGCCGGAGGAGGCCGCGGCCGTGGCCGGCGTCGGGGTCCCGTTCGTGCTCGGGCCATGGCCCGGCCGCGCCGAGGCCCTGCAGCGGCTGTACGCGCTCGTGGGTGACGGCCTTCCGGAGGGGATCGTCGTCCTGCTGGCAGGCGGCACGATCCTTCGGCGGCGATTCCTCTCCCGGGTCCGGCGCGCCCTTCGCCGGGCCGCCGTGGTGCTGTCCACGCCCGGGCGCCGCCCGAGAGGGCGAACCGCGTCCGCGCCTCTCGGGCGGTTCACGGTGCGGCTGCTCACCGAGGCGGTGCTTCGCCCGACGTCCGGGACGGCGCTGACGACGTCGGCCCTGGCCGCGCTGGCGGACCGCGGATGGCTCGGGAGAGGCCGGCTGACGCTCGGGGAGGTCCAGAGCCTGGTGGGTCCGGCCGCCGTCCTGCCCCGATCGGTCGACGCCGCCCCATCGCCGGCCCGCCCGCGGTCGGGTCGTCGCCTCACAGTCACCGTGCTGATCCCCGCGTACAACGAGCAGGCGTGGATCGGCGAGACGCTCCGGAGCGTGCAACGCCAGACCCGCAAGCCGGACGAGGTGATCGTCATCGACGACGGCTCGACCGACCGCACGGCCGAAGTCGCGGGGCACTACGGCGTCCGGGTGGTCCGCGGCATCCGGGCGGGCTCGAAGGCCGGGGCTCAGAACCTGGCGCTCCCCCACGTGAGGACGGATGCGGTGGTCGTCGCCGACGCTGACACCGCCCTGCACGCCGAGGCCATCGAGCACCTGCTGGCCCATCTCGAGGCAGGGATGGACGGGGTCTCCGGAGGCGTGCTGCCCCGTTGGGAGCGAGGGGTCTGGAGCCGTGGCCGGATGATGGAGTACGCGCTGGGGCTCCGCCTCCACAAGCGGGTCCAGAGCCACCTCGGCACGCTCCTGGTCATATCGGGGTGCGTGGCCGCGTTCCGGACGGACGTCCTGCGCGAGATCGGCGGCCTCGACGCGACCACTCTCACCGAGGACCTCGAGCTCACCTGGCGCTTGCACCTGCTGGGGTACCGGGTGGGCTACGCGCGCGAGGGTCTCGCGTATCCCGTGGAGCCCTACTCGTGGCCGCTGTACAAAGCCCAGATGCGCCGGTGGGCCGGGGGCTTCTTCCAGGGCGTCCTGCTGCACCGGCGGAAGTTCCGGCGACGTCCGATGCTCGGGTTCCTGGTGGTGGCGGCGATCTGGGACATCGTCTCGCCGGCCATCCTCCTGGCCACCTTCGCCGCCCTCGTGGCGGCCGGGGGGCTCGGCGAGCACTGGCAGACGCTGTTCCTGTGGCAGGCCGCGATCCTGGCGATCGGCGCCGTGCTGGCCTCCCGGGTCCTGGGCGTCCGGCGGACGCTCCAGGCGCTGCCCGCCTACACGCTGATCCTCTACCTGGGCCAGTACTTCTACCTGGAGGCGTTCCTCCGCGAGTTCGTCCTCCGCCGACGCCGGACGGACTGGGTCAAGGGGCACTGAGGTTCGTGGAAAGGAGGTGAGGGGATTGTCGCATCAGCAGCCACCGGTGCAGCTCGGAGGGGCCGCCGTCCTGGGCGCGTCCGCCGGGAAGCAGCTCGCGGTCACGGGCGGTCAGGCCGTGAAGGGCCTCGTCCTGCTGTGCGTCGGGCTGGCCGCCGCCGGCGTCGCGCTCCTGCGGCGTGGGCGGAAGCTCGTGATCGAGGCCGGCCACCCGCTCGAAGGAAGGAGCGAGGAGTAGGGGCCGGGGCCGCCCGGGGCTCCGCCGGCCGTTCCCCCGGGCGGCCCCGCCTGGCCCGACCGATGAGTTCGGTCACGCCTGCCCGTCCTACCACCGAGGCACCCTCGGAATGGCTGCGGGTTCCGTGCGGTTGTGGAACCCCCGGTGGGACCCACCGAAAGGACGGGAGCGATGACCGAGATGATCCGAACGTCGGGGCTCGTCAAGCGGTACGGGAACGTGACCGCGCTCGACGGGCTCGACCTGATCGTCCCCAAAGGGACGGTCCTGGGGCTGCTGGGCCCGAACGGGGCCGGCAAGACAACTGCGGTCCGCATCCTGAGCACGCTGCTGGACCCCGACGGGGGGACGGCCGAGGTGGCGGGACTGGACGTCCGGGCGGAGCCGGGGAAGGTCCGGGAGCGGATCGGCCTCTCGGGCCAGTCCGCCGCCATCGACGAGCACCTCACGGGATTCGAGAACCTGGACATGGTCGGACGCCTCTACCACCTGGGCCGGAAGCGGGCCCGGTCCCGGGCTCGCGAGCTGCTGGAGCGGTTCGACCTGTCGGAGGCGGCCGATCGCCCCGCGAAGACGTACTCCGGCGGGATGCGGCGCCGCCTGGACCTGGCGGCGGCCCTGGTGGCCACGCCGGAGGTCCTGTTCCTCGATGAACCGACCACCGGGCTCGATCCGCGGAGCCGGGCGCAGATGTGGGAGACGATCGAGGAGCTGGCCCGGGGCGGATCGACGGTCCTCCTGACCACCCAGTACATGGAGGAGGCCGATCGTCTCGCGGACAACATCGTGGTCATCGACCACGGGCGGAAGATCGCCGAGGGCACCGCCGACCAGCTCAAGGCCCAGGTCGGGGGCGAGCGCGTCGAGATCGTCCTGGAGGAGGAGGCGGATCTTCCCGCGGCGGAGTCCTGCCTCGCCCTGGTCTCGGAGGAGGAGGTTCGGGTCGACGAGCCGACCCGAACGGTGACGGCCGCCGTAACGGGCGGGGTCGACGTCCTCGGGCGGATCCTGCCGATGCTCCGGGAGAAGGACATCACGGTCGTGGACATCGGCCTCCGCCGGCCCACCCTCGACGACGTGTTCCTGTCGCTCACGGGCCACGTCGCCGAGGAAGTACAGAACGGTTCCGCGGCCGATGCGCCGGCTCGCGAGATGAGGGAGAAGGAGACGATCAGATGACACAGCTGGGCCTGTCGTTCTCAGACGGCCTCGTCGTGGCCAAGCGCAACCTGATCAAGATCAAGCGCGTCCCGGAGATCCTGATCTGGACCACGATGTCGCCGATCATGTTCGTCCTGCTGTTCGCGCTGGTGTTCGGCAACGCGATCGAGGTCCCGGGTGTGGATTACAAGGAGTACCTGATCGCCGGGGTGTTCGCGCAGACGGTGCTGTTCGGTTCCACGTTCACCGGCGCCGGCCTCGCCGAGGACATGACCAAGGGAATCATCGACCGGTTCCGGTCCCTCCCGATGTCGCGCTCCGCCGTCCTGTTCGGCCGCACCGCCAGCGACATCGCCTACAACGCCACCTCGATCCTGGTCATGACGATCACCGGGCTGATCGTCGGGTGGCGGATCCACACCGGTCCGATCGACGCGATCCAGGGCTTCCTGCTGCTGCTGCTGTTCTCGTACGCCGTGTCGTGGATCATGGCCCTGGTGGGGTTGAAGGTGTCGAGCGTGGAGGTCGTCCAGAACGCATCGTTCATGTTCATCTTCCCGATGACGTTCATCGCCAACACGTTCGTCCGGCAGGATCTGCTCCCGGGGCCCCTGCGGGTGTTCGCGGAGTGGAACCCGGTGTCGGCGGTGGCCCAGGCGGTGCGGGAGGCGTTCGGGAATACCGGCACGCTCCCCGAGCCGGAGGTCTGGTCGCTGGCCAATCCCGTGGCGTACTCGCTGATCTGGGTCGGGATCATCCTGGCGGTCTTCGTCCCGCTGTCGGTTCGCCAGTACCGGAAGGCGGCGTCCCGGGCGCGGTAGCCGTCCACTCAGCCCGGAAGCAGGCGCGAGACGTCGAAGCCGCCGAGCAGGGGCTCCGCCAGGATCCCGAACACGACGACGCCGGCGGCGGAGGCCGCGGTCCCGATGCGGGCCCAGCGGCCCAGCGCCGGCAGCGGGCGCCCGGCCAGCGGGTGGAAGTACGCCGGGGCCAGCACCCTCGCGTAGTACGCCAGCGAGACCACCGAGTTGGCGACGGCGAGGACGGCCAGCCAGGTGTAGCCCGCATCGATCGTGGCGCCGAACAGCGCCAGCTTGGCCCCGAAGCCCGCGAGCGGCGGGATCCCCACCAGCGACAGGAAGGCGATCACGAGCGCCAGGGCGAGCGCCGGGTGGCTCGTCGCCAGCCCGGCGTACCGCTCGCGCCGGGCCTCGCCCCGGAGCTCGACCACCACGCCGAAGGCGGCGATGTTCGCCGCCGCGTAGGCGATCAGGAAGAAGAGCAGCGAGGGGACCGCCAGGGAGCTGCGCCCGAGGGCCACGACGGCCATCAGCCCGTAGCCGGACTGCGAGACCGCGGACCAGCCCAGGAGGCGCCGGACGTCGTCCTGCCACAACGCGGCCAGGTTGCCCAGCGTCATGGTCGCCGCGGCCAGCACGGCGACGAGCGGCCGCCACCCCACGCCCCCCTCGGGCAGCACCAGCGCCAGGCGCCCGATCGCCACCAGGGCGCCGATCTTGGGCGCCGTCGTCAGGAACGCGGCCACCGGCGCGGGAGCTCCCTCCGCCACGTCGGGCATCCAGGCGTGCGCCGGCACGGCCCCCAGCTTGAACGCAACGCCCACGACCACCAGGCCCGCCGCGGCGACCAGGGCCACGGGGTCGGCCCCCTGGAGGCTCCCGCGGAGCTCGCCGAACAGTGTCGAGCCGCCCAAGCCGAACAGCAGCGCCACCCCGAAGAGCATCCCGGCGTTGGTGAGCGCGCCGAGGAGGAAGAACTTCATCGCCGCCTCGCCGGCCTCGGCGGACCGCCGGTGATAGGCGGCCAGCACGTAGCCTGTGGCCGAGGCCAGCAGGATCCCGAGCACCAGCTGCATGAGGTCCGTGGCCCCGGCGATCACCACGGCCCCCAGCGCGGACATCAGGAGAAGCGCGTAGTACTCGCCGTGGCGGGGATCGGAGCGGAACCACTCCACCGAGAGCGCCACGGCCAGCGCCGTCGCGCCGAGGACGATCAGCTTCGCCCACACCGCCGCGTCGTCGACGGCGTAGGTCCCGAAGAAGGTCGTGCCCTGGCCGCCGCGGAGCATCGGCAAGGCCGCCGCCGCGGTGGCCCCCAGCGTGATGAGCGAGACCACCGCCGCGCCGGCCTGGAGGCGCCGGGGCGCGAACAGCGCGTACAGCAGGACGGCCACCGAGCCGCCGAGGAGGATGAGTTCGGGGGCCACGGACCCGACCGGCATCCCTATCCCCCGGTGAGGCGGGTGGCCGCGGGGTCGATGACCGAGAGGAGCCAGGCCGGGGCCAGCCCGATGACGACGGTCAGCGCCACGAGCGTCGCCAGCGCGGTTCCCTCGGCGGCCCGCAGGTCGGCCCACCCCGGCCAGCGGCCCTCCCCGGGCCCCAGGAACACCTGGCGGAGCATCCGCAGGAACGCCGCGGCCAGCAGGACGACGCCCAGGAGCCCGATGGCCGCCAGCCACGGGTACACCGAGAACGTCCCCACGAAGATCTGGAACTCGGCCACGAAGCCGGCCAGTCCCGGGAGCCCCAGGCTGGCGAACGCCAGGATCACCGTGACGCCGGTCATGGCCGGGGCTCGCCCGGCGAGGCCGCCGAAGACGTCCATGTCGTAGGTCTCGGCGCGGGCCCACATCGACCCGGCCCACAGGAACAGCCCCCCGGTGATCAGGCCGTGGGCCACCATCTCCACCACGGCGCCGGTCAGCGCGAGCGCCCGGGCGTCGACCTCGCCCGTCGCCACGGCCCCGGCCGCGGCGATGCCGAGGACGGTGTACCCCATGTGCACGACGCTCGAGTACGCGATCAGCCGCTTGAGGTTCGCCTGGGCCAGCGTGACCAGCGCGCCGTACACGATGCTGACCACGCCGAGGACGCCCAGCACGACGGCGTACCGCCGGAAGGCGTCGGGCAGCATCGGCATGAGGATCCTGATGAACCCGTACGTCCCCATCTTCAGCAGGACCCCCGCCAGGATCGTCGAGCCCGGGGCGGGGGCGTCCACGTGGGCCGGGGGGAGCCAGGTGTGGAACGGCACCAGCGGCGCCTTGATGGCGAAGGCCACGGCGAACCCGAGGAACACCAGGGTGGCCCGCAGCCCCGCCCCGCCGATCGGCTGCTGCCGGATGATCTCCAGCATGTCGAACGTCCTCGGCTCGGTGGCCAGGTAGAGCCCCAGGATGGCCAGGAGCATCGCCAGCGAGCCGGCCAGCGTGTACAGGAAGAACTTCAGCGCGGAACGCTGGCTATCCCCGTGGCCCCAGACGCCGATGACGAAGTACATCCCGGCCAGCGACAGGTCCCAGAACACGTAGAACAGGAAGAGGTCGAGGGCCAAGAAGACCCCCAGCGACGCCGACTCCAGGAACAGCATCACCGCGTAGTACCCGCGAGCCCGGCCCCGCAGGTCCTCGGGGAAGACCAGCGCCGCCAGGAACAGCAGGGCGGTCATCGCCGCCAGGGGCAGCGACACGCCGTCGACGCCAACCTTGTAGCCGACGCCCAGCGTCGGGATCCACGACATCGACTCGATCTGTTCCGGCGAGCCACCGCCCTCGAAGCGGAGCCACGTGACGATCAGCAGCACCAGCGAGAGCGACGCCGCGGCGAGCGCGGACCACCGCTGAACCCGCTCGCGCCCGCGGGGGAGGAGCCAGACGATGGCCGCACCGGCCAGCGGGATGAAGATGGCCGCGGAGAGCACCGCTACCTCCCGACAACGGCCGCCACGACCACGACGACCACCCCGATGGCGACGAAGACGTAGTTCCGGTGCGCCAGCCCCGTCTGGAGCCGCCGGCTGGCGGCCCCCACGACTCCGACCCCGCGGGCCAGGCCCTCCACGGCGGCATCGACGGCCCGTTCGTCGACCGTCCGGGACCCGAGGGCGCCGGCGAACGTGCCGCGCGCGACGCCGCCCACGACGCCGTCCACACCTCGCTCCCCCCACCACGAGACGAGCCGCGAGAAGGCGTCGCTGATCCGTCCGACGGCCCGGACCCCCGCGTCGATCACGCGGTCGTCGAACCGACCCAGCGCCCGAGCGACGGCCAGCACCGGC
>DASZZY010000131.1:0-5243 GCA_036260395.1 Actinomycetota bacterium
TCGGCCAGCCGCCGGACGTACTCCCCCCAGGTCCCGTGGTCCGGCGGCGCGAACTCCCGATAGGCGGCGGCGGTCGCCGCCCCGGCTCGCTCGTGCTCCTCGGGAAGGACCGGCCGGATCTCCACCCGTCGAGCGTACCGCCGCGCCGCTAGGGTGGCGGCCGTGGCGGAGCTCGTGGTGACCGACGACCTGCCGGGCGAGGCCGTCCGGTGGTGGGAGCGGACCTCGCCCGGGGTGGCCGTCCTCGCCGGCGGCTCCACCCCTCGCGCCTTCTACGAGCGGCTGGCCGAGCTCCGCTACCCGTGGGAGGACGTCGACGTGGTCCCCAGCGACGAGCGGTGCGTCGCGCCCGATGATCCGGCGTCCAACCTCGGGATGATCCGCCGCGCGCTGCTCTCGAAGGTCCCCGCTCGGCCGCACGACCTGGGCGGTTCGGCCTGTGACGCCGACGCGGCCGAGGACGAGGTCGGCAGCCTCCTCGCCGGCCGCCCGGTCGACCTCGCGGTGCTGGGCCTCGGCGCCGACGGGCACACCGCGTCGCTGTTCCCGGGGGATCCGGCGCTCGAGGAGCGGGTCCGCGCCGTCGTCCGCGTCGAGCGGCCCGACCACCCCCGGCTGTCGCTCACCCTGCCGGTGCTCTCCTCCGCCCGGCTGGCGCTGTTCCTCGTCTCCGGCGTGCCGAAACGTGGCGCGCTGCGACGGCTCTTCTCCGGCGAGGACGTGCCGGCGGCGCGGGTGGCCGCGCGCCGGGTGGTCGTGCTGGCCGATGCCGCCGCCGCGGGCTGATGGCTACGGGACCCCGACGCCGATCAGGCGCCCGATGAGGTGCGTGATGACGGCGGCCACCCCTCCGATGAGCGCCATCCGGCCACCGGACGCCAACCAGGGCCGCTCGGTGAGGACGCTGAGGCCGGCCCCCACCGAGAACAGGGCGACCAGCGACAGCGCCACCGAGGTCCACGCCGCGGCCGCCCCGGCGGCGAACAGGAACGGCACCAGCGGCACGAACGCCCCGACCGCGAACGTCAGGAACGAGGAGGCGGCGGCGGTCCAGGGCGATCCGAGCTCCTCGGGGTCGAGCCCGAACTCCTCGCGGGCGTGGACGTCGAGGGCCTGGTCCGGGTCGGCCATGATGTGCTGGGCGGACCGGCGGGCATCCTCCGCGGGGATCCCGCGGCGCTCGAGGAGGCGGGCCAGCTCCTCGGTCTCACCCTCGGGATCGCTGCCGATCTCGTGGGCCTCGATGTGGATGAGGCGCTCGAAGAGCTCCCGCTGGACCCGCATCGAGACGTACTCCCCGGCCCCCATCGAGAACGCGCCGGCCAACAGGCCCGCCATGCCGGCGAGCAGGATGATGCGCGGATCGGCGCCGGAGCCCGCCACCCCGCCGGCGACCCCCATGATCAGCGAGACGTTCGACACGATCCCGTCGTTGAGCCCGAAGATCGCGGCGCGGACCGCGCCGCTCTTCCCGCCCGCCACCCGGGCCGGCTCCCCCGGGGGCGTCGGCCCAGGGTGGGGCCGCAGACGGGCGCCGAGCGTGGGGCGCTGCGGCCTCACTCGCCCTCGCTCCGTTGGTCGCGCAGGAACCGCTCGAGCTCGGCGGCCAGGGCCTCGCCGCTGGGCAGGTCGCCGAGGCCCTGCCGCTCGCCGGCGCCGGCCTCCAGCCGCTCGACGTAGCCGCGCAGCTCGGGGTTCTCGGCGATCGTGGCCGTGACCTGCTCCTGCCAGGCGGCCGCCGCCCTGGCCAGCGTGTCGATCTCCACGGGCACGTCGGCGAACGAGGCGATCTTCTCGACGAGCGCGAGGGCGGCCTTGGGGTTCGGCCCCCCGGGGAGGTAGTGGGGGACCGCGGCCCAGAGCGAGACCGAGCGGAACCCCGCGTGGACGGCGGCGTCGTGCAGGACGCCCACGATGCCGGTGGGCCCCTCGTAGCCCGACGGCTGGACTCCGAGCGCCTCGGCCTGCGCCGGGTCCGGCGTGGTCCCCGCGAGCGGGGTGGGGAAGGTGTGCGGCACGTCCGCCAGGAAGGCCCCCACGGTGACGAACCCGGTGGCGCCGATCCGGCGGGCCGCGCCGACCAGGGCCTCGGTGAACGTGCGCCACCGGACGTTCGGCTCGATCCCCAGGAACAGCACCACGTCGCGCTCGGCCAGCGCGGCGTGGAAGAAGGCCCCCTCCGGCCACTCGATCCGCCGGGTGACGCCACCCTCGAGCCGCACCAGCGGCCGGCTCACCTGGAAGTCGAAGAACTCTTCGGGATCCAGCGTCCCGACGCGCGCGGCGCCCCACCGGTCGCGGAGGTAGGCGACCGCCGTGGTGGCCGCCTCGCCGCCGTCGTTCCAGCCGCGGAACGCGCAGACCAGGACCGGCCGGCGCAGTTCGGCGCCGATGTCGAGCCGCACGTGGCTCATGCCTCCAGTGTTCCCCCGGTCGCCGCCCATGTCACCTCAGCTCCCGGGCGGCGATGGTCTCCCGAAGCTCGCGGTCGGCGGCTTGGAGCCGTTCGGACCGGTCGACGGGATACGGCGCGCCGTCGAGCGACCGCAGCGCCTCCGGGAGCGCCTCCAGCTCGGCGGCGAACCGCCGACGTGGTTCCTCCAGCCCCTCGGTGAGCAGCGTCCGGCCGTCGCCCATCGCGCGTCGCAGTAGCGGCTCGGCGCCGGGGGGGCCGGCTTCGTCCCGGACCGCGATCACGTCCCCGGCCATGTCGGGGAGCCGCCAGACCTGCTTCGGCCACGGGAGCGTGGCCTTCCCGGTGGAGAGCTTGGCGACGGGCCGGCCGCCGTAGGCCACGAGCTTGTAGACGGTGTCCAGGTACGGCGCGTCGGCGGAGACCCCCATCTTCGTCCCGACCCCGAAGGCGTCGATCGGCGCGCCGGCCGCCGTCAGGCCGGCGATGACGTGCTCGTCGAGCCCGCCGCTTGCCAGGATCTGGACGTCCTCCATTCCGGCCGCATCGAGCGCCTCCCGGGCGCGCCGCGCCAGCTCGCCGAGGTCGCCGCTGTCGAGCCGGATCCCGACCAGCCGGTGGCTGCGGGCGGCCAGTTCCCGCCCGACCTCGATGGCCTTCTCCACGCCGGCGTCGGTGTCGTAGGTGTCGACGAGCAGGATGACCCGGTCGGGGTGGTCCTCGGCGAAAGCGCGGAAGGCGGCCATCTCGGTGTCGAAGGCCTCGACGTAGGAGTGGGCCATCGTCCCGCTGGCCGGGATGCCGAGCGTCCGGGCGGCCTCCACGTTGCTGGTGGCCGAGAACCCGGCGATGGCCGAGGCCCTGGCCACCGCGATGGCGGCCTCAGTGCCGTGGACCCGCCGCATCGAGAAGTCCACCAGCGCCGCGCGCCCGGCGACGAGCGTGCACCGGGCGGCCTTGGACGCGATCGCGGTCTGGTAGGTGATCTGGTTCAGGAGGAAGGTCTCCACGAGCTGGGCCTCGGGGAGCGGGGCGGTCACCTCCAGCAGCGGCTCCCCGGCGTAGACCACACGGCCCTCCGGGACGGCCCACACGTCGCCGGTGAACCGCAGGCGGCGGAGGCCCTCGAGCGCCTCCTCGTCGTATCCCTGCTCGGCGGCGAGGTAGGCCAGGTCCTCCTCGGTGAACGCCAGCTCCTCGAGGTACTCGAGGCACGACCGGAGCCCGCAGGCCACCAGGAACCCCCACCGCGGGGGCAGGTGGCGGACGAACAGGCTGAACGTGGCGGGGTCGGTCATGCCGCGCCGCAGGTAGCTGGCGGCCATGTTGAGCTCGTAGAGGTCGGTGTGCAGCGCCCGCCCCATCGGAGCGAGCATACGCAAAGCGGCCGGGGGCGGCCGGGCCGCCCCCGGGCCGGACGAATGCGGCGCTAGCGCGTGAAGGCCTGGCGCGACCTGGCCAGCGCGATGATCACGTACAGGTTGGCCGCCAGGAACACCAGCGCGGTGATGAGGCTGGCGGCGTTGATGCCGCCCTGGGTGATCTGTCCAGTCTCGAAGTCGAACTCCTGCTGGCCCCCGAAGGCGCTGATCACGCTGAGGAGCGAGAAGACGCCGCCGATGGCCGCCAGCACGATCCCGCCGATCCGCCACCCCGGCGAGAGGCCCAGGATGCGGATCCCGGCGATGACCTCGAGGACCCCGAAGATCACCACGGCGATGCCGATGGCGATCACCGCGCCGGCGAAGGCCCCGCCGAGCAGGTCCCCGACGGCTCCGCCCCCGATGACGGCCACCACGCCGAACAGGGCGTAGATCACGCCCAGGATGATCAGGACGACGGCCGCGGCGGTCACGCCGCCGGGGCGGATGCCCACGGCCGGGCGTCCCGCCGGCGGTGGGGGTGGCGGCGGCCCGGCCGGGGGGTAGGCGGGGGGCTGGCTCATGGCGACCTCCTTCGCTCGGACATCGGGTCGAATCTACCAGCCGGGGACGCCCGTTTCGAACACGCGCCGGTACGATGACCGTCGTGGAGCCCCGGGCCCCCCGGCCGAAGACGTCCCGCCCACGCGACGAGCTGGGGCGGCCGCTCCCGCGCGGCGCGGACAACCGCCTCCAGCTGGAGGACTTCGACGCCCTCCCCCTCGAGGAGAACCACCGCCTCGGGCGGGCCCACTTCAACGGCGGCCGCTTCTTCCCCGCCCACGAGGCGTGGGAGACGGCGTGGAAGCAGGCCAAGGGTACCCCGGAGGAGGAGTTCTTCAAGGGCCTGTCCCAGCTGGGCGCCGGGTACGTCCACTGGCGCCGCGGGAACCCCCACGGGGCCAGGACGCTGCTGCGCCGCGGCGTGTCGCGGATCCGGGCCTTCGGTCCGGCGCACCGGGGCGTGGACGTCGAGGCGGTCGTCGAGGCGGCCTCCGCGCACGCCGAGGCGTTCGACGCCGTGGAGCGCTCGGGGGGAGCGCTTCCGGAGGTGTCGCCACCGACCGTCTGAGGGCCCGGGCGTCGCCTCGGCTACCATGGAGCCCCGTGGCCGAGACCCTCATGCTCAAGATCGCCGGGGAGATCGGCACCAAGTCCCCCCGGACGCGGCGCCGGTTCCTGCGCGTCCTGGGCGTGAACGTCCGGGCCGCCCTGGAGCGGGCCGGGGTGCGGGGCCGCCTCGAGCCGCGGTGGAGCCGGCTGCTGGTCCACACCGACGCGGGGGTCGCCGCGCGCGGCGTGCTGGCACGCGTCTTCGGCGTGCACTCCGTGTCCCGGGTCGTGACCGTCCCGTTCGAGGGCCTGGACGACCTGGTGGCCGCGGTCGCGCACCAGGGGCTCGACCGCGG
>DASZZY010000132.1:0-9311 GCA_036260395.1 Actinomycetota bacterium
GGCGGCCGACGCCCGGCTGGTCCGCCGGGCCCTCGGCCGGCTGGGCTTCGGGGAGATCGTCGTCCTGGTCAACGGCCGGGCGACGCGCGCGGCGATCCTGTGGTCGGCCCGGTGGCTGGCGCGGCGGACGGGCCCGGGCGGCCTCGGCGCCTTCTTCTACGCCGGGCACATCCGTCAGGTGGCCGGCGACCCCGACGGCGATGGCGAGGACGTCGACGAGGCGCTGCAGGGCGCGGACGGACGGCTGATCCTCGACGGCGAGGTGGCGGCCGCACTCTCGGGGGCCCGAGGGCCGCTGTGGCTGGCGTGGGCCGGCTGCTACGCGGCCGGGTTCTCCGACGCCGCCGCCCCGGGGCGGGTCTCGTCGTACGCCTCGGACGAGAACAGCCTGGCCTACGAGAGCACGGCGCTGGGGCACTCGTTCATGGTCGAGTACCTGGTGCGCCGGGCGCTGCTGGGTGAGGGGCTCACCCGCGTCGAGGCCATGCACGGCTACGCCTGGCGGCACCTCCGCGGGGAGGACCGGCGGTTCCGCCCGCTCCTCGATGACCGCCTCCCGGGAGCGCTCCGCCTGGCCCCGCCCCCCCAGGGGCCGCCGGAGGGCCCGCCGCCGGATCGGGCGCCGCAGGCTCAAGCGTGCCTGGTGGTGCTCCGATGCTCAGACCATGGGTGAGGACGAGCGCCGGCCTCCCGGCCCCCGGGCCGCCTCTGCTACAGTGGGCCGGTTCAGGGCGGCCCGGGCCCGCCGAGCAGGGGAGGGGATCGAACGATGAAGACCGCCACGAGGCGCGTGGTGTTCACCGTGGCGGCCGGGGTCGCCCTGGCAGCGGCCGCGGCACCGGCGCCGGCCCAGCAGACGACCGAGACCACCACGACCTACGCCGCCGAATCGTCATCGGCCGGCCTGTACGTCGCGCTGACGCCCCCGGGCGAGGAGGAGCCCGCGGTGGCCATCGTGGGCGCCGGGACCGAGGGCAGCGTCACCTCCGACGGCCCGGCCGCGGCGGGGCAGGCTGACGCGCTGGCCCTGGCCGGCGAGTCGCCGGTCCAGGCCACGACGAGCGCGCCGCCGGACGAGAGCGACTCGGCCGAGAGTCCCATCCCGGCCATCGAGATCCCGAACGTGGGGACGATCGGCGCGCTCCAGGGGCAAGCCTCCTCCTCCAGCGAGGCCGAGGACGGCACGCCGACCACCGAGAACGACGCCGGGTTCGCCGGCGTGGACATCGACCTGGCGCTGCCCGAGCTGGGGCCGCTGGGCACCGTGGGCGGCTCCGTCTCGGTGGCCCAGGCGTCCACCCAGGCCGACGCCGGCGCGCCACAGGACACCGACGTGGCCGCTGAGGCCGGGTCGTCGGGGATCTCCGTCGGCCTCGACGTCGACATCTCGGTCCTCGAGCAGCTGTGCGCCAACCTGCCCGCCGGCCCGCTCCAGGACGCCTGCAACAGCCTGGCCCAGCAGGACGCGCCGGTGCTGGCGGACGTCTCGGTCGGCGTGAGCGACGTGCGCTGCGGCTGGGACGGCGAGTCGGCCGACTGCGACGGGTCGGGCGCGGTAGTGGTCGTCGAGCTGCTGGGGCAGGACCCTGTCGAGGTGGCCCCCGGACAGACCGTGACGATCCCCGAGGAGGGCCCGTTCCTGGTCCGGGCGTCGGCCGGGGCGTTCACCGAGGAGACGACCTCGAACCCCGACAGCGCCTCGGCCATCGCCACCGGCGTGAGCGTGGAGCTGCTGGGCGCGGACCCCGCGCTCCCGGGGCTGGTGACGGTCCAGCTCGGGCAGTCCACCGCCGCGGTGAGCGGCGACGTCGAGGAGGAGCGGGTGATCGCCCGGACGGGGGCGCCGCTGGCGCCGATCTTCCTGGGCGGGTCCGCGCTCGTGGCGGCCGGCCTCGGGCTGCGGAGGTTCCTGCGGCGCCGGTAGCGCTCCCCGCATGACGGACCGCTCCCCGCTCTACCCGGACGGCGTCCTCTCCGACCGGGGGCGCCCCGGCCAGGAGACGCCGATCGACCGCACGCGCTCCGGCCTGGGCATGGTCGTCGACTCGTGGCGCAACCGCCCGGTCCCGCGACGGATCCTCGGGACGCTGTCGGTGCTGATGCTCTTGGGCGGCGTGGCCCTGTTCGCCTGGCCGTTCGCCACGAACCTGTACACGGACTGGAGGCAGGCCCGGCTCGCGGACGGGTTCGGCTCGCCGGCCCACCAGCGCGCCTACGTCACCCGCACGATCCGGCCCGGCGACGCGCTCACCAGGATCGTGATCCCCAAGCTCGGCGTGGATGCCATCGTCGTCGAGGGCACGACGCTGTCCGCCCTCCGGGCCGGCGCCGGGCACTACGAGCACAGCGCGCTTCCGTGCGAGCGGGGGAACGCCGCGATCGCCGGGCACCGGACCACGTACGGGAAGCCGTTCGCCGACCTCGACCGACTGGCAGACGGCGACCGGATCGTCCTCGTGACGCCCGTCGGCCGCTGCACCTACGAGGTGAAGGGCGACCCGTGGATCACCGTGCCGGGCGACTTCGGTGTGATCGCGCCGAAGAAGGGGTCGCTCCTGACGCTGACGACGTGCGACCCGCCGGGGAGCGCCGCGATGCGGCTGATCGTGCGGGCCGAGCTGGAAAGGACCGAGCTGCCGATCGGCTGAGGCGCGAGCGACGAGGTGCGGGCAGCCCCCGGGCCGCACGCGGGCCTACGGCCCGGGAGCATGTCTAGGGTTCGACGCGGGGCCCGCCATTTCCTGCCCCGGGGACGGCTTTTCCACTCGGCCTCCCGACCGCGCTATCCTTCCCAGGCGGACGACACGAGGAGCGCCCATGGCAGCCCGCACGTTCAGGTTCTCGGTCCTCGGCCGCTACCCCGCCCAGCTCCGCGACAACGCCACCGCCGTCACCATCACGATGGCCGCCGGAGAGGGCGACCACGTCGTCCACTGCGGGACGCTGACGATGGCGGAGGCGGAGTGGGACGACTTCGTGGCCGCCCTGCGCCGGGCGCTCGGGGACCGGGTGGAGGTCCTCGACCCGGCGTCGTCGTCCTGAGTCAGTCGATCGGGAAGCCGCCCGGCGTCTGGAGGATCTCGACGCGCTCGACCCTCCATCCCTCGTCGGTCTCGAGGAGGCCGATCTCCATGCGCAGGACGTCGATCCTGGGCGCGGTGGCCTCCGCGTTCACGACCGTCTCGTCCACCACCGCGAAGACGGTGGCGGCGTCCTCGCCGAGCTCCTGCACGAACACCGTCCGGACCCGCCCGACGCTGCGCGCCTCGCTGGCCCGGATCGCCTCGATGCGGGCCTCGTCGAACGTCTGCTCGACCTCGTCGGCGAACCGCCCCACGGCGTAGGAGCGGATCTCCGCCACGTCGCGCTCGATGGTGTCGGCGCTGAACGTGGTCAGCGCCGAGGCGAACCGCCGGCCGGTCTCCCGGACCTCGGCGGCCCGGGCTTCCTTGGCGCGCTCCCCCCACCACAGCGCCCCGAACGCGACGGCCACGGCGACGGCCGCGGCGGCCAGGGCCCACGGGAAGGCGGGGGAGCGGAGGACGCGCCGGGGGGACGGCGGGCGGAGGCGGCGGCGCCGGCGCTGTTCGGGGGCGGCGCCCTCGACCTCTTCCACCTCTTCCACCCCGCCAGCGTACGGAGCCCGTGACCTGGGCGCTACGGCGTTCAGCGGCCCGGGTGGAGCTCCGACCCCGGCGCCAGGTAGACGTCGGTGGGCTGGTCCCCGGGCCCCACGCCGTCGCCGTAGCGGGAGTGGCAGCCGTGCCCCGCGAACACGTCGGGCGGCGTCCGGGGGCGGGGGTACGGCTGGCCGCGCCCGGTCGCGTCCTGGAGGTGGACGCGGAACCACCCGTACCCGTCGGAGGTGCTCTCCTGGACCGTCTGGTCGGCCCCCCCGAAGAACCAGTGGTTGAGCTCGAGGACGGCCTTCAGGTCCTCGAGGTGCTTGGTCCGGGCGATCACGTCGTTGACCGTGCCCAGGTCCTCGACCAGGCACGCCACGTTGGCCTTCTCGGAGGCCAGGAGCTCGCCGAAGACCTCCGAGAACGACGCCCCGTTGCGCATGAGCTCCACGAGGTCGAAGCGCCGGTCGCGCAGCACGTCGGCCAGGACGGCGGTCAGCGTCAGGTCCTCGGCCAGCGTGTCGGCGTTCTGGGCCAGCACGTCGAGCACCTCGGGCCCCTTCCGGATCAGCGACTCGAGCTCGACCCGCACCTCGAGGATGCGCTCCTGGAGGTCCGCGGCGGCCACGGCGAACGTCGCCAGGTCCTCGCCGCGGCCGCGGAGCGCGGTGGCCAGCTCGGACGTCAAGACCGAGACGTCCTCGGGGGTCAGCGCCCCGAGGGTCGTGGCCAGGGCCTCGATCGTCTCCACCGGGTCGGGGGGCGTGGTGACGTCCTCCATGGGGATCACCGCGCCGGAGGGGAGCGTGGCCCCCTGGCCGGGGGTGAGGTCGACGGTCATGTCGCCGATCGGACTGCGGCGCGTGATCTCGGCGGTCGTCCCCTCGGGGACCGTGACGCCGGGGTCAAAGACCAGGCGGACGCGGACGGTCCCGTCGTCCTTGAGGTGGACCGCGGTCACCGCGCCGGACGGGACACCGCGGATGGTCACGTCGCTGCGGGGGAGGACCCCGGACGCGTCGGCGGTCTCGAGGACCAGCGTCCGGCCCTGCTCCTGGGGGAAGAGGAAGCGGGTGGCCCCGAACCACACCAGGACCCCGGAGATCACCAGGGCCGTGATCATGTTGATGATCGTCCGCCGGGTCATTCCGGTATCCCCTCGCAGCTCCGGGCGGGGTCGTCCGGATCCTCGTTGAGGCCGCAGATGATGAAGTCCTGGTAGACCTGGACGAAGCGCTTGTACTCGGTCAGCTGGGTGTTCTGGTTGTGGAGCGGCGCCCAGCGGAGGATCTTCACCAGGGAGTCCTCCTCATCGCGGAGCACGCGCAGGATCACGCGCATCTGCCGGAAGAACCGGTCCATCTCGTCGGAGTGCGCCGTGAGGATCCCCCTGGCCCCGACGGCCAGGCGGTCGAGGGCCCGGATGGCGCGCTCCAGGCGATCCACCTCCTCGCTGAGGACGGACATCGCCTGAGCGCTGTTCTCCAGCGACCTGGCCTGCTCCACGGCCCGGCTGGCCAGGACGCTGTTGAAGCGGCCCAGCGAGACGATGACCCCGCGGATGTCGTCGGTCCGGGCCGCGTAGCCGCGGACGATCTCCTCGAAGTTGCGCAGGAGGATGCGGAGGTCCTTCCCGTGGCCCCCGAACCCGCGGGCCCCCTCCTCGACGAGCGTGGCGATCTCGCTGGCGGCGATGGGGCCCAGGACGTCGACGCCCTCGATCACCAGGTCCTCGAGGTCCGCGCGGGTCTCGGTCATGGCGATGACGTCCCCGTCCTCGAGCGGCGGTGCCGAGGGCGGCAGCTCCGGCGGGATGTAGAGGTCCACGATCCGCTCGCCGAGGAGGCTGGTGCGGCGGATCCGGGCGATCACCCCGCGCGGAACCGCCGCCTCCTCGTCGATCGACATCGTCACCAGGGCGCGGTCGCCGTCGAGCTCGATCGCGTCGACCCGTCCGATCTGGACGTCCGAGGTCATCACCGGCGCCGCGGGGGCCAGGTCGCCGATGTCGTCGAACCTGGCCCGCACGGTGACGGCCCCGTCGCCGCCGAACCCGCAGGCCGCGGAGGCGACCGCCGCGATCAGCGCGATGGCCGCGACGCGCCTCACGGGGCTCCCTCGGCCTCGGCGGCCATGACCTGGCGCAGGAGGCCCTTGACCACGGCCTTGACCCCGGCGTGGCGCCTGCGCTCCAGGCACGAGCCTACGTCGCTGGCCTTCGCGCAGACGAGCTCCGGTGCATGCCGCCGGAGGCACCGGTTCGGGTGGGCCGCGTCGGCGCACTTGGCGACGATCTCCCGGCGCTCGAGGCACGTGCGCCGGTCCTTGGCGTTCCGGCACGCGAGGTCGCGGCCCTGGTCGAGGAGGGCGCCGACCATCGTCGGGATGTCGTCGATGGCGTCCGCGATCTCCTCCTGCGGCGTGGTGCGCTTGGCCTCGGGGCAGGGGCCGGCGCAGAACAGCGAGGGCGCCTCCCGGGCCCAGAACCGCGGCTGGGCGCACGTCGGTGCGCCGAGGTCCTCGCACAGCTCCATCAGCCGTTGCTGGAGCCGCTGGACGATCATGGCCTCCAGGTTCTGGCCCTGGTTCTGGAGCCGGAGCCAGTCGTGCTCCTGGTCCACCGCCTCCCTGGCCGCCTTGAACAGCCGCTCCGCCCAGTGGCCGGTCTCCACGAGCGTGTCCACGTTGCGCGACAGCGTCCGGCCGGTCCGGGTCAGGGCCCGGATGTCCTCGTGGAGCGGCTGCCGGTGGTCGATGAGCAGGTCGGCGAGCTCGGCCGCGGCCGCGTTGAGCCCCGTGACGGTTCCCTCCAGCGCCACGCGGTTCGCCGCCAGCGTCCCGACCACCTCGTTGTAGGACCGGATGACGCGGCCGATCGCGACCTGGCGGGTGGAGAGGGTGTCGGTGAGCCGCTCGAACTGGACGATGATGGCGGCCAGGTCCTCGCGCTTGGAGGCCAGCGTCCCGATCACGCCAGTGGCGTGGCGGATCAGGCTGTTCAGGTCCTCGCCCGTCCCCTCCAGCACGCCCGCGGCGTTCTCGACGAAGGCGCTCACGGCCTCCGGGTCGATGGCCCCCAGGTAGTCCTGGAGGGAGCGGAGGAGCTCGTCCGGCTCGGCGGGGACCGCCGTCCGGTCCAGCGGGATCGTCGACCCCGGCTCCAGCGTCGGCCCGCCGCTGTAGGCGGGGATCAGCTGGATGTACCGCTCGCCGAGGAGCGACTGGGGCACGATCACCGCCTTCACGTCCGCCGGCAGCCGGACGTCCGGCTCGTCGATCACGAGGACGACCTCGACCGCGTCCGGGACGTTCCGCACGTCCTGGATGTGGCCGACATCGACGCCCTGGACCCGGACGTTCCCTCCGGGGAAGATCTGGATCGCCCGGCTGAACTTCGCGGTGTAGGTGCGCGGCTCCGGGCGGCCCCCGATGAGCCCGCAGCCGGTGGCCGCCAGCGCCACGGCCAGCGCCGCGCCCAGCAGGCGCCTCACGAGGTACACCCCCCCGCCGCCCGGATGGCGGCCTGGCCGAACGCCGCGGCGTCCATCAGGTCGTCCAGCGAGCACGGGAGCGCGGGCGCCTCGGCGACGACCGCGGACGCGAGGAGGGCCGCGTCCGGCCCGCCGCCGGCCGAGGCGGCCACCGCCGGGGCGGCCGCGCTGCCCCCGCCCCCGCCGTCGCCGCTGGTCTCGCAGTCCGTGCCGAAGTAGCGGTCGAAGAGCTGGTCGACCAACCCGCACCGACCCACGAGCGCGTCGACGCCCAGCGGGCCGAGGGACTGGACGAAGATGTTCGCCCACTCGTTCGGCGTGCAGGCGGTCCGCACCGGCTTGCAGCCGCTGTACCCGACGCTGGAGTAGCCCTCGACGGCCTGGTTGAGGTAGGCGATCGTGGCCGCCAGGTCGAGCTGGTGGGCGTCGATGACCTCCAGGTCCGCGTGGAGGTTGCGCAGCGTGGAGTCCAGGACGCCGCGGTTCCGGCGCACGAGGTCCGCGGTCTCGTGCGAGGCGCTGGCCGTGGAGACCAGGAGCTGCTCCAGGGCTTCCTGCCGCTCCGCCAGGTCGCCCAGGACCACGTCGAGGTTGTCGATGAGCGAGGCGACCGTCTGGTCGCGCTCGCCGAGCGTGGTGGCCAGGACGCGGAGCGACTCCAGCAGGCTGCCGAGCTGCTGGCGACGGGAGTCGACGGCCGCCGTGACCTGCTCGAGCCCGGAGATCAACGCTTGGACCTCGACCTCCTTGCCCTCGGTGATCCGGCCGACCTGGCGCAGGAACCCCTCCAGGGCCTCGGCGTCGGACCCCTCGAGCAGGCGGACGGAGATGTCGTTGAGGTCGGTGATGTCCACCGGCGTCGTGGTCCGCTCCACGGGGATCACCGCGCCGTCCTCGAGCGTCCCCTCGGTGCCGGTGGGGATCAGGGCCACCGACTGGCGGCCGAGCAGGGTCTCGATCACGACCTCGGCCCGGACCTCCTCCGGCAGCTCGACGTCGCGGTTGACGCGGAGCTCCATCGCGACGTTGCCCTCCTGGAGGTAGATCTCGGCGACCCGCCCCGCGGGGAGCCCGGCCACCGTGACGTTGTCGCCGGGGCGCGTGCCCCCCGCGTCGGTGAACATAGCGGTCACCGTGTACGACGGTGTGAGCAGCCCGCCCTGGAGCAGCAGCGCGAGGACCGTGCCGGCCGCGATTAGGACCAGGGCCACCGCGCCGATGACCCGCTGGTTGCGCTCGAGGATCGACAGCCCGCCCCTAGCCATCCCGCCCCCCGGTCACCGCGTCGAAGAGGCCGTCGATGCCCACGGGCTGCGGCTCCTCCGGCGCGCGGGGATCGGCCTGGGCCGCCGGGTTCACCGGCTCGGGCGCCCCGCGCGGGCAGTCGATCGGCCGCGGCCCCCGGTCGGGGCGCTGGCTCTCGGGGTCCTCGCGCTGGAACGCGATGACGTTGCCCTCCTCGTCCTTGACCACGAACTGAACGATCCGGACGTTGAACCACTCGCCCCAGCTCGAGGTGAAGTCGTACGGCACGACGCCGGGTGGGACCGAGCACAGCACGCGGTGAAGGCGTTGGCGGTTCTCCTTCAGCGTGCCCAGGACGGAGTCGAGCAGCCGCAGGTCGACGTCGATGTTCTCGCGGTTCCGCTTGAGCAGCCCGTCGAGCTCCTGCTGGACGACGGCGAAGTTGACGATCAGCGAGTTCACGGCTTCCCGCATGCCGGACAGCTCTCCGGCCACGTTGTTGAGGTCGTCGATGATCCGCCCGATGTTCCGGTCCTGGCCGGCGTAGGCGGCCAGGATCTCGTCGGAGGACGTGATGAGGGTCTGGATCTCCTGGTCGAGGTCGCCGAGGTCGCCGGCCAGCACGGCGCCCTCGGTGAGCAGGGCCCGGACGATCTCCTCGTTGCCGGCCAGGGCGGTGTTCATCGCGTCGAGGAACGCGTTGGCCTTCTCGGGATCGATGGCCTTGAGCACCGGCCCGAGGTTGTTGAGCAGCTCCCCGATGTCCCCGGCGGAATCGGTCCGGGCCAGCGGGATGCGGTCGCCGTCGTCCAGCGGCTCGCCCCCCTCCCCGGGGTACACGTAGAGGAAGCGGAGCCCGATGACGTTGCGCCAGCGGATGGCCACCCGGCTGGTGGTGGTCAGCTCTGTGTCCCGATCGACATCGAACGTGACGACGGCGTGCCCGTCCTCG
>DASZZY010000133.1:0-19191 GCA_036260395.1 Actinomycetota bacterium
GTCGCGTTCCTGGGGGCCCGGATGAGGGGCGGGTTCGACGTCGTGGCGTCGGCGCTCGACCTGGGGCACCGGCTCGAGGCGGCCGACGTGGCGGTGACGGGCGAGGGCCGTTACGACCGCGGATCCGAGCGCGGGAAGGCCGCGGCGGGGGTGTTGCGGCTGGCCCGGGAAGCGGGGTGCCGGTCGGTCCTCGTCGCGGGGAGCGTGGAGCCCGGGCTGCGTCCCGACGCGACGCTCGTATACTCGCTCGCCGACCGGGAGGGGGAGGAGCGCGCCCTCCGGGCGTCGCGCGAGGCGGTCGCCGACGCCGCAGCCGACGCCGCCGCGGCGCTCGGGGGAGGCGGATGGCCAAGCTGAAGGCCGTGGACAGGGTCCTGGAGGCGGCGGCCCGCCTGGGCCTTACCCTGGAGATCCGCGAGTTCCCGGAGGGAACCAGGACGGCCGCGGATGCCGCACGGGCCGTGGGGTGCGACGTCGGCCAGATCGTGAAGTCGCTGGTGTTCGTGGCCGGGGACCGGGCCTTCGTGGCGCTCACCTCGGGCCCCAACCGGGCGGACACCGGGCGCCTCTCGGAGCTGATGGGGGGCGCGTCCGTCCGCCGGGCCTCGCCGGAGGAGGCCCGACAGGCCACGGGGTTCGCCATCGGCGGCACGCCGCCGTTCGGGCACCCGAAGCCGCTGCCGATGTTCGTGGACCGGGACCTGCTGGCGTACGACGTCGTGTGGGCGGCGGCCGGCACGCCCCACGCTGTGTTCCCCATCCGGCCGAACGACCTCGTCCGCGTGACGGGCGCGGAGGCGGTCGACCTCAAGGAGCGGTAGGCCGGCGCTCCTCGCGCCGTCCGGCGTAGCATCCGAGGTGGTGGGACGGGGGCGAGGTGCGGGCTCGCGCCGACGGTGGGAGCAGATGTGGCGGAGCCGGTCACCGCGGGAGTTCGCCTGGCAGGCCGACGAGCTCCCCCGAGAGCTCGACCGCCTCCTGGAGAGCGGAGCGCTTCCCCCGGGGGCGGCGCTCGACGTCGGCTGCGGCGCCGGGGCCGCGGCGCGGCGGATCTCCCGCTCCGTGGAGGCGACCGTGGGGCTGGACGTGGCCATGGCCGCGGTCGGACGGGCCCGGGACCTGGCGCGCCGGGAAGGAGCGCCGGTCCGGTTCGTCGTCGGCGAGGCCCCCGAGCTGCCGTTCGCGGACGGATCGTTCGCGCTGATCTTCGACCGGGGCTGCCTCCAGAACGTGCCGCGATCCCGGTGGCCGGCCTACTTCGAGCGGATCGAGCGGCTCCTGGCCCCCGGAGGGTTCTTCCAGCTGTTCGTGATCCGTCCGGCCCTCCCCCCGGCCCTGTCGGTGGCAGGGGCGAAGGCCAGGCTCCGGCATCCCCGGCGGGCCCTCGGGACCCGGAAGCGCGCGGCCCGGTTGGACGGGCGGCTACGGGGCCACGTGCCCCCCTCGCTGGAGGTCGTGGAGGTCACCGACGTGCCCGTGCTCCACGGGACCCGCCGCCGGACGTTCGTGCACTTGTTGGCCCGGAAGGCCGGTGGGGGTCGAACGCGCCCGGCGCGGATATAATGTCCGTGACATGGCGGACACCATCCCAACCACCCAGGGCACCAAGACCATCACGCTGACCGAGGCCGCCGCCGGCAAGGTCAAGGAGCTCCTCGAGCAGGAGGGCCAGCCGGACGTCGTCCTCCGGGTCGCCGTCCAGCCTGGCGGCTGCTCCGGGCTCCGGTACGCGATGTACCTCGACGACAAGGTCGGGGACGGCGACGTGACCGGCGAGCAGCACGGGGTCCGCGTGGCGGTCGACAAGATGAGCGCCCCCTACGTCAAGGAGGCGACCATCGACTTCGTGGACACGCTGGAGGCCAGCGGGTTCACGATCGACAACCCGGTCGCGCAGGGCACGTGCGCCTGCGGGCACTCGTTCCACTAGCCCGCGCGTCGCGCCCGTCCCTATCGTCCGGTAGCATCCGGCCTACCCATGCCCGAGCTTCGCGCCTACCAGCACGGCATCTGTCCGCGGTCGGAGCGGCTGGTGCAGGCCACCCGGGACGTGGAACGCGGCCGGACGACGCCCGAGGCGGTTGACGAGGCGTTCCGGGCCGACCGCCAGGCGCTGCTCGCCGTCCAGCGGGAGGCCCGGCTCGACCACCTCTCGGACGGTCTGCTCCGGTGGCAGGACGTGTTCCGCCCGCTCGTCGAGGCCTCGAGCGGCCTCGAGGCCCAGACGCTCGTCCGGTGGTTCGACAACAACTCGTTCTTCCGGGCCCCACGCCTCGCCGATCGACCGGCGCTGGACGGTCTGCCGCCGGAGCTCTCGCGCGACGGCGACGTCCCGGAGGACGCGGTCGCCACGCTGCCGTCCCCGTATCTCTTCTCCCGGGCGGCGGAGACCACCGAGGACCGCGACCGGGTGCTCGGGGACCTGGTGCGCGGGGTCCTCCGGCCGGCGGTCGAGGGCCTGGTCGGGGCGGGGTTCCGGGTGATCCACCTCCAGGAGCCGTGGCTGCCGTTCTTCGGCGTCGAGGATGCGTCGTGGAAGCCCCTGGAGGCGGGGCTGGCCGAGCTCCACGAGGCCTCGGGCGACGCCACGCTCGTCTTCCACACATACTTCGGCGACGTGGCGCCGCACGCCGAGCGCCTCCGGCGGCTGCCGGTGGACGCCGTGGGGATCGACTTCGTGGAGACCGACCTCGACGCGCTGCCGGCCCCGTGGGGGACCGGCCTGCTGGTCGGCTGCCTCGACGGTCGGCGCTCGCTGCTCGAGTCGGCGGACGGGACGGCGAAGTTCGTCGAGCACGTCGCCGAGGCCCTCCAGCCACCGGAGATCCTGGTCTCGTCCACCAGCGACCTCGAACTGCTCCCGCGCGAGGTAGCCGACCGGAAGATCCGGCTCCTCGGGGAGGTCCGGGCCCGGGCGGCGGAGGCGCTCGAGTGACGGCCGGGTTCGCCAAGCCGCTCCTGACCCACGAGCTGGGATCGCTGGCCAAGCCGAACTGGCGGGTGAAAGCCGTCGCCGGGCGGCCGCTGGAGGATCGGGACCTCGAGGAGGCCCGGAGCTGGGGGCGGCGGCTGGGGGTCGACGGCCACGAGGAGCTCGTCGAGCTCCTGGGCCGGGCGCCGCTGGGTGCCGAGGACCGGGCCCAGGTCAAGCGGTGGTCGAGCCGGTACGGGGTGCGGTTCCTGGAGACCGTGGGGCTCGACGTGGTCTACGACGGGGAGCAGCAGCGGAGCGAGATGTACGCGTGGGCCATCGCCCACGCCGGGGGGTTCGAGTGGCGGGGGAGCGTGAGGGCCTTCGACAACAAGTACTACTCGAAGGCGGCGGTCACCGGGCCGATCTCCCTCCGCGGGCCGTACCACAACGAGGAGTTCTCGCTCCTCCGCGGGGTGGCCACCGCCGAGCTCAAGGTCCCGGTCACGGGGGCGTACACGATCGCCGACTGGTCCTTCGACGAGCACTACTTCACCGACGCCGACCTGACCGGCTCGGCGGCGGCCCGGCACGCCCGCCGGCGCGAGGCCCGCCGGCGGTTCATCCTCGACGTGGCCCGCGACCTGATCCGGCCGAACCTCGAGGCCCTGATCGGGCTCGGCGCCGGCTGGCTCCAGATCGACGAGCCGGGCGGCTCCACCGCGCCGGACGAGCTGGACCTGTTCGTGGAGAGCTTCAACGAGACGGTGGCCGGGCTGGACGCCACGTTCTCCACGCACCTGTGCTTCTCCGACTACGAGCTGTTCTTCCCGGCCATCGAGGGGATGACGGAGTGCCGCCAGTTCGCGGTGGGGTTCGCCAACTACGACAGCCGCGAGCTGGGGCGGAAGCCCGAGGACCGCCCCGGCTACCGCGTCATCCCGAAGTTCCGCGACCTCCCGTACCGACCGGCGCTGGGGATCGGGGTCCTCGACATCCACACCGACTTCGTGGAGCCGCCCGAGCTGGTCCGGGACCGGATCCTGCACGCGGTCGACGTCTTCGGCGAGCCCGGCCGGATCCACGTCATCCCGGACTGCGGCCTGCGGACGCGCTCCTGGGACGTCGCCTACCGGAAGCTCGAGAGCATGGTGGCCGGAGTCGAGCTGGCCAGGCGCGATCTCGGGCTGTAGCCCCTGCAGCCCAGCGCCGACGCGGTAACATCGACGGAGCCGAAGGGCGGCGCGAGGAAGGAGACCAGGCCGGGCCACGGGCCCGGCCGGAACTCAGGTGGCGACGAAACCCGTAGAGCAGCGAGAGCGCGTGGTGGTCCGGTTCGCCGGCGACTCCGGCGACGGCATGCAGCTGACCGGGACCCGGTTCACGAACGCGACCGCCATGGTCGGGAACGACCTGGCCACGCTGCCGGACTTCCCGGCGGAGATCCGGGCCCCGGCCGGGACCCTCCACGGCGTCTCGGCGTTCCAGATCCACTTCGCCTCCGAGGACATCCTGACCCCCGGCAACCGGCCCAACGTGCTGGTGGCCATGAACCCCGCGGCCCTGAAGGTCAACCTGGGCGACCTTGAGCGGGGCGGCATCCTGATCGTCAACGAGGACGGGTTCACCGACCGGAACCTGGAGAAGGCCGGCTACGCCTCGAACCCGCTGGAGGACGGCTCGCTCGAGGCCTACCAGATCTACCAGGTGCCGATGACGACCATGACCGTCCGGGCAATGGAGGGCATCTCCGGGATCACCAAGAAGGAGGCCGAGCGGTCGAAGAACTTCTTCGCGCTCGGGCTGGTCTCGTGGATGTACGGCCGCCCCACCGAGGTCACCGAGCGGTGGATCGAGAAGAAGTTCTCGAAGGACGAGGCCGTCCGGGACGCGAACCTGGCGGCGTTCCGGGCGGGGTGGAACTTCGGCGAGACCACCGAGATCTTCGCCGTCCAGTACGACGTCAGGCCGGCGCCGGCCGAGCCGGGCGTGTACCGGAACGTCAGCGGCGCCTTGGCCACCTCGCTGGGCCTGGTGGCCGCCGCCGTCCGGAGCGGGCTGCCGCTGTTCTACGCGAGCTACCCCATCACGCCGGCCTCGGAGCTCCTCCACATCCTCTCCCGCTACAAGAACTTCGGGGTCCGCACGTTCCAGTCGGAGGACGAGATCGCCGCGGTCAACATGGCCCTGGGGGCTGCCTTCGCCGGGCACCTCGGCGTCACCGGGACCAGCGGGCCGGGGATGGACCTCAAGGCCGAGACGATCGGCCTGGCGGTGATGCTCGAGCTCCCGATGGTCATCGTGGACGTCCAGCGGGCCGGCCCCTCGACCGGGATGCCGACCAAGACGGAGGCCGCCGATCTCCTCCTGGCGATGTACGGGCGGCACGGCGAGGCGCCGCTGCCGATCGTGGCCGCCTCCACCAGCGCCGACTGCTTCGATGCCGCGCTGGAGGCCGCCCGGATCGCGATCGCGTACCGCACGCCGGTGGTCCTGCTGACCGACACGTTCCTGGCGAACTCCTCCGAGCCCTGGAAGCTGCCGGACGTGGACGACCTGCCGACGATCGATCCGCGGTTCGCGACCGCGCCCAACCACGGCGAGGAGTTCTGGCCCTACCTCCGCGACGAGGACCTGTCCCGGCCGTGGGCGGTCCCGGGGACGCCGGGCCTCCAGCACCGGATCGGAGGACTGGAGAAGGAGGCGGACAGCACCGGCAACATCTCCTACGACCCGGACAACCACGAGTGGGCCACGCTGCTGCGCGACGCGAAGGTCCTGGCGGTGGCCGACGACATCCCCGAGCTGGCGGTCGATGACGCCGGCGGGGACGCGGAGCTGCTCGTGCTGGGCTGGGGGTCGACGTACGGGGCCATCCGGGTGGCGGCCGAGCGGGTCCGGGCCGCGGGCGCCAGGGTGGCCTGGGCGCACCTGCGGCACCTCAACCCGCTGCCCCGGAACACCGGCGAGGTGCTCCGGCGCTACCCGAAGGTGCTGGTCCCGGAGATGAACACCGGACAGCTCCTCAAGATCATCCGGGCGGAGTTCCTGGTGCCGGCCGAGGGCTACAACAAGGTCCAGGGCCAGCCGATCTTCGCCGAGGAGCTCGAGGACGAGATCATGCGGAGGATCGGATGACCGAGGGCAACGGGCAGGGCAACGGCCAGAAGGTCCCCCTGTCGTTCGGGAAGAAGGACTTCACCAGCGACCAGGAGCCGCGGTGGTGCCCGGGGTGCGGGGACTACGCGATCCTGTCCACGGTGCAGGGCTTCCTCCCCGAGCTCGACGTGCCGCCCCACAAGATGGTGTGGGTGGCCGGGATCGGATGCGCCGGGCGGTTCACCTACTACGTCGACACCTACGGGGTCCATGGCATCCACGGGCGGGCCCCGGCGCTGGCCACCGGGATCGCCACGGCCCGGCCGGACCTCTCGGTGTGGGTGGCCACCGGCGACGGCGACGCGCTCTCGATCGGGGGGAACCACCTCATCCACGCGCTCCGGCGGAACGTCGACGTCAAGATCCTGTTGTTCAACAACCAGATCTACGGGCTGACCAAGGGCCAGTACTCGCCGACCAGCGAGGAGGGCAAGGTCACGAAGTCGACGCCGTTCGGCTCGCTGGACCACCCATTCAACCCCGTGGCCCTGGCCATCGGGGCCCAGGGGACCTTCGTGGCCCGGACCATCGACAACGACCGCCAGCACTTCACCGAGGTGCTGCGAGCGGCGGCGGCCCACAAGGGCACTGCGTTCATCGAGGTCTACCAGAACTGCAACGTGTTCAACGATGGGGCCTTCGCCGCGGTGCGGGACAAACAGCACGGGGCCCGGGAGAACCAGATCCGGCTGGAGCACGGCAAGCCGATCCGGTTCGGGGCCAAGGGGGAGCGCGGCGTCGTCCAGCGGCCGGACGGGAGCCTGGAGATCGTGGACGTGGACGAGGTGGGCGAGGATGCCCTGCTGGTCCACGACGCGCACCGGCGGGAGCCGTCGCTGGCCTTCGCCCTCGCGCACCTGTCGGAGCGGCCGACGGGCCCGACGCCGATCGGGGTGTTCCGGGACGTCTCCCGGCCGGTCTACGGCGAGGCCATGGAGCGCCAGATGGACACGGCCCGCGAGAAGCTGGGCGAGGGCGACCTCCGCGCGCTGCTGCACTCCGGGGATATCTGGACGGTCGGCTAGCGCCCCGAGCGGCGCGCCGCCGCCGCTGTTCCATCGAACCCGACCTCGGTGCTAAGATTATGTCGGCTTGCTGAGAGCCGATGTGAGCGTTTCGCCCGTTTCAGCAGGGGGTTCCGGAGATGGCGAAGGAGGCCGAACGGGTGCCGGCAGAGGGCCAGGGGGACGAGCGGTCCGGCCAGCGGCGGCCGACCTGCTCGGTCTGCGGCACGAAGCTGTCGAGCTATAACCCGGGCCCCAACTGCTGGCAGCACACGATCGGCTACCCCTGGCGGGGACCCTCAGCCAAGCCGCGGTACGACTGACGTCCTCACGGCCGCTCCCGCGACGGACGGCTAGTCGCCGTCGAGCCCCAGCAGCTCTTCGTAGCCCTCGCTGAGGTCGAGCGCCGCGGCCTCCATCCCGGGGACCACGTACCCGTCGACCCACAGCCGCGCCACGTGGCGCTCGCGGTCGGTGCCGCGCTCCCCGGCCTCCAGGAGGAGCGCCCCCCGGTAGGCCAGGGCCAGCCGCTCCACGAGCACCCGGGCCGACGCCAGGTCGCCGCCCAGGACGCCTGGGGCCTCGCCCTCGGCCCGGTCCAGGGCCAGTGCGACCTGTTTGGCGGAGGCCGCGAGCTCGCCGTTCGCGGGGATCCGGGCCCGGGCGTCGGCCAGGATCGCGTCGAGCGTGTGCTCGCGGGCCATCGAGCGAACCGCGTCCAGCACGAGCACGTTCGTGCTCCCCTCCCAGATCGGCAGTACCTGGGCGTCGCGCAGCAGCCGCGGGGTGTCGAAGTCCTCGATGTACCCGTTGCCCCCGAGCAGCTCCATGGCCTCGCTGGCGGCGCGGACGGCGAACCTGGCGGTGATGAGCTTCGAGATCGGGGTCAGGATCCGGAGCATCCGGCGCTCGGGCTCGGTCCCCCCCGCGTCGACGCGGTCCAGGAACCGGGCGGTCTCCAGGACCAGGGCCACGTTGGCCTCGAGCTCCACCTGGAGGCGGGCCAGGTCCTGCATCGCCAGCGGCTGGCGGGCCACCGGCGCGCCGAACGCCACCCGCTCGACGGTGGAGGCCATCGCCTCGCGGAGCGCCCGCCGGGCGCCTCCCACCGACGCCACGGCGTTGTAGATCCGCGACAGGTTGAACAGCTCCGCGGCCACCCGGACGCCCTTCCCGCGCTCGCCCACGGGGTAGGCCAGCGCGCCGTCGTAGACCACCTCGCCGGTGGGCATCGACGCCACGCCGAGCTTGTCCTTGAGCCGCTCGATCCGGTACCGGTTGGGCTCGCCGTCGACCTCCGCGGGGAGCAGGAAGACCGTCAGCCCCTCGGGGGCCCGGGCGATCGTGAGGATCAGGCCCGCGTCGACGTTCGAGCAGAACCACTTCTCGCCGTAGAGGCGCCAGGCGCCGTCCTCCGGGCGGGCCTCGGTCTCGATCCGCGACAGGTCCGAGCCCCCGGCCTTCTCGGTCATGAACATCGCGCCCTGGAGGAGGGCGTCGGGATCGGTGGCCGTCAGGCGAGGGACGAACCGCCCGGCCAGCTCCGGGGCGAACCGCTCCAGGACGCGGACCACGCCGTCGGTGCAGCACACCGGGCAGTACAGGCCGGCCTCGCCCTGCGCGAAGAGGTAGCCGAGCGCGAACTTGGCGACCTGGGGCAGCGGCCCGCGCTCGTCGGCAGGGCGGACCAGGCCGAAGCCGTAGGCCGCCCGGGTCATCTCCTCGTACGCCGGGTGGTAGACGACGCGGTCCACGCGCCGGCCACGGGCGTCGTATCGCTCCAGCGCCGGGCGATGCCGGTCGGCGACCCGGGCCCGGGGGGCGAAGAACGCCGGGGCCAGGGCGCCCATCCGCTCGAGGAGCGGCTCCGCGCGGGCCAGCTCCTCGGGGCCGGTCCGCGCGGCGACCGCCCGGCGGAACGGCTCGTCGTCGAGCCACCAGTTCGGGTGGGGTGCCGGCGTCACGGGCGAATCATACTGGCCGGGTGGACGAGGAACGGATGCGCCGCCTGGTGGCCGAGGCGCAGGTCGCCCGGATGGCGACCGTGGACGCCGAAGGCCGGCCGCACGTCGTGCCGATCGTTTTCGCGGTCGACGGCGATACGGTGTACTCGAGCGTCGACGAGAAGCCGAAGGCCAGCCGCGACCTGAAGCGGATCCGGAACCTCCGCCGGAACCCGGTGGCCGAGCTGGTCGTGGACCATTACGAGGACGACTGGGAGCGGATCTGGTGGGTCCGGCTCCGCGGCCGCGCGGACGTCGTGGAGGAGGGAGCCGAGCGCGAGCGGGCCCTGGACCTGCTGGGCCGGAAGTACCCGCAGTACCGCGACGCGGCCCCGCAGGGCGCGGTCATCGCGATCCGGGTCGACCGGTGGCGGGGGTGGTCGTTCCGGCCGGTAGAATCGCCCCCGTGAAGGCCCTGGTGATCTCCGCCGACCCGGAGCTGCGCAGGCTGCTCGTGGTCGCGCTCCGCAGCGCCGAGCGCCGGACCGGCGAGCCCTGGGAGTACCTGGAGGCCTCGAACGGCCTGCGGGGCCTCCGGGTGGCCTGGCGCGAGCGGCCGGACGTGGTGGTGGCCGACGAGATCGCGTCCGGCGCCGGCGCGTTCGCCGTGGCCCGGGACCTGCGCGGCGCCGCGGAGCCGTTCCCCGGCGGGGTGGTGATCGTGCTGGCCCGCCGCGAGGACGAGTGGCTGGCCCGGTGGTCGGGCGCCGACGCCTGGCTGACCAGGCCCGTGGACCCCTTCGCGCTGGCCGATACCGTGGTGGACCTGATCGGGCGGCGGGCCGTCCGGGAGGAGAGCGCATGAGGATCCGGGGCACCTGCAGGAACTGCGGCCGGGAGTTCCTCCCGGAGCAGGTGGTCGAGGCCGGCGGCCACTGCCCGTGGTGCGGGAAGGCCTTCAACCGCGACTACACCTCGCTCCTGGTGCAGGCCCTCCGCCAGGCCGACGAGGCCGGCGACGCGCTCGAGGGGGCCCTCAAGGACATGGCGGCCATCGACGAGCTGGCCATGGAGATCGACGAGGAGAGCGTCCTCCAGCCGCTCCGCGAGGCGCTGCGGGCCATGCGCCGGCGCGGGGCGCGCGTCTAGGTGGGCCGCCTCCGCGTCGGCACGGCGTCCTGGACAGACAAGACCCTGCTGGAATCGGGGTGGTACCCGCGGGAGGCCAACACGCCCGAAGAGCGCCTCAAGTTCTACGCGTCCCGGTTCCCGGTGGTCGAGGTGGACTCCACCTACTACGCGCTCCCCAGCGAGCGGAACGCCGTGCTGTGGACCGAGCGGACCCCGAACGACTTCACGTTCGACGTCAAGGCGTTCTCGCTCATGACCGGCCATCCCGTGCTCCGGCGCGGGCTCCCCAAGGATCTCCAGAAGGCGCTCCCGAAGGAGGCCGGCCCGCGGGTCTCGGCGAAGGACGTGCCGGAGGAGGTCGTGGACGAGGCCTGGGAGATCTTCCGCCGGACGCTGATGCCGCTCCACTCCGCGGGGAAGCTCGGGCTGGTGATGTTCCAGTACCCGCAGTGGTTCTTCCCCGGGCGGGACTCCCGGCAGGCGATCCTCCATGCCCGGGAGCGGCTCCCGGACTACGAGATCGCCGTCGAGTTCCGGCAGGGGACGTGGTTCAAGGACGAGCAGGCCACCCGGAAGACACTCGACTTCCTCCGCGAGGAGGCGATCCCGTTCGTGTGCGTCGACATGCCCCAGGGCTTCGGCACCAGCGTGCCGCCGATCGCCGAGGCCACCTCCGACCGCTTCGCGGTCGTCCGCTTCCACGGACGGCGCGAGGAGACCTGGACGAAGAAGGACGTTCCACCCACGGAGCGGTTCCGGTACGACTACAGCGCCGAGGAGCTCGAGGAGTGGGTGCCGAAGGTGAAGGCGCTGACCGAGCAGGCCAAGGAGACCCACGCGCTGTTCAACAACTGCTACCGGGACTACGCCACCCGCAACGCGAAGGACTTCGGCGACCTGGTGGCCGAGGCGGAATGACGGCGACGTACGACGTCCGGGTCGAGGAGTCGAACGGGGCGTGGTCGGTCCACATCGTCGATGCCGCCGGCGAGCCGGTGTTCCAGCGGGCCTGCGCCGACGAGGGCGAGGCCCACCTGTTCGCCTCCACCGTCCGGCAGCACCTCGCGTGGCTCTCGCCCGACCGGTTCCGCCGCTACTACCGTCTCCCCGAGGCGTAGGCTATCGGCGATGGGGTTCAACGCCATGCAGCCCGGGAAGGTGAAGCCGGCCGACCTGGCCGTCTTCCTGGTGGCCCTCGGGGTCATCGTGGGCGTGGTCCTGTGGGCCGTGCTCTAGCCCCGCCCCGGTGAGCGATCTCCTCGTCATCACCCAGGCCGAGGTGCCGGATCTGCTGCCGATGGCCCGGTGCATCGACGTCATGGAGGAGGCGCTGTCGGCGGTGGCCCGCGGCGATGCCGTCCTCCCGCTGCGGCAGATGGTCGAGCTCCCGAGCGGCGACGGCGACCTGCTGGCCGTGATGCCGGCCTCCCTGGCCGGCGACGCCGGGGTCAAGGCCATCACGGTGTTCCCCCGGAACGAGGGGACGGAGCTCCACGCCCACCAGGGGATCGTGGTGCTGTTCGAGACCGAGCGGGGGCGGCCGGTCGCCGTCATCGACGCCACGGCCATCACCGCGATCCGGACGGCGGCGGTCAGCGGCGCGGCCACGCGGGCGCTGGCCCGCGATCACGCCGGCGACCTGGCGATCCTCGGCTCCGGCACCCAGGCCCGAACGCACCTCGAGGCCATGGCCGCGGTGCGCCGGCTGCGGCGGGTCCGGGTGTGGAGCCGGAACGAGGCGCGGGCCCGGGCCTTCGCCGACGCCACGGCGCCGAGGACCGGCGTGGAGGTCGAGGTCGTGGCATCAGCGGAGCAGGCGGTTGAGGGCGCCGACATCGTGTGCACGGCCACCTCGGCGCGGGAGCCGATCCTGCGGGGGGAGTGGCTGGCGGCCGGGACGCACATCAACGCCGTCGGCTACTCGGGCCGCCAGGGCCGCGAGCTGGACGGGGAGGCCGTGGCCCGGTCCCGGCTTTTCTGCGACCGCCGCGAGTCCGTGCTGAACGAGTCCGGTGACTTCCTGCTCGCTCGCGAGGAGAGCGCCGTGGACGATGGCCACATCGCCGGCGAGATCGGCGAGGTGTTCATCGGCAAGGTTCCAGGGCGGACATCGCCGGACGAGATCACGCTGTTCGAGTCTCTGGGTCTGGCCGTGGAGGACGTGGCCGCCGCCCGGGCGATCCACGACGCCGCCGTGGAAAGCGGCGTCGGGACCAGGGTTCCGCTCGGAGGGCTCCGGGAGGCGTGAGCCCTATCCCGACGCCGCCGTGAAGCGGAGGATCTCCAGCCCGCGACGGTAGTCGTGGACGTAGACGATCTCGTCCGTGATCCACTTGGCCGCCCCGGTGTAGCCCTGGACCGGCTGGAACCACCCGATCTGCTCCATCGAGCCGTCCGGGTCGACGTCGAGGAACCGGGTCCCCCAGTCGTAGTGGGCCATGGCCAGCACACCGCCGTTCCGCCAGTCCGGGTGGGGGTCGAACCAGTGCCCGCAGAACAGGGTGTGGTACGGGGCGTTGCCGTCGGCGTAGACGCCGCGGCCCTCCACCCGCCATTCCTCAAGCTTGTGGAACGTGGCCCGCTGGCGCTGCTTCTCCCAGCCGGGCCTTCCGCCCTCCCCGCCGACGCCGAACTGCTTCTTGTCGACCCGCCGCACGTCGGTGGCGTCATACGTGGCCACGGCGTGCACGCTCGGGTCGTTGCAGTCGTCTCCCGCCAGGTTGGTGGCTCCCGGCGGGGCGACCTCGGCGCCCATGAGCAGGAGCGAGTCCCGGCCGCCGTTGGGCCAGGAGGCGCCGTGATACCCGAGGGAGTGGAACCCGGGATCGATCCGGGCCAGCTCCACGGGCTGCAACGGGTTGCGGACGTCCAGGTACAGCGACGGCTGCCCCGCCCCCATGACCCGGCCGGGAGCGACCTCGATGAAGTCGTGCATGTAGTCGTCGCCGTCGACGTGATCGCGCCAGTTCGCGACGCGCTGGGGGTTCGTGGGATCGGTGAGGTCGATGATGTGTCCGGTGCGGCCAATCGCGTAGGTGCAGTCAAGGATGCAGGTCCAGGTGTGGTCGTAGACCCGGGTACGACCGATCACCGTCGGGGCGCTCGGGTCGCTCACGTCGACGACGAGCAGCCAGCCGTTCGACGGCGGGGCCTCGCCGGTCGTGGCGCCGGCCGCGTCGATGCCGTTGACGAGGAGGATCTCGCCGTTGGTCTCGGGCTCCTCCTGGGCGAAGATCGCGTGGGTCCCGGTCTGCACCGCCAGGAGGGACCCGGTCAGCTCCGGCGAGGCCGGGTCGGAGACGTCATAGATGAAGACCCCCCGGGGGTCGGTCAGGTAGTAGTGATCGCCGACGAGCATCCCGCCGGACGTCCCTGTGTGGATCGGGATGGCGCCGAGCCACTCGACGTTGTCGGTGCTGAAGCCGCCGCTGGGGACGGGCGACGTCTGGGCGGCCGCCGGGACGGCCACCGGTACGGAGGAGACGACGGCAAGGGCGAGCAGTCGAGCGATCCACGAACGCATGATTCCCTCCAGGGCCTCGACGGGCGTTTAGCGGTACTTCTGGGGATTCGACGCGGGTGGGCCGTTTCCTGCTCGCCGCCGGTGCCCGTCCGGCGGACCGGACCGGCATTGCTCGGCGGGCCATCCGGGTGAGAGCATCGATGGCGCTCGATGACCCGCACGCGGGAACGACGCACCCCGTACCATCGCCTCGGCCTGTGGCTGACGAGGCGGCTGCCCGGCGTCTACGTCCTTCGGTACCTGTGGACGCCGCTCGACCGGCTGGCCCTCCGTCTCACCGGGGGCAGGCGAGGGCTGGCGCCCAAGGCCATCCCCGAGCTGCTCCTCACGACCACGGGGCGTAGAAGCGGCGAGCGACGCTCGACCCCGGTGCTGTTCCTGGAGCACGGCGAGGGGTACGCGGTCGTGGCGTCGAACTACGGGCGCCGCAGGCACCCGGGGTGGTCGTACAACCTCCAGGCCGACCCGCGGGCGAGCGTTCAGATCGGCACCTTGCGCCGGGAAATGGAGGCCCGGCCCGCAACGCCGGAGGAGTTCGAGCGCCTGTGGCCCCGTTTCGTCGAGATGTGGCCCGGCTGGAAGACCTACCGGCGGATGACGGACCGGCCGTTCCGGATGTTCGTCCTCGAGCCGCGAGGCCCGCAGCGAGGTTAGACGCGCTCGAGGACGACGGCCATGCCCTGGCCGCCGGAGATGCACAGCGTCGCCAGCCCCAGCGACAGGTCGCGCTCGCGGAGCTCGTACGCCGTGGAGAGCACGATCCGGGCGCCGGTCATCCCGATCGGATGGCCGAGAGCGATGGCGCCCCCGTTCGGGTTCAGGCGGTCGTGGTCGAGCTTCAGCTCGCGGTCCACGGCCAGGACCTGCGCGGCGAAGGCCTCGTTGACCTCCAGGACGTCGAAGTCGCCCAGGGCCAGGCCGGTCCGCTCCAGCACCTTCTGGACCGCGGGGACGACCCCGATGCCCATGTACGCCGGGTCGACGCCGGCCGACGCGGCGGCCACCACGCGCGCCAGCGGCTCCCGTCCGTCCGCCCTCGCCCGGGATTCCGACATCAATACGAGGGCCGCCGCGCCGTCCGTCACGCCGCACGAGTTCCCGGCGGTCACCGTCCCGTCCTCGGCGAACACCGGCCGGAGCTTGGCCAGCGTCTCCAGCGTGGTGTCGGGACGGGGATGCTCGTCCTCGGCGACCGACGTGGTCTGGCCCTTCCGGCCCGGGACCTCGACGGCCACGATCTCCTTCGCCAGGCGGTCGCGCCCGGCGCCGGCCTTCCGCTGACTGGCCAGCGCGAACTCGTCCTGCTCGTCGCGGGGGATGCCGTACTTCCGGGCCAGATTCTCGCCGGTCTCCCCCATGACGAGCCCGCACAGCGGGTCGAGGAACCCGTCGCGGTACATCCCGTCGAGGGCCGGGGCATCGCCCATCCGGTACCCCGAGCGCATCCGGTCCAGGAGGAACGGCGTACCGGTCATGTTCTCCATGCCCCCGGCCACCGCCACCTCGGCGTTGCCCAGCGCGATCTGCGCGGCGGCCATCTCCACCGCCTTGGTCCCCGACCCGCACGCCATGTTGACCGTGTAGGCCGGGACCTCCTGCGGGATGCCGGAGCGGTAGGCGACCTGGCGCGCGGTGTTCGGCCCGTTCCCGGCCTGGCGGGCGTGGCCGAACACGAGCTCGTCCACCGCCGAGGCGTCGACGCCGGCCCGCCGCAGGGCCTCCTGGACGGCCACGATCCCGAGGTCGACCACCGGCATCTCGGAGAACGCGCCGAGGAACCGCCCGATCGGGGTCCGGGCGCCCTCGACGATGACCGCTCGCTCCACGGCCCCAGTCTATCGCCGCCCCCGTCGACCTACCGCCGGGACGCCTGGAGCCGCCGGCGGAGGCGGGCCAGGGCGGCGCCGCCGTCGACCGGCTCGGCCGGCGCCCGCTCGGCCTCCACGAGCCGCACCGGCGTCCTGGCCAGCCAGCCGGCCGCGGCCCGGACCTCGTCGGCCGCCTCCAGCGGGATGGGGGTCCCGAACCCGGTCTCGTCCCCGCGGCGCTCGAGGGCCCCCGACCGGAACGCGAGCCGACGGCCGGCGGCCTCGACGACCAGCCGCCCGGCGGCGACCAGCCACCGCTCGGCCCGGGCCCGGCTGAGGGCCCCCACGAGCGCGTCCAGGCGGTCGCGGACCGATGCGGCCTCCTCGAACCGCTCGCCCTGGGCCAGCCGGCGCATCCGGTCCTCGAGCGCCTCGAGGAGCCCGCCCGGGGAGGAGAGGGCGGCGTGGAGGAACCGGACGAGCTCCTCGTAGCGCTCGGGGGTGACCCGGCCGTCGCAGGGGGCGGCGCACCGGCCCACGTCGGCCAGTGCGCACGGCGGGAAGCGGGTGGAACGGCCCATCGACGCGGTGCAGCGTCGGATCGGCACGACGTCCTCGAGGGCCTCCTTGGCCAGCCGGGCCCTGGCGGCGCTGGGGAACGGGCCCAGGTAGGCGCCGCGGCCGGAGGCCCGGCGAACCACCTTGAGACGCGGCCAGGCCTCGTCGAGGTCGAGCTTCAGGTACGCGTACCGGCGCCAGGCCTTGCCCCGGCGGTTGTACCGCGGCTGGTGGGTCCGGATCAGCCGGGCCTCGAGGACCAGCGCCTCCACCTCGGTGGCGCACGGGAACGCCTCGACGTCTCCCATCTCGGCCAGCAGGGCGTGGATCTTCCGCCGATCGTCGCCGTAGAAGTAGGAGCGCACCCGGGCCCGGATGTCTCGGGCCTTCCCGACGTAGAGGACCTCGCCGGGGCCGGACGGGGTGGGGGGCCGCCGGAAGGCGTACACGCCGGGGGTTCGCGGCAGCCCGTCGGACATACGTATTTTTGCGTAGTGGGGGCTCCCACGTGCCCGGCACGCCTGCCGGAGGTCCTCGAGCGTGAGGATCCCCAGCCGTCCGCCGACCTCCAGCAGTCCGTGCAGCACCTCGGCGCAGGCCTCGGCGTCGTCGAGCGCCCGGTGGGTGGGCGTGGCGGCGGTCCGGAAGAACTGCGCCAGGGTCTGGAGCCGGACGTTCGGGACGTCCTCGGCCAGCACCCGCCGGGCCAGCCGCGCCGTGCACACCGGGGGCCCCTCGAGCGGCTCGTAGCCCAGCCGGCGGAGGTCGTGGTTCAGGAACCGGAAGTCGAACCCGGCGTTGTGGGCCACGAACACCGCGCCCCGCAGGAACTCGACCAGCGGGGGCAGGGCGGCCTCCATCGGAGGGGCGTCGCGGACGGCGACGTCGTCGATGCCGGTGAGGTAGGTGATGAAGCGGGGGATCGGGACGCCGGGATCGACGAGCGTGTGGAAGGCGCCGAGCCGTTCGCCGCCGCGGTACTTCACGGCCCCGATCTCGGTGATGCGCGAGGCCGGCGGGGCCCCTCCGGTGGTCTCCAGGTCGACGCAGGCGAACGTCACCTCGGCCAGCGGGATACCGATGTCCTCGAACGTCGCCTGCACGGCCGGCACCGTAGCCCTCCCCGCTGACACGTTGGCCGCCGCGCGAGCCGTCACGATAGCCGAACGTACGTTCGACGTCAAGCGACCCGTAGAATCGCCGCGAGGAGGAGCCACGAGCCAGCGAGGGGCCAGGACACGCCTGCGGTGCCGCCAGTGCGGCAACCTGACGAGGTTCGACGTCGTCGAGTGGCGGAGGACCCGGGCGTACTACCACTACTCGCTGGGGGGCGACCTGACGGTCGAGGAGGAACGGATCCTGGACGGGGCCCGCGAGCGGATCACGTGCCGGTGGTGCGGCTCGTCCGGCGACGTCGAGGAGATCCCCCTGGAAGGCCCGTAGGTGCCCGGCCCGCTCGACGGCGTCCGTGTCCTCGACCTCACCCGGCTGCTGCCCGGGAACTACGGGACGCTGCTGCTGGCGGACCTCGGCGCGGACGTGGTGAAGGTGGAGGAGCCGGGCCGCGGCGACTACATCCGGTGGACGCCGCCCATGGTCGGCGGCGAGGGAGCGATCCACCGGGCGCTGAACCGGGGGAAGCGGTCGATCACCCTCAACCTGAAGGCCCCGGAGGGCGTTCGGTTGCTCCGGCGGCTCGCGGAGGGGGCCGACGCGCTGATCGAGTCGTTCCGCCCCGGCGTGCTGGCCCGCCTGGGGGCCGGATACGACGAGCTCTCGACGGCGAACCCCCGGCTGGTCTACTGCGCGATCACCGGCTACGGCCAGGACGGGCCGTACCGGGACCGGGTCGGCCACGACATTAACTACATCGGCTACGCCGGGCTGCTGCACGCCACCGGGGCGCCGGACGGCCCGCCGGTGCTGCCCGCGGTCCAGGTCGGCGATTTCGGAGGCGGCATGGCGGCCGCGCTCGGCACGGCCTCGGCCCTCCTGGAGGCGTCCCGGACCGGCCGCGGGCGGCTCGTCGACGTCGGGATGCTCGACGTCGTGACGTCCTGGCTCGGGGTGCTGCTGGGCTGGCGGCTGGCCACCGGGACGCCCCCGCTGCGAGGCGGCATGCCGCTGTCGGGAGGCCTGGCTTGCTACCGGGTCTACCGGTGCGCGGACGGCCGATACCTGACGGTCGGCGCGCTCGAGCCACGGTTCTGGCGGGCGCTGTGCGAGGCGCTCGAGGTCCCGGAGCTGGTCGAGGAGCACTACGCCGGGCCGGAGCGGCAGCGCGCGATGGGGGAGCGGCTCGAGCGGATCTTCGCCGCCCGCACGCGCGACGAGTGGGTCGAGCGCCTCGCGGAGCTGGAGACCTGCGTGGGGCCGGTGAACGACGTGGCGGAGGCGATGGGCGACCCCCAGGTCCGTCACCGCGGCGGCGTCGCGGAGGTCGCCGGCGTGGCCGTGGGCCCCGGGCCCGCCATCTCCTTGTCCGGGCTCGACCGGGCCGAGCCGCGGCCGGCCCCGGCGCTCGGCGAGCACACCGCCGAGGTCCTTGCGGAGGTCGGGGTGGACGGCGACACGGTCGCCGACCTCCGGGCCGGCGGCATCGTCTGAGCCGCGGCGGTCCATGTCGGTGGGGGGCGCTAGGGTCGCGCACGTTGCCCGGGCGGCGTCCACGGCCGGACGGTGGACGCGACGGTGCCCGACGGGCGAAGGAGGCGCGATGCGGATCGACTGCCACGAGTGCGCGATGGAGGGCACGGACCAGTGCCGGGATTGCGTCGTGACGTTCATCCTGGGGCGCGAAGGCGAGCCGCTGGTCGTCGATGCGGCCGAAGCCCGGGCCCTCCGGCGGCTGGGGGACGCGGGCCTCGTCCCGCTGCTGCGGCTGACGCCCCGACCAGCGGGGCCGGAGGAGCCCGCGGTCTGAGCCGGGTTCATTGCCAGCGGGGGCGCGGACCGCCACAATGGGCGACGAAGTCCGCGTTCGAAGGAACTCCTCCGTGAAGCGATTGCACATCGTCGGCAAGAGCAAGGACAACAAGCGGCTGCTCCTGGCCAAGACGCGAGGCGCCAAGTTCGGCAGCTTCGAGGTGCCGATCGGCCAGAAGCTGCTGAAGCTGGTGCGCGAGGTCGAGGAGGCCCGCGGGGCGGGCCGCCG
>DASZZY010000134.1:0-18739 GCA_036260395.1 Actinomycetota bacterium
AGTGGATCTGGGTGCCGATCACCGCGATGATCGTGATCGCCCTGTTCCTCCTGTTCCCCACGGGATCCCTCCCGTCGCCACGGTGGCGCTGGGTCGCGGTCCTGGGGGCCGTGTCGGTCGCGGTGGCCTCGGTCGGCGCCGCCATCAATGACCGTGTGGAGCAGTTCGGCAACATCCCCAATCCTCTGCCGTTCACCGTTACCTGGGGAGACCGGCTGCTGGAGGTCGCCATGGCCGGGTACATGGTGGCCGCCGCGGCCAGCGTGATCTCGGTGGCCCTCCGCTACCGGCGATCGTCGGGAGAGGAGCGCGCCCAGCTGAAGTGGATCGTCGCCGCCGGGGCGTTCGCCGTGGTCGTGCTGGCCCTCACCCTGCCCGCCCAGTTCGTCGGGGGGAACCTGGCCGAGGCGCTCGAGCTCCCCATCCTCCTCGCGTTCCTGTCGATCCCCGTGGCCGCCGGCATCGCCATCCTGAAGTACCGCCTCTTCGACATCGACGTGGTCATCAACCGGGCGGTGGTCTACGCGCTGCTGGCGGCCTTCGTCACCGGCCTCTACATCGCCATCGTCGTGGGGATCGGTGCAGCGGCCGGCCGCCGCGGCGGCTTCCTGCTCCCGGGACTGGCGGCCGCTGTGGTGGCGCTGGTGTTCCATCCGGCCCGGCTCCGGGCTCAGCGGTTCGCCAGCCGACTGGTGTACGGGAAGCGGGCCACTCCCTACGAGGTGCTGTCCGAGTTCTCCGATCGCCTGGCGGGCTCGTACTCGGTGGATGACGTGCTCCCTCGGATGGCCCGGATCGTGGGGGAGGGGAGCGGCGCTGCTCGGGCCGACGTCTGGCTCCATGTTGGCGCCGGGCTCCGGCGGACGGCCACCTGGCCAGACGGCGTTGCCGGCCGCGAGGCCGTAGCGGTATCCGGCGAGGAGCTGCCAGATCTGCCCGATGCCGACCGGGCTCTGCCCGTTCGGCACCAGGGAGAGCTACTCGGCGCGTTGACGGTGGCCAAGGCCCGGGGGGAGCCGTTCCGCCCGGCCGAGGAGAAGCTGCTGGAGGACTTGGCCGCCCAGGCCGGGCTGGTCCTTCGCAACGTGCGGCTCACCGAGGAGCTCCGGGCCAATCTCGAGGAGCTGCGGGCGTCGCGGCAACGGATCGTGGCGGCCCAGGACACCGAGCGACGCCGGCTGGAACGTGACATCCACGACGGGGCGCAGCAGCAGCTCGTGGCGCTGGCGGTGAAGCTCAACCTGGCGGAGGCGCTCGTCGACCGCGAGCCGGCCAAGGCGAAGGAACTGGTGTCACAGGTCAAGGCCGAGACCACCGAGGCGCTGGAGGGGCTCCGTGACCTGGCCCGGGGGATCTACCCGCCGCTGCTCGCGGACCGCGGGTTGGTCGCCGCGCTGGAGGCCCAGGCGCGGAAGAGCGCCGTGCCCGTCACGGTCGAAGCGGACGGCGTCGGGCGCTACCCCCAGGAGGTCGAGGCGGCGATCTACTTCTGCGTTCTGGAGGCCCTTCAGAACGTGGCGAAGTACGCGAGCGACGCGCCCGCCACGGTTCGGCTCGACGCCGCGGACGGAGAGATCCGATTCGAGGTCATCGACCGGGGCCCCGGTTTCAACCCGGCGGGGACGGACGGGGGCTCCGGGCTTCAGAACATGCGGGACCGGATGGAGGCCCTGGGCGGGACGCTCGAGGTGATCTCCCGTCCGGGTGGCGGCACCACGATCAGGGGGCGGCTGCAGGCTCGGCCTCGGACGGGGTCGCCTTCCGGTGAGCCTCAGCCGGCCCCGGGGAGCTGACCCCCGGTATCGATCCGGTCCTGGACCTCCCGGAGCCGCTCCGCCATCCGCTCCAGCAGGACGACGGCCAGGCTGGGGTTGGCCATCAAGAAGGCCTTGAAGTCGACCGCGTGGATGATGAGGACGTCGACCGATTCGGCCGCGGTGACGGTCGCCGACCGCGGCTTCGTGGAGATCAGCGACATCTCGCCGAAGAACTCCCCGGGGCCCAGGGCGTGGATCTTGCCACCGACGTCGACGTTGGCGGTGCCAGAGACCACAAGGAACAGCCCACCACCGAAGGTACCCTTGGTCACGATGGGCTCGCCCGCCGCATACCGCTTCCGCTTTCCGATCCGAGCGATGCGGGACAGGTCGGCGGACATCAGTCCTGACAGGAGCGGCACTTCCCTGAGGGCCTCGGCCGCGATGGACTGACTGTCCTCCACGGGGCTCAGCCGGCGGAGGCCGCGGCCCAGGCCTCGGAGAGCCGGTCCGGATCGAACTCCGACTTGGGGATGTAGGCCGCGGCGCCGCACTCAGCGGCCCGGGGCGCGTACTCGTCGGCCTCGTACGTGGAGACCAGCAGGACCACGACGCTGTGCCGGTCCGCCAGGATCCGCCGCGTGGCCTCGATCCCGTCGATCCCCGGCAGGTTGACGTCCATCAGGACCAGGTCGGGGTCGAGCTCCGCCGCCGCCTCCACCGCTGCCTCGCCCGTCTCGGACTCGCCGGCCACCTCGAAGCCGTCGGTGGCCTCCACCACGGCGCGCGCGGCCATCCGGAAGGGCTCCTGGTCGTCCACGATGAGGACGCGCGTGACCATCGTGCCTCCAGCCTCACACGGGGCGGCACGAACGGGAAGGATGCCTCCACCACGGTCCGGAGGGATGCCCGCATCCCCCCGGCCGGCTCACCGGTGGGCCTCTTCCTTCTCGCGCTGGGCGGCGGCCAGGACCTTCTCGGCCAGGTGGGCGGGGACCTCCTCGTAGTGGGAGAACGTCATCGTGAACAGCCCTCGGCCGCCGGTGATCGACCGGAGGTCGATGGCGTACCGGGTCATCTCCGCCTGGGGGACCTGGGCCTTGATCCGGGTCTTCCCGGTGCCGGTGGGCTCCATGCCGAGCACCCGCCCCCGCTTGGCGTTGAGGTCGCCGATGATGTCGCCGGTCTGGGAGTCGGGGACCACGACGTCGACGTCGACCACCGGCTCCAGCAGCACCACCCCGGCCTTCTGGGCGGCCTCCTTCAGCGCCAGCGACCCGGCGATCTGGAACACCATGTCCGAGGAGTCGACCGGGTGGAACTTCCCGTCGTAGAGCGTGACCCGGAGGTCCACCATCTGATGGCCGCTGGTGCCGGTCGCCATGGCCTTGACGATGCCCTTCTCCACCGACGGGATGAACTGGCTGGGGATCACGCCCCCGACGATCTTGTTCACGAACTCGAACCCCGCCCCCCGCTCCAGCGGCTCGACGTCGATGTGGCAGATCCCGTACTGGCCGTGGCCGCCGCTCTGCTTCACGTGGCGCCCCATGGCCTGGACCTTGGTCCGGAGTGTCTCCTTGTACGGCACGTGGGCCGGATGCGTGTTGACCCCGACCCCGAACTTCCGCTGCATCCGCTCGGTCATCACGTCCACGTGGGTCTCGCCCATCCCGTACATCACGGTCTCGTTGGTGTCCGGGTGGCGCTCGACGCGGAAGGTGGGGTCCTCCTCCTGCAGCCGGGCGAACGCGCTCGAGAGCTTCTCCTCGTCGCCCTGGGTCTTCGGCTCGACGGCGACCGCGTACAGGGGCTCGGGCAGCTCCAGCGCCGGGACGGTCACGGGCGCGTCCTTGGTCGACAGCGTGTCGCCGGTGTGGGTGTGGGACAGCTTGGCCACCCCGCCGATGTCCCCGGCGGGGACCTCGGCCACGGCCTCGTGGTCCTTGCCCCGCATCGTGAACAGCTGGCCGACCCGCTCGTCGGCTCGCTGGGTGGCGTTGTGGACGCTGGAGTCGGGCCGCACCCGCCCCGAGTAGACGCGGAACAGGCTGATCCGGCCGACGTAGGGGTCGGAGACGGTCTTGAAGACGAACGCGGCCAGCGGACCGCCGGGGTCGGCGGGCCGCTCCTGCTCCTCGCCGCCCGCGGTCATGACCCGCACCGGCGGGCGGTCGGCGGGCGAGGGGAACGCGTCGACCAGGAGGTCGGCCAGCCGGTCGACGCCGATGGCCTTGGTCGCGGCCCCGCACACCACCGGGGCGAACTTGGCGTCGGCCACCCCGGCCTTGACGCCCCGGACGATCTCGTCCTCGGACAGCTCGCCCTCCTCGAGGTACTTCTCGAGGAGCGAATCGTCCGCCTCGGCGACCGCCTCGTCCAGCTTCTCGCGGTACGGCTCGGCCTTCCCGGCGATGTCGTCGGGCCAGTCGCTCTCCTGTCCCCTAGGGCCGTCGGGGTAGCGGTAGGCGCGCTTCGACAGCAAGTCGGCCAGCCCCTCGAAGTCGTGCTCCTCGCCGATCGGGAACTGGAGCGGCGCGACCTGGGTGCCGAAGGCCTCGACCAGCTGCTCGAGCGTCCGCTGGAACGACGCCCGCTCCCGGTCCAGCTTGTTGACGAAGAACGCCCGCGGGAGCCCGGCTTCGACGGCCAGCTCCCACACCACCTCGTGCTGGACCTCGACGCCGTCCACGGCGGACACGACGAACAGGCACGCGTCGGCCGCCCGCAGCGCCGCCCGCACGTCGCCGATGAAGTCGGCGTACCCGGGCGCGTCAAGCACGTTCAGCTTGACGCCCCGCCACTCGACCGGGGCGAGCGCGAGCGACACGCTGATGCCGCGCTTGACCTCCTCGGGCTCGAAGTCGCTCACGGTGTTGCCGTCCTGGGTCGTCCCCATCCGGGTGATCGACCCCGCCGCGAACAGCAGGGCCTCGGCGAGCGTCGTCTTGCCGGTCCCCCCGTGGCCGACCAGGAGGACGTTGCGGATCGCGGAGGGCTCGTAGGTCTTCACGTGATCGGCTCCCAGATCTCGAGGGCTGCGAAGTCCCGATTATAGTTGGGCCCCCTCGGGGCCGGTCCGGGGGCCCGGGAGAGCGGAAGTGCTACGCTCCCGTCCCCGATGGAAGGCGATGCTGCCGCCGGCGTCTCCGGGGAGCCACGCGTCCGAGCGGCCGCCATCCTGTCGCTGATCGCCGCCGCGGCGGTCCTCGCCGCCCTCGCCGCGGCCCTGATCTTGGTGGGCCGGGAGACGCCGGCGGGCGTGGGGGTGGCCGGCGCCGGCGCGTTGCTCATCCTGGCCGGCATCCGGGCCCGGGAGGCCAAGTCAGCGCGGCTGGCGTTCGCCGACGCCAGCCTGGAGCGAGCGGTGGACGCCGTGATCCTGGGGGCGGTGGCCTGGGCGGAGATCGGCGCCCGGCCGCTCGTCTCAGCCGCCGCGCTCGTGGCCCTGGGGGCCTCCTACCTGGCCGCGTACCTCCGGGCCAAGTCGAGCGGGCTCGGGTTCCCGCTGGGCGACTCCCTGATCGTCCGCTCGGTGCGGTGGACGATCGTGGCGCTCGGCCTGGTGTTCCCCTCGCTGCTCCAGCTGGCGCTGTGGGTCTCGGCCGCCGTGTCGGTCCAGCTCATCGTCCGGCACGCCTCGGCCGTCGCCCGGGTACCCGAGGGCCGGTGAGCGCCTCGCGCGGCGAGTCGGCCCGCGAGCGCATCGCGTACGCGGTCTACGCGTCGGCCCAGCGGGCGGCGATCGCCCTGCCCGAGAGCGTCGGCCGGCGGCTGTTCGCGCTGGCCGGTTCCGCGGCGTTCCACGTGGCGCCCCGGACCCGCCGGGTGGTCGAGGCCAACCTCGCCACGGTCCTCGGCACCGACCCCGGGGCGCCGATCCTCCGGGAGGCCACGCGTGAGGCCTTCCTCTCCTACGCTCGCTACTGGTACGACGCTTTCCACGTCCGAGCGCTGTCCGACGCCGAGTTCATGGGCCGGGTGCGCGCCGAGGGCCGCGAGCACCTGGAACGGGCCATGGTCGAGGGCCACGGCGCGGTCGTGGCCCTGCCGCACCTCGGGAACTGGGACGCCGCGGGGAAGTGGGTGTATCTCTCCGGCTGGAAGATCACCGCGGTTGCCGAGCTGCTGCGTCCGGAGCGGCTGTTCGAGCTGTTCGTCCAGCATCGGCAGGCGCTCGGGCTGGGCATCGTCCCGCTCCACGACACCACCAGCGTCGGCCAGGAGCTCGCCCGGCTGCTGGCTGAGAACGAGGTCATCGCGCTGGTGGCCGACCGGAACCTGAAGGGGACCGGCGTGGAGGTCGAGATGTTCGGCGCCACGCGCCGGATGCCGGCCGGACCGGCGCTCCTGGCGCTGCTGGCGGGCGTCCCCCTGCTGCCCTGCGCGGTCTACGACACCGAGGAGGGCTGGGTGATCGTCATCAACCCGCCGCTCGAGATCGAGCGCACCGACCACCTCCGCTCGGACGTGACCGCCTTGACCCGCCGCCTGGCCCGCGAGTTCGAGCGGGCGATCGCCGCAGCCCCGACGCAGTGGCACATGTTCCAGCCCGCCTGGGAGGACGGGGCCACCCGGGCCGGACCCGCCGAGGCGGGCGGCAGCCTGGACGCCACGCCCGCCGCCGGGTCCGCGGACGCGTGAAGGTCCTGCTGGTCTGCCCGTACGCCTGGGACGCGCCCGGGGGCGTCCAGGTCCACGTCCGCGAGCTGGGCGCCCGGCTCCGGGAGCGGGGCCACGAGGTCCGCGCGCTCGGCCCGGCCCTCGGAACGGCCGGCGAGGACGGGACCGATGTGGTCGGGCGAGCGATCCGCGTGCCGTACCAGGGGACGGTGGCGCCGATCTGCTTCTCGGCGGGATCGTTCGCCCGGATCCGGAGGGCGATCACGGAGCTGCGGCCCGACGTCGTCCATGTCCACGAGCCGCTGGTGCCCTCGGCGTCCATGCTCGCGGTGCTGGCGGGCGGGCGGCCCGCGGTGGCCACGTTCCACGCCCACGCCGAGCGCTCGCGCCTGCTGGACGTCGCGGCACCGCTCGTCCGCCCGGTCTGGCGGCGGCTCGATGCCAGGATCGCGGTATCCCGGGCGGCCGCCTCCTTCGTCGGCTCGCGGCTGGGGGACCGGATCGCCGTGATCCCCAACGGCGTCGACGTCGAGCGGTTCGCGACGGGTTCGGCCGCCGAGGACCTGCCCGCGGGCCGGCGGATACTGTGGGTCGGGCGCCTCGACCGGCAGAAGGGCTTCCCGGTTGCCGTGCGGGCCTTCGCCGAGCTCGCGGCCCGGGAGCCGGACCTGTGGCTGGTGGTCGGCGGGGAGGGGCGCGACCGGTCGGCGCTCGACGCGCTGAGCGCCGACGTGCGGGAGCGGGTCGTGATGCTGGGGGCAGTGTCCCGCGACCGCCTGCCCGCCTATCACGCCGGCGCGGACGTGTTCGTCAGCCCCGCGCTGGGCCAGGAGAGCTTCGGGCTGGTCCTCGTCGAGGCCATGGCCGCCGGGGTCCCGGTCGTGGCCACCGACATCGCGGGGTACCGCGAGGTGGTCCGCGACGGCGTCGACGGGCTCCTGGTGCCCCCCGGGGACCACGCCGCGCTGGCGTCCGCGGTGCGGCGGGTGCTGTCCGAGCCCGCGCTCGCGGGATCGCTCCGGGTGGCGGGACGGGCCCGTGCCGCGAGCTACGACTGGGGCGCCGTCGTGGAGCGGATCGAGGAGGTGTACCGCGGCGTCGCCCGAGCCGCCTGAGGCGATCGCCCTAGCCCTGGCGACGCGGATCCGGGCGACGGTGCGCCCGCTGCTCGGTGACCCGTCGTCGCGGTTCACGCATGGCGTGGCGCACGGTGGCGACCCGACCTTCGGCATCGACCGACACGCCGAGGAGGTCGTCGAGTCGGCGCTGGGCGAGCTGGACGACGTCGCCTATTTCACCGAGGACCACGGCCTCGTGGTCCGCGGTCGGCCCGACGTCCTGTACCTGGTGGATCCGATCGACGGAACGCGACCGGCGGCGGCCGGCTACGAGACCTGCTGCGCGACGGTGGCGGTGGCTCCCTACGGCGAGTCGGTGACCCTCGGGGACGTCACCTACGGCTGCATCGCCGAGCTCGCCACCGGAGCGACGTTCGAGGCCACGCGGGACCGCGGCGTGCACGTCGAGGGGCGGACCGTGGCGCCCACGGATGGGAAGGACCTGCGTTCGCTGTTCTGGGCGGGCGGGTTCCGCGGACAGCCGGCCGTGCCGCTGGCCACCGTGCTCGAGGGCATCTTCGACGTCCCCGGGTCCCAGGGGGCGTTCTTCGACCAGGGCAGCGCGGCGTACTCGCTGACCCGGGTGGCCACCGGCCAGCTGGACGCCTACGTCGACCCCGGCCAGGCCATGGTGGAGGCGGTTCCGGGGATGGACGAGGCGTTCCGGCGCGTCGGCGGCGGACACGTCCTCAACACCACGACCTACGACGCGGCGGCGTCGTACCTGCTGCTGTGGGAGATCGGGCTTCCGGTGACCGACGCCCTGGGTCGGTCGCTGCGGGAGGTGCCGCTCCTGGACGGCGACGGTAAGGCCTCGCTGGTCTCGACCGTGGCCGCCAGCACGCCGGCGCTCCATGAGGAGATCCTCGACGAGGTGGCCAGGGGCCTCGACCGCCTGCGCGACGCTCAGGCGGAGCGGCGGCAGCGGGCGCAGAGCCCGTAGACGTCGGCCCGGTGCCCGGTCACCGCGAACCCCCGCCGGCGCCCGACGTCGGTGGCCCACCCCTCGACCTCGCACGACGGGATCGACACCACCTGGCCGCACGACTCGCAGATCAGGTGGTGGTGGTGCTCGACGTCGCACAGCTTGTAGGCGTGCTCGGCCTCACCGGCGGCGAACGACTCCGCCACCCCCGCCTCGGCCAGGGCCCGCAGGGTCCGGTACACCGTGGCCAGCCCCGGCGTGGACGGCGCGCCCCGGACCTCGCGGTGGAGCGCCTGGGCCGTCACCGGCCGGTCCTTGCCCTCCAGCGCGCGGATGATGGCCACCCGCTGGGGCGTGGGCCGGAGGCCGGCCAGCCTGGCCAAGGCCGCCGCCTGGGTCATGCTCCCCTCGCCGGTCGGTGGCGGACCGCGGCACGGCGGCCGATCGCCGTGCAGGCCAGGAACAGCCCGATCGCCGCGAGCACGATGGTCCCGCCGGGGACCAGGTCGCCCTGCCAGGCCGCCACGGACAGGCCCGCCCACGCCGAGAGCCCGCCGATGCCCACGGCCCACACCAGCGTGGCCCGGAACGAGTGGGCGACCTTCGATCCGGCCGCCACCGGCACGACCATCAGCGCGGCGATCAGAAGCAGCCCGACGACCCGCATCCCGCCGACGACCAGCAGGGCCGTGAGGGCCACCAGGAGCAGGTTGAGCGCGTCGACCGGCAGGCCCGCGGCCCGGGCGGTCTCCTCGTCGAGGGCCACTGCCAGGAGCGGCCGGTAGAGGACGGCCACGGCGATCACCACCACCGCGGCCAGCGCGGCGATGATCGCCACGTCGGCCCAGGAGAGCGCGAACAGGCTGCCGAACAGCACGGAGAGGATCGAGGTGTTGAACCGCCCGGCCAGCGACAGGCCGACGGCGCCGGCGGCGATCCCCAGGTAGAAGATCAGCGCCAGCGACAGGTCGCCGGTCAGGCGGCCCCGGACCCGGAGGGCCTCGAGGGCCGCCGCCCCGATGACCGCCACCACCAGGGCGCCCCACACGCCCGAAACCCCGACCAGGACGCCGAGGGCCACACCCGCCAGCGCCAGGTGGCCGATGCCGTCCCCGACCAGCGACAGGCGCCGCTGGACCAGGAAGGCCCCGGCCACCGGCGCGGCCAGACCCACGACCGTGGCGGCGATGAGGGCCCGCTGGCCGAACCCCAGCGTGAGGAGGTCGATCACCGCATCGCCCCCCGGGCCTCGTGGAACTCCTCGTGTGACAGGTCGCGCACCGAGCCGTCCTCCATAGCCAGGATGCGGTCCACGACCTCGTGGAAGTCCTCGGGGTCGTGGGACACGACGATCACGGCCGTCCCCGCGTCGGCCCGGCCTCGCAGCGCCTCCACCAACCGCGGCCGGAACGCCCGGTCGATTCCGGTGGTGGGCTCGTCGAGGATCAGGAGCGGCCGGTCCCCGACCAGGGCCCGGGCCAGCACCGCGCGCTGCTGCTGGCCGCCGGAGAGCTCGAACACGCATTCCTCGCGGAGCTCCGAGAGGCCGACCGCGTCCAGGGCCTCGGACACCGCCCGGGCGTCCGGAGGGCCGGGACGGTGCAGCAGCGACGGCGAGACCAGCCCGGCGGCGACCACCTCGGCCACGGAGACCGGGAGCACGACCCGCGCCGGGGACCCCTGGGGCGCGTAGCCGACGGCCCGGCGGGCGGCCGGGTCCGCCGGGGAGCGGCCCAGGACGCGGACCTCGCCGGCCGCCGGCTGGAGGAGCCCGACGAGAACCTTGATGAGCGTCGACTTCCCCGACCCGTTGGGCCCGGTCAGCACGACGAACTGGCCGCGATCGACGGTGAGGTCGACCCCGTCGAGCACGGGGGCCGCCGCGTAGCCGAACCGGAGCCCGCGAGCCTCGATGGCCACCGTCATCGGCACCCGAGCCCCTCCCGTAGGCTCTCGAGGTTCTCGTGCATCACGCTCAGGTAGTCCCCGTCCGAGGGACGGGACTCGAGCGTCGACAGCGGCAGGGCCGGGACGCCGGCGTCGCCGGCGAGCGCGCGGGCCACCCGCTCGGCGTCCTCGGTCGTCTCGTGGAAGACGGCCCCCGCCTCCCCGGACTCGATCAGCCGGAGTGCCTGCAGCAGCCGGTCGCTGGTCGGCTCGGCCTCGGGGGTCAGCCCCGCCAGGCCGAACTGCCTCAGGCCGTAGTCGCGGGCCAGCCAACCGAACGCCTCATGGGAGACGATCATCGTGTCGTGGCGGCACCGGTCGCCGCCGATCGTCCGGAAGTACGCTCGGGCCAGGTCCCGCAGGTCGTCCCGCAGCGCGTCGAATCGCCGCACGTAGCCCCGGTCGCCGCCCGCGGCCTGGTGCTGGACGAACGCGTGTCGGACTAGCTCGGCGATCTCCCGGAGGTACGAGCCGGGCGAGAGCCAGACATGGGGATCCGCGAGCGGCCGGTCGCTGACGGCCCTCACCACGGCCCCCGTATCGCCGATGGCATCCCAGAGCTGCGGCTGGAGCCCGGGATCCAGGAGCAGGAGGAGGTCAGCCCGAGAGATCGTCTCCCGATCGTCGAGCGACAGGTCGACGTCGTGGGCCTCCTCGCCGGGCGGAGTGAGGTCCACCACCTGCCAGCCCGGTCCCGCGATCCGCTCCGCCGCGTAGGCCAGGGGATACACCGCGGCCACGGCGGTGGGCCGACCTTCGTCGGCGTCGGCCTGGCATCCAGCCCCCAGCAGACACACGGCGGCCAGCATCGCGAGGAACGTCTGGCGACCCATGAGAATGATTATCAATATCAAACCGGCGCCGCGCAAGCGGGGTACCGGCCGGAGCGGGGACGCCTGGTAACATCGCTCCGTGCTCGGCCTGTGGATCGCGCTTGGGATCGTCGGGGCCGTCCTCCTGTACGTGCTCCTAGTGTTCAACGCGCTCGTCCGTCACCGGAACCGCGTGGAGAACGCCTGGTCGGGCATCGACGTCCAGCTCCGCCGCCGGTACGACCTCATCCCGAACCTCGTCAAGACCGTGCAGGGCTACGCCGCTCACGAGCGCGAGGTGTTCGAGCGCGTCACCGAGGCCCGGACGCGGGGCATCGCCGCGCGCACCGTGGACGAGCAGGCCCGCGCCGAAACCGAGATCACCCGCGGGATCGGCCGCCTGCTGGCCGTGGCCGAGGCCTACCCCGAGCTGCGGGCCAGCGAGAACTTCCTGGCGCTCCAGGAGGAGCTGACGGCGACCGAGAGCAAGATCGCGTTCGCCCGGCAGTTCTACAACGACCAGGTGATGCGGCTGAACACCCGGATCCAACAGTTCCCCTCCTCGATCGTGGCCCGGATGACCGGCTTCACCCCGCGGGAGTTCTTCGAGGCCGAGGACGACTCGCGCGGCGCCGTGGCCGTCGACGTGTAGGTCGCTTGTACGAGCAGATCACCCGCAACAAGTGGCGGTCGATCCTGCTCGTGTTCCTGGTCCTCGCCGTGGCCGTCGGCCTCGGCTACCTGTTCGGGTGGCTGATCGGCTACGGGTGGATCGGCGTCGCGATCGCGGTGGTCATCGCGATCGCCATGTCCTGGTCGTCGTACCGGTTCGGGGACCGGATCGTGCTCCGGGCCGTGGGCGCCCGACCGGCCCGCCGCGAGGATCACGCCCGGCTGTTCAACATCGTGGAAGGCCTGACGATCGCGGCCGGGATGCCGAAACCGCCGGCCATCTACATCATCCCCGAGCAGGCCCCGAACGCCTTCGCCACCGGGCGGAACCCCGAGAACTCGTCGATCGCCGTGACGCAGGGCCTCCTCGACATGCTGAACCGCGTCGAGCTGGAGGGGGTGCTGGCCCACGAGCTCTCGCACATCACGAACCGCGACATCCTGGTCGGCACGCTGGTGGCCACGCTCGTCGGCGTCATCGTGCTGCTCTCGGACTGGCTGATGCGGGCGTTCTTCTGGGGAGGGATCGGCGGCCGGCGCGGCGGACGCGACCGCGGCGGGGGCGGCGGCGGGGCGTTCGCCATCGTGGCGCTGGTCGGGCTGGTGCTGGCGGTCCTGGCGCCCATCGGGGCGCAGCTGATCCGCCTGGCCGTGTCCCGCCGCCGCGAATACCTGGCCGACGCCAACGGCGCGCTGCTGACCCGGTACCCGCCGGGGCTGGCCGGCGCGCTCCGAAAGATCTCCGCTGCCCCGAACACCATGCGGCGCGCGGCGAACAACGCCACCGCCCACCTGTGGTTCGCCCAGCCCTCGCGGGCCCTCACCCGCCGGTACAGCATCATGGAGCGGCTGTTCTCCACCCACCCGCCGGTCGAGGAGCGGATCCGGGCGCTGGAGGAGATGTGAGCGGTTGTTGAAGTTCGAGGGGTCGGTCAGTAGCATGGCCGACCGGCCTCATCCCCCCGAATCCCCGAGGAGGTAGATCCCGTGGCTCTGTCGACGCGTGGACGAACGCTGGTCAGCGTCCTGGTCGTGGTGGTGCTGGCCGCCGGCGCGTTCGTCGGTTGGAGCATGTTCACCAGGCAGCCGGGTGAGACGCTCACCCAGGCCGTCAATCCGTTCGACGACTCCCCCCCGGTGTGCGCGCTGACCGGCCAGGAAGCGCGGGGCGAGGGCCTCGCCGGCCGCCGCGCGCTCGCGGTGAAGATCGAGAACAGCCCCGAGTCCCGTCCCCAGGCCGGGCTCGACCAGGCCGACATCGTGTTCGAGCAGGAGGCGGAGGGCGGCATCAGCCGGTTCATCGCCGTCTACCAGTGCCAGAACGCCAACCGGCTGGGGCCGATCCGCAGCGCCCGGCCGGTGGATCCCCTGATCCTCCAGCAGTTCGGCCGGGTCCTGTTCGTGCACGCCGGGAGCGTCCAGGCGGTCATCAACGCGATCGAGCGGGCCGGGATCCAGGACATCAACTGCAACTTCCGGGAGGACGTCTGCCCGCGGGACCCCACCCGGACGGCGCCACACGATGTGTTCACCTCGACGAAGGACCTCTACGCCGCCGGGGGGAGGAAGACCGACGCCCCGGAGCCGCTGTTCACGTTCGAGGAGGACCTCGACCGCGCAGGGACCAAGCGAGGGCGGGAGATCCACCTCGAGTTCTCGCCGGTGGCCAACGTGTTCTGGAGCTACGACCCCTCGGAGGACGTGTACCTGCGTTCCCACGACACCACGCCGCACGCGCTCGAGGACGGCACGCAGGTCTCCGCTCGCAACGTCGTCGTGATGCTGGTCCGGCGGGTCGACACGAACATCGTCGACGCCGCCGGTACCCCGGTGCCGAGCTTCAAGGTCTCCGGCCAGGGACGGGCGTACGTCTTCCGCGACGGCCGGGTGATCCAGGGCCAGTGGCGGCGGCCCAACCCCGAGGAGACGCTGACGCTGGTGACCCGGCAGGGCGACGAGATCCCCCTGGCTCCCGGGACCACGTGGGTCGAGCTGTTCCCCACGGACGCGCCGGCGCCGCTCGAGTTCAGCTAGGCCCCCCACGCGGCCTGCGCGCGCCGTATCCTGTGGCCAGGCGCGCGAGGGAGGCAGGCATGGACAAGGAGACCGGGACCTTCCGGGTGAAGGCCGGGCTCGCGGAGATGCTGAAGGGCGGGGTGATCATGGACGTCACCACCGCCGAGCAGGCCAGGATCGCCGAGGAGGCCGGCGCGGTCGCGGTCATGGCCCTGGAGCGGGTCCCCGCGGACATCCGGGCGGAGGGCGGCGTGGCCCGGATGGCGGACCCGACGAAGGTCCAGGAGATCATGGAGGCCGTGACGATCCCGGTCATGGCCAAGTGCCGGATCGGACACTTCGTGGAGGCCCAGATCCTCCAGTCGCTGGGCGTCGACTACATCGACGAGAGCGAGGTCCTGACGCCCGCGGACGAGCACCACCACATCAACAAGTGGGACTTCACCGTGCCGTTCGTGTGCGGGGCCCGGGACCTCGGCGAAGCCCTGCGGCGGATCGCCGAGGGGGCGGCGATGATCCGGACCAAGGGCGAGGCCGGGACCGGCAACGTCGTCGAGGCGGTCCGCCACGTCCGGACGATCGGCTCGCAGATGGCCCGGCTCCACGGCATGCGCGACGACGAGCTGCTGTCGGCGTCCAAGGAGCTCGGCGCGCCGCTCGAGCTGATCCGGCAGGTAGCGGCCTCGGGGAAGCTCCCGGTGGTGAACTTCGCCGCCGGCGGCCTGGCCACGCCGGCCGACGCCGCGCTGATGATGCAGCTCGGCGTGGACGGCGTCTTCGTCGGCTCCGGGATCTTCAAGTCCGGCGACCCCGCCGGCCGGGCCCGGGCCATCGTGGAGGCCACGACGTACTTCAACGACCCCGACGTGCTGGCCAAGATCTCCCGCGGCCTCGGCGAGCCGATGCGCGGGCTCGAGATCTCCGAGCTCGGCGAGGAGGGCCTCCTCCAGACCCGCGGCTGGTAGCCCGCCGGCGCCGTCCCGGGGGTGACGCCGGACCGCCGCTATGATTGCTGTGGCATGAAGGCGGGCGTTCTGGCGCTGCAGGGCGACTTCCGGGAACACGCCGCGGTCCTCGACGACCTCGGCGTCACCCCGGTGCTCGTCCGGACCCCCGAGGACCTCGCCGAGGTCTCGTGCCTGGCGATCCCCGGCGGGGAGAGCACCACGATCGGCCGCCTGGCCCGGCGCTACGGCCTCGTGGAGCCGATCCGCGAGCGAGCGGCGGCCGGCATGCCGGTGTTCGGCACCTGCGCGGGGATGATCGTCATGGCCCGCGAGGTCGTGGACGGCGAGCCGCTCCTCGGGCTGATGGACCTCACCGTGATCCGCAACGCCTACGGGCGCCAGGTCGACTCGTTCGAGGCCGACGTCGAGGTCGAGGGCGAGGACGCCCCCGTCCGCGGGGTGTTCATCCGGGCGCCGGTGGTCGATTCGGTTGGCGGGGAGGTCCGCGTGCTGGCCGAGCACGCCGGGCGCCCGGTGGTCGTCGAGCAGGGGAACCTGCTGGCGGCGTCGTTCCATCCCGAGCTGGCCCGCGACCCGCGCCTGCACCGACGCATGCTGGAGCGGGTGGGCTAGGTGTCCGGGCACTCCAAGTGGTCCTCGATCAAGCACAAGAAGGCCGTCACCGATCAGCGTCGCGGGAAGATGTTCTCCAAGCTGCTGCGTGCGGTCGAGGTGGCCGCCCGGGAGGGGGGCGGGAACGTGGAGGCCAACGCGACGCTGGCCTCCGCCGTGCAGCAGGCCCGGGACTACTCGGTGCCTGTGGACAACATCGAGCGGGCCATCAAGCGCGGCAGCGGGGAGATCGAGGGCGTCCGGTACGAACCGGCCACCTACGAGGGGTACGCCCCCGGCGGCGTGGCCGTGCTGGTCGAGGCCATGACCGACAACCGCAACCGCACCGGGCAGGAGGTGCGGCACGCGTTCACGAAGCTCGGTGGCAACCTGGGTGACCCGGGCAGCGTCGCGTGGATGTTCGAGCGGAAGGGCATCGCGCTCGTGCCGCGGGACGAGGCCCCCGACGAGGACCGGCTGCTGGAGACGGTGCTCGACGCCGGCGCGCTCGACATGACCGTCGAGGGCGACCAGTGGCAGATCGTCAGCGCGCCCTCCGACCTCGCCACGGTGCGCCGGGCGCTGGAGGAGGCCGGCCTGCCGATCAGCGGCGCCGAGGTCACGATGCTCCCGCAGACGCGCGTCCCGGTCGAGGGGTCGCAGGCGCGGCAGGTGTTGGCGCTGATCGAGGCCCTCGACGACCTCGACGACGTCCAGGCCGTCCACTCGAACTTCGACATCCCCGACGAGGTCCTGGCCGAGGCCGGCTGAGCGCGGGAACGATTCAAGACCGGGCGGCGACGGCCGATCCTTGTAGGCAACGGCGCCTCCCGCCGGATCGACGAACCGTCTGAGCGCCGGGGGGCCGGGGAGCGGTCGTACGGCCCCGGCCCCCCGGGCAGGCGGGTAAACTACACCGCTGTGATCCTTGACCCGTCGGACCCCCGCCCTAGACTGAACGTGTGTTCGACCGGCTGGTGATGGGCGTCGACCCCGGCGTGGCCGCCACCGGCGTGGCCACCGTGGCCTGGAGCCGCGCCGGGCGCTCGGTCGTGCTGGGGTCCCAGACGATCCGGACGCCCGCGGGCAGCCCGGACGGGGACCGCCTCTACGCGGTGTACCGGACGCTCCGACGCGCCCTGGCCGATACGCATCCCGAGACCGTCGCGGTCGAGCGCCTCATGTGGGGCCGGAACGTCGGGAGCGCCATGGCCGTGGCCCGGGCCAGCGGCGTCGTCCTCCTCGCGGCCGCGGAGGCCGGCATCCCGGTCCGGGAGTACGCCCCGCTGGAGGTCAAGCTGGCCGTCACGGGCAACGGGAACGCCGCCAAGGACGAGGTCCGGCTGGCGCTCCGAAGGCTCCACGCCATCGCCGACCTGCCCCCGGAGCCGGATGCCATCGACGCCGTGGCCGTGGCGCTGTGCCACATCCACCGGTCGCCGCTCCGGGAGGCCGCCCGGTGATCGCCGCGCTCGAGGGCACCGTCGCCGAGCGCTCCGCCGACCGCGTGGTCATCTCGGCGGGGGGGATCGGATACGAGGTCCTCGTGCCGGCCTCGACGCTGGCGGCGCTGCCGCCGACCGGACGGCGGGGCCGGCTGATGACCCACCTGCTCGTCCGCGACGACGCCCTGGTCCTGTACGGCTTCGCCACACCCGCGGAGCGCGAGCTCTTCCTCCTGCTCCTCGGCGTGAACGGCGTGGGCCCGAAGGCGGCCCTGGCCGTGCTGTCCGTGCTCACGCCCGAGGCGTGCCGGCGGGCCATCCTCGACGGCGACGCCGACGTCATCACGATCGTCCCCGGGATCGGGAAGAAGGTCGCCGCCCGCATCGTCCTCGACCTGAAGGAGAAGATGGGCGGCGAGGTCGAGCTGCCGGGCGCCGGCCCGGTGGCCGAGGTCCGCGAGGCCCTGCTGGCCATGGGGCTCTCGCTGGCCGAGGTCCACGAGGCGGTGGCGGGCCTGGAGCCGGACGGCCAGCCCGTCGAGGAGCTGCTGCGCCGGGCCCTCCAGCAGGTGGGGTCGCGATGAGCGTCGACGACCGCATCGTGGCCGCGCGCGAGCTCGACGCCGACACCGACTTCGACGCGGCGCTGCGGCCCCGCTGGCTCGCGGAGTTCGTCGGCCAGGCCCGGGTGAAGGAGCAGCTCGAGCTCCTCATCCAGGGCGCCCGCGAGCGCGGCGAGCCGCTCGACCACCTGCTGTTCTCGGGGCCGCCGGGGCTGGGCAAGACCACGCTCGCCGGGATCCTGGCCAACGAGATGGGGGTCTCCCTCCGCCACACCTCCGGCCCCGCGCTGGAGCGCACGGGCGACCTGGCCGCGATCCTCACGAACCTCGAGGCCGGCGAGGTGCTGTTCGTCGACGAGATCCACCGGATGCCCCGGCCCGTGGAGGAGGTCCTGTACCCGGCGCTGGAGGACTTCAAGCTCGACGTGGTGATCGGCAAGGGACCGTCGGCCCGCACGATCCGGCTGGACCTCCCGCGCTTCACGCTCGTGGGGGCCACCACGCGCATGGGGCTCATCACGTTGCCGCTGCGGGAGCGGTTCGGGTTCACGCCGCGGCTGGACTACTACGACCAGGACGAGCTGGCGCTCGTGGTCCGCCGCTCGGCCGGCATCCTCGAGGTCGAGGTCGACGAGGACGGCGCCGAGGAGATCTCCCGGCGTTCCCGCGGCACGCCCCGCATCGCGAACCGACTGCTCCGCCGGGTCCGCGACTACGCCCAGGTCCGCGGCGACGGCCGGGTCTCGCTCGAGGCGGCCGCCGATGCGCTCGCGCTCTTCGAGGTGGACGAGCGCGGGCTCGACCGGCTGGACCTCCAGATCCTCGCGGCGCTCGTCGAGCGGTTCGGGGGCGGGCCCGTGGGGCTGTCGACGCTGGCGGCGGCCGTGGGCGAGGACACCGGGACCATCGAGGACGTGTACGAGCCGTACCTCCTCCAGATCGGGCTCCTCCAGCGGACCCCCCGCGGCCGGGTGGCCACCGAGGCCGCCTACCGCCACCTCGGGATGGCCCCCGAGGGCCGGCTGGTCTAGACGGTCGGCTCGCCTCCGCGGCCGTCGTGTCGGCAGTGGCTGCTACGGTTCGAGGCCCTCCCCCATGTGTTGCCGAGCAGACGAGGGGGGGACACAATGGCGTTGGATGAGCGATCTCGACACCGGCTCTACCGGCGGCTGCAGGAGGTCCTGGGCGACGAGGAGGCCACGACGCTGATGGAGCATCTCCCGCCGGGCGGTGCGGTGGATCTCGGTCAGGAGCTCGTGCTTGAGCGTCTGGAGGTCTACCTTCGTCGCCACGCGGCTGGCA
>DASZZY010000135.1:0-3900 GCA_036260395.1 Actinomycetota bacterium
CCGGTCGGCGGGCCCGTCCAGCGGCGTCAGGCACTGTCCGCACCACGCCGCGTCGGCCCCCACCAGCCCGCCGCAGTTCGGGCATCGCCGGCCGCTCACTCCAGCGCTCCCTTGAGCCCCACGAGCCCCCGGTGAACCGCGACCCGCAGCCGATGCAGCCGGCGGGAGCTCGCCCGCTCGCCGCCCGGGACGTCCAGGTCCAAGAGCGCGTTGACGATCGTCCCGTCGTCGAAGGGCTCGAGGAACCACTCCCAGCGGCCGCGGATCAGCCCCCCGACGCCGAAGACCGCGCCGATCCCCTCACGGGAGCCATCGGGACGAAGGACCAACGCGGGGACGCCCGGCAGCCGGACCGTGACCTCCTCCGTCCCGGCCGAGATCGAGGCCCCCGGCCACCAGGCGTCGTACCGGACGGGCTCGCCCACCGCCCCGTGGACGCATTGGGGCGAGGCCGCCACGAACCCCTGGTCCCAGGCCAGCCGGCGCACGGTCACCCCGCCGCGGCAGCGATCATCCGGGCACCCGGCGGAGCGCCACGACGACCACGACCGCCACGAGCGCCAGGACGGCGAGGACGAGCGCGACCTGCGCCGGGCTCGCCCCCCGATCGGCCCGTACGGCGCCGCCTCGCGCGCCACGTCGGGGAGGGACCCTCACGGGCCGAGGATAGGCTATCGCCGTGCGCCTCCGGGAGAACGAGATCGGCGCCAGGCTGGCTCCGCACCTCGCGCCCGGCATGGAGGTCCTGGACCTCGGCGCCGGCACCGGGCGCATCGCGCGGTGGCTGGCCGAGCGCGTCGGCGTCCGGCCCACGCTCGCGGACGTCGCGGACTTCTCGAACCGCGTCGCGGATCTCCCGTTCCTGCCGCTCCCTGACCCGCTCCGCGTGCCGGCGCCCGACCGCTCGTTCGACGCGGTGCTGCTGCTGTTCGTGCTCCACCACATCCCCCGGTGGGCCGACCAGGGGCGGGTCGTGGCCGAGGCGGCGCGGGTGGCGCGGCGGCGGGTGGTGGTGATCGAGGACACGCCGACCTCCCGGCTGGACCGCGCCGTGAACGTCGCCTGGGACTGGGCGCTCAACCTCCGCCACGGGGTGCCCACGCCGTTCACGTTCCGGACCGTGGAGGGATGGCGGGGGGTGTTCGCCCGGGCGGGACTCGACGTCGCCGCCTCGAGCACCTACCGCGCCAGGTGGCCGACGCTCGCGACCTATCACCACACGCTGTTCGTGCTCGAGGCCGCCGGCTCGTCGGGGCCCGTCCCGGGCGGAACCGCGACCTCGCGGTAGCATCGAGTCATGCCGCTGGCCTGGGTCGAGCCCCCCTCCGCGTTCGGCTCCGCGGCATGGCCGGCCCTCGTGGAGGCGGACCCGGAAGCCACGCCGTTCCACGGCCCCCGGTTCCTGAAGCCGTACTGGGAGGAGCTCGCCGGGGGCCGGCTCAGCGTGGCGGTGGTGGATGACGGCGCCCGCCCGGTGGCCGTCGCGGCGTTCGAGGTGGCCGAGCGGGTCCTCTCCTTCCTCGGCGGCTCCGACGTGACGGATTACCTGGGCCCGGCCGGCGTCCCCGAGGAGACCGACCGGGCCGCCAAGGAGCTGATGGCCGGCCTGGCCGGACGGTCGGACTGGGACGTGGCCGAGCTCGGCGGCCTCCCCCGGGACGGGCGGTGGCTGGGGGCCCTCGGCGAGGCGGCCGCCGAGGCGGGGTTCGCCCCAGAGGTCGTCGGCGACGGCGTGGCGCCCTTCCTCCCGCTGCCGGGCTCGTTCGACGCCTACCTGGCCGGGCTGGCGAGCAAGCGGCGTCACGAGATGCGGCGGAAGCGGCGGCGCCTCGAGGAGACGTTCCCGGGGGCGCGGCTGGTGGACGCCACCGCCGACACGGCGGCCGCGGCCCTGGGCCGGTTCGCGGAGCTCCACCGCCAGAGCCGCGGCCGGAAGGGGCGGTTCATGGTCCCCGGCATGGAGCTGTTCTTCCGGCGCGTGGCCGAGGAGCTCCTGCCGGACGGCACGCTGCGGCTGGCGCTCCTGGAGGTCGACGGGCGCGCGCTGGCCGCGGCGATCGGCTTCCGGTGGCGCGACCGCTTCCTCCTGTACAACTCGGGCTACGATCACGCGGCGGCGTCCGCGGCGCCCGGCATGGTGCTGGTCGAGGAGCTCATCCGCTCCTCGATCGAGGAGGGGCTCCGGGGCTTCGACTTCCTCAAGGGGGATCTCCCCTACAAGTACCGGTTCGGCGCCCGCCGCCGGCGGATCGGCCGGCTGGTCATCCGCCGGTGACGCGCCCGAGCTTCGCCGATCAGCTGGTCGCGCTGCGCGAGGGGCGCGCGTTCGTCGACCTGTCGGCCTGGCGGAAGCTCGCCGTCGCCGGGGCCGACGCCGGCCGGTGGCTGAACGACCTGGTCTCCGCGGAGCTGGCTGGGCTCGGGACCGGCGGAGCGGCCCGGTCGCTCCTGCTCTCGCCGACCGGCCGCGTCCGGGCGGAGTTCACCGTGGTCCGGCTCGAGGACCGGTGGCTCCTGGTCCAGGACCCGGTCCAGCCCGCGGCGGCCGGCGACCTGCTCGAGCCGTACGTCCTGTCGTCGGACGTGACGATCGAGGACCGCACCGACGCCCTCTCGATCCTGGCGCTCCCCGGGACCGCGGCGGGCCCGCCCCCGGCCCCGGAGGCCGGCGCGCGCGTCTACCGGCCGTCGGCGCTCGGCGACGGAGCCGACGTCGTGGGCGGCGGCGAGGCGGAGCTCCGGGCCGCGGCCGGCGACCGCATCGAGGCGTCGGCGGAGGCGGTCGACGCGTGGCGGATCGAGCGCGGCGTGGCCCGCTTCGGCGTCGACCTCGGCGAGGACGCCCTCCCCCACGAGACGCCCCTGGAGGGGGCGGTGTCCTACGGGAAGGGCTGCTTCCTCGGGCAGGAGGCGGTGGCCAGGGTCCGGAACCTCGGCCATCCTCCGTTCGTCGTCCGGGCCGTCCGCGCCGAGGGCCGCCCGTCCGCCGGCGAGGAGGTGCTCGCGGGCGGCGAGCCGGTGGGCCGGGTCACCAGCGCCGCGAGCCTGCCCGAGGGCGGGACGGCCGCCCTGGTGCGGGTCCGGTGGGCCGCCCGGGACGCCGGGCTGCGGACGGCGTCCGGGACGCCGCTCGTCTCAACCGCGGCGGCGCGAGCGCGTTGAGCCCTTCGTCGCGGACCTTCCCCGCGGCGAGCGGACCGACGTGGCCTTCCGAGCCCCGCCCCGGGGCGTCGAGCGCCTGGCCGCCGCGCTCCTGGAGGACGAGGCTCGGCCGTTCCGAGACGACGCGCGGGACCGCCGCTTCCGGGGCCGCGGCGCGGGCTGCTCCTCGGGCTCCAAGCCGTTGCGGGCTGCCGGCTCCGCCCATCCGAGCTGGGTGGCCAGGTCGTTGAGCGGGACGAGGTCGCGGCTCTGGGGGTCGAACCCCCATTGGGCGTTGAGCCGACGCCCGCGGTGCTCGTACGTCAGCCGGACGGCCCACCGGGGGCCGTCCCGGGCGGCGGAGAAGCCCTCCTCGACGATCCGGTCGGGGGTGGCCATCCCCCGGCGCCGGAGGTTCTGAACGACGGCGTCGCCGAGGGTCATCGCGGACTGGCCGAGCCGAGCCCTGCGCTGCCGCTGACGAAGCGCCTGGGCCACCACGCCCATGCGTTCCTGCTCGACGGGCTCGGCGAGCCACCGGATCCATGCGGTGGACGTCCCCGCCAGCTGGGCGACGGTGCGAACGCTGCGGCCCGCGCGGATCAGCGTCTGGATCTCCGCCGGCGAGAGGTTCGACCGGGCGGGGATGTCCGGCCGCGTGCGACGCGGCTGGATCCGGCCGCGGGCGGCGTCGGGGGGCTGCGCGGCCGCCCCCTCGGCCTCCCGGGCGGGCGCCGCCTCGGCCGCGGCCCCGGCGGG
>DASZZY010000136.1:0-18517 GCA_036260395.1 Actinomycetota bacterium
GCGCCGGCCACTCCATCTCGGTGCTCTGGTCCTCCGGCGGCCACACGGTCTCCCAGGAGTCACCCTGCAACTGGGCGACCTTGGACCGGTCGCCGTAGTAGTTGTTCTCCTCGAGCCGGAACTCGACGGTTCCCCCGGTGGTGGTTTCGACCGGGTTGTTCTGCAGGTACTCGCAGATCGCGTCCTGCTCGAGGGACCCGGCACCCTCCACACCGGCCACCAGGATGTCCCAGCCCATCCAGGACGCGGCGGCCTGCGTGGTGAACAGCGGGTAGGCGCCCTCCGCCTGCGCCCGCTCCGCGAACTCGTCCGCGATCTCCTGGATCTCCGGGTCCTGCGCCTGAGGCATGGTGAGCTCGAACATCGACGCCAGCATGACGCCCTCGGCCGGCCCTCCCATCTCCTCGAGCGGTCCCGGGGCCGACCACAGGTAGAACTCGCCCTTCGGCCGGTAGTTCAACCCCTCCATGGCCTGGATCAGGTTCGCCGCGTCGAGGCCGAGCCCGCCGACCCACAGGAAGTCCGGCTTCGCCTGGCGCACCCGAGCCGCCAGCGGACCGAAGTCGGCGATGTCCGTCGGGTATGCGACGTCGAGGACCACGTCGTAGCCGCGGTCCTTGGCCACCTGGACGGCCCCGCTAGCGTCCTGCGGGTCTCCCTCCTCCGTCCCGTAGGCGACGTAGTTCGAGCCGGGGAACTGGTTGACGAGGAACCCGATGGTCTCCGGCGGGTCGTCGGTCGCCTCCAGCATGTCGAGGATGTCCGCCATGATGGTCTGGTTCGGGTACCGGCCCGAGCTCCACGCGGGGAACGCGCAGTCGTAGCTATAGGCGTACGTGAGGCTGCCGGTGTGGTGCGGGATCACGTACCCGTGTCGCTCCGCCACCTGGAGGGCCGCGGCGATCGTCCCGGTCCCGTAGGGACCCATCAGCAGGTCGACCTGCTCCTCGGTGATGAGGCGCTCGTACGCCGCGGCGGCCAGGTCCGGAGACGACTCGTCGTCGATGATCACGAACTCCACGGGCCGGCCGAGCAGGCCACCCGCCTCGTTCAATCGGTCGACGTACAGCTCGCCCGCGACCTTGTGGATCAGCCCGTTGGGAGCCAGGAAGCCCGTGAGCGAGAGGGAACCTCCGATCCGGATCGGCTCGCCCGACGGCTGTCCCGTCTCCCCGCCTTCGCCCTCGGTGGTCGTCCCTCCATCACCACCGCCGCACGCGGCGGCCACCAGCATCACCGCGAAGAGCAAGGACGCCCACGACAGTGATCGATACCTGCGGCGTGAACCCATCGGCCCCTCCTTCTCGGAACCCTTCCCGTCCCCGCTCCCGCCCCGAGCAACCGGGCTCCATTCCATCACGTCGCCGGGACCCCCGCTTCCGGGAGCGAGCCTCGCGCCTGCCCGGCCCCGCGCCCCGCCCCGCGGACGTTGCGTAAGGCTAAGCACGCCGTATTGTCCCAGTAAACGGGGGATTTTCGCAAAGCCCCCCGGGGCGGTTCCCCGGCCTTCCGGCCCGCCTCGCGGGGCGGCGTCGACTCCCGCCTCGGGGAGGAAGAGAGTGAGCCCTCGGTCCGTAGGAGGAGCCGTGGCGGTTCACCCGGGGAGCCCTGCGGACGCTCGCCGGTTCGACGTGGCCCGCGCCAACCGACGCTCGGCGGATCCGGCTGCGCGCAGCGCGCATGGTCGCCCGGCATGGGTTCGGGTATCTGGGGCAGGCCCTCTCGTCGGCCGAGCTCATCGCTGTGCTGTGCACCGAGTTCTGGCGGCCCGGACGGGACCACTTCGTGCTCTCGCGGGCCATTACGTCATCGCCGCGTATGCGATGGGGGTTGAGCTCGGGATGGTCTCGGAGACGGAGCTCGCCTTCTACGGCGAGAACGCATCCCGCCTGGACGCCATCGGCACGGAGTCCTCGCCGGTGGCCGACATGACGTTCGGGTCGCTCGGGCAGGGTCTGTCGTGCGCGGTCGGGGTGGCGTTGGCGGATCAGCTCCGCGGCGTGGAAGCCGAGACCTACGCCCATCGACGAGATCGCGCTGCTCGACCACGCCGCGGGGATGGTCGACGGGGTCTACGAAGAGCTCTACCAGTCCCTCCGCGCGGGGGTCAAAGAGAACCAGTGCGTGGCGCTCGTGAATCGCCTGCTCTACGAGATGGGGTCCGAGGAGGTCGAAGCGGTGAACGCCATCTCCGGGGAGCGGTGTAGCCCCCATCCCCACGTGTTCTCCGACCGCTTGATCCGGCAGTGGGACACCGCCTACTTCGACATCATCCACTCGTTCAACGGCTATCGGACCTGCTACTACCGGACGCTGAACGTGGGCGGCGCCAGCCCGGCCCAGCGGGAAGCCTACCGGCGGGCCCGCGAGTTCATCGACAACGCCATCGCGGAGGTCCGTCCGGGCGCCACGTCCGCCGACATCGTCCAGCACTTCCCGGCCGCGGGTGAGTTCGGGTACGGGTCGGAGGAGGAGGCCTTCGGGCTCCAGTACTGTCACGGGATCGGGTTGGGGCTGTGGGAGGCACCGCTGATGAGCCGCTTCCACTCCTTCGAGCATCCGGTGGAGCTCCAGGAGGGCATGGTCTTCGCACTGGAGACGTACTGCCCGACCCCGGACGGATCGTCGGCGGCTCGCATCGAGGAGGAGGTCGTGGTGACCGCCACGGGTGCCCGCCTGCTGACCCGGTTCCCGGCCGACGAGTTGCTGGTAGCCGGCGTCCGCTACTGGTCGGGGGCCGACTTCCCCGTCCCGGATTCCCTGGAGCGGACCGGGTTCTCGCAGGCCGTGCCCCGGCCGCCGGTACCCGCCGGCCCCTGAGGCGCGAGGGCCGCGCGCTCGGATCTTCGGCGGGGGCCTCCGGTGGATCACGCAATACCCTCGACGGCCGGGGACGCCGCTCCGCCTCGTGTTGCGTGCTGCTGAACCGGGCGTTAGTGGCGCACCCGGCTCCGTGCTGGCGAACGCCGTGAAGCGGCCAGGGCACCGGCGACCCGGCACGGTTGCGGCCACCGGCGACGCTCCATAGAATCGCGCCGATCTGCATCCGAAGGAGGTTCCCTTGCCCAGCTACCGCGTCGTCCGAGAGGCCGATCATCAGTTCAACGCCATTGATTCACCCGCCGGTTCCAAGGGCCTTTCGGTAGCGACGCTGATCAGCGAGAAGGACGGGTCGCACCACGTCGAGGTTTCCGTCTCCCAGCTGGAGCCGGGCGGAGAGGTGGGCGGTCACCTTCACCCCTTCGAGGAGTCGTTCTACATCCTCTCCGGCTCCGCGGTGCTGTCGATCGACGGCCGGCGCTATGCGCTTCGCACCGACGACTTCGGGTTCGTGCCGGTCTCGACCCCGCACGCCTGGAGCAATCCCCACGATGAGCCGGTCCGGTGGTACCGGATCCGCTCGCCCCAGCCCCGGCCCATCGGGGTCTCCCACGGGACCTTCCCGGTCCCGGGATACGAGGTCCCCTCCGAGGGCCGCGCCGTCAGCGAGGAGGACCCCGCAGCCCGGTTCGTCGGGCACTTCACCGACGCCGACCTGAACGCCCCGGGCCCGCTGTCGATGCCCGGCTACCACGGCCACAACATCCGCGACATCTCGGTGCGGATGATGGTCGACGACGTGCTGGGAGCCGTCCACCACACCCACTTCATGGTGCAGTTCAAGCCCCGCGAAGAAGAGGGGATGTCGGGGAGCGGACACTTCCATGCCTTCGAGGAGGCCTACTTCCTCCTCCAGGGGACCGGCGAGACCATCCTGGAGGGCGAGCACTTCGACGTCGCCGCCGGCGACCTGGTATGGGTCAGCACGGGGTGCATGCACGCGTGGGTGAACCGGGGGTCGGGGCCACTCCGGTTCATCGAGCTCCAGGCTCCCCGGCCGCCGTTCTCGAACATGCTGTTCCTCGAGGGCCCGTGGGCCGACCTGGCCGAGCAGACGATCGGGGGCGCCTCCTAGCCGGAAGCGGAGCGCCTCCGCGCGGCGGCCCCGGCGAAGACGCGCAAGATCAGCCTCCGCCGCCGCTGGCCGAGGTGCCGCCGAGCAGCCCCCTGGCGATGACCAGCCTGAGGATGTCGTTGGTCCCCTCGCCGATCGCCATCAACGGCGCATCGCGGTAAAGCCGCTCCACGTCCAGCTCGGTCGAGTACCCCATGGCGCCATGGATCCGCATGGACGTGAGCGCGCAGTCGATGGCCACCTCGGACGAGAACAGCTTGGCCATGCCGCTCTCCACGTCGGCCCGGGCGCCGGCGTCGATCCGCGACGCCGCCCACCACGTGAGCAGCCGGGCGGCGTTGATCTGCGTGGCCATGTCGGCCAGCTTCATCTTGACCGCCTGGAACTCGCTGATCGGCCGGCCGAAGGCCTGCCGATCCTTGGCGTAGGCCATGGCGGCGTCGTACGCGGCCTGGGCGATCCCCACGCTCCGGCCGGCGATGTTGATCCTCCCGACCTCGAGCGCCGACAGCGCCTGCTGGAGCCCGCGCCCCTCCACGCCGCCGAGCAGGTTCCCGGCCGGCACCCGCACGTCGTCCAGGACGACCTCGCAGGTCTCCGGGCCCTTGTATCCGAGCTTGCCCAGGTCGCGGCTGACCGTGTAGCCGGGCGCGTCGGATTCGACGAGCAGGAGGCTCATCCCCCGGTGCGGAGGATCGGCGTCGGGATCCGTCTTCACCAGCACCGGAAGGGGGTTCGCGTGGCGGGCGTTGGTGATCCACATCTTGGTCCCCCGGACGACGTAGTCGTCGCCGTCGCGCCACGCCCGTGTGGTGATCCCCTGAAGGTCGCTCCCGGCGCCCGCCTCGGTGAGGCCGATCCCGGTCTGGCGCTTGCCCGACGCCAGCTCGGGCAGGAATCGCCGCTTCTGGTCCTCCGTCCCGTGGCGGTCGATCATCCAGCACGCCAGCGAGTGGCTGCCGATGACGCCCGACACGCCCATCCACCCCTTGGAGATCTCCTCGAAGATGACGGCCATCGAGACCATGTCGAGGTCCAGGCCGCCGTACGCCTGGGGGACGGTGATCCCGAACAGGCCCATCTCGCGCATGACGGCCACGATCTCCTCCGGATAGCGGTTCTCGTGCTCCCAGTCCCTGGCCACGGGACGGATCTGTGTGTCCACGAAGTCCCGGAGGACCTTCCGGAACATCCGCTGCTCTTCGTTCAGCTCGAAGTCCATCGCCGTCTCCTATTCGCTTCCGGCCGCCTCCGCGCCCACGCCGTCGAGGACCGATGCGCGGATGACGCCCTCCCGAGCCAGCCGCTCGACGGCGTCCGGCGGGTAGCCCAGGAGGTCCCGCAGCACGTACGTCACGTCCTCGTTGAGCCGCGGGGCCCGGCGATGATCCTCCCGCGGCTCACCCACGCGCACCGGCGTGGCGATGGAGCGCACGGTGCCGAAGCGCTCGTGCTCGGTCTCGACGATCATCCCCCGCTCGGCGACGGCCGGGTCGGCCAGGGTCTGCTCCACCGTCCACACCGGGGCGCAGGGCACGCGGGCGGCCGCCAGGACCTCGAGCCACTCGTCGGTCGTCCGGGTCGTGAAGATCTCGTCCAGGATGGCCACCAGCTGGTCGCGGTTGGTCCGCCTGCCCCCGAACTCGCGGAATCGCTCGTCCTCCGCGAGCTCCGGCCGGCCCACGGCCTCCGCCAGCCGCTGGAAGAACTTGTCTTTGGGACAGGCCACGACCATCCAGCCATCAGCGGTGGGGAAGTTCTGGAACGGGACCACGGACGGATGCGCCGACCGGGCCATCCGTCGCGGCTGGTAATCGCCGCTCAAGTGCCACGTCGCCTGGTAGGTCAGGAGGTTGATCGCCACGTCGTACAGGCTGATGTCGCAGTCCATCCCGACCCCGTCCCGGCCGGCGGCGTGGAGACCGGCCAGCAGGGCCATGGCCGCCACGTAGCCCGCGGAGTAGTCGACCAGGGACAGCCCCGACTTGGCGGGCGGCCCATCGGGCTCGCCGGTCAGGCTCATCCATCCGGCCATGCCCTGGAGCAAGTAGTCGTAGCCCGGCTGGTCCCGGCGCGACCCGACCATCCCGAACCCGCTCAGGGAGCAGCACACGATCCGGGGGTTGACGACCTTCAGGTCCTCGTACCGGATCCGGAGGCGGGCCGGGACGTCGCCCCGGAGGTTCGAGTACACCGCGTCGGAGTGCCGGACCAGGTCCTCCAGCACCCGGCGGCCGGCGGGCACGTCGATGTCCAGGGCCAGGCTCCGCTTGTTCCGGTTGAAGGTCTCGAAGAACAGGCTGTCCTCTCCCTCCTGGAACGGCGGGATGTACCGGCCAACGTCGCCTCCGCTCCGAGGGTCCTCGATCTTGATGACCTCCGCGCCGAGGTCCGCCAGGTGCACGGAGCCGAACGGCCCTGCGCCGTACTGCTCGATGGCCACGACCCGCACGTCGCGGAGCGGCCTCACGGGCGCTTCCCGGCCGGCCCCTGGCCCGGGCCCCGGACCGCCCGGCGGGCCTCCACGTCGATCTCCTCGTACGTCGGGCGGAGGTTCTCGAGGTGCCGCTCCATCCGGGCCTTGGCGTCCGTCTCGCTTCCGTCCTCGATGGCGGCCAGGATGTCGCGATGGTCGCGGGCCACCCGCCGCCAGAACGCGGGCGGCGCCGCATCGCGGAGGAAGCGGGTCCGCAGGACCGAGAAGATGGGGCGGGTGATGACCGGGAGGACCATGTTCCCCGCGGCCTCCACGATCGTGATGTGGAACAGCAGGTTGCCCTCGAACAGGTGGGCCCGGGAGGCGTCGTCGCGCGCCGGGAAGCACGACCGCAGCGCGGTCAGGTGCTCCTCGGTGCGCCGCGCGGCGGCCAGCCCGGCGGCCGGGACCTCGAGGATCTCCCTGGCCTCCAGCAGATGGTCGACCGTCAGGTGCTCGGAGTCGCTGAGGAGCCCGAAGCTGGCCTCCAGGAAGTCGCTGACGTAGCGGGGCTCGGGGCGGGACACGAACGTCCCGCCGCCGGCGCCCCGGGCGGTGACGATGAGGTTCTGCGACGACAGGATGCGGAGGGCCTCGCGGACGGTGCTCCGGCTCGCCCCGAACATCTCCGTGAGCTCGGACTCGGTGGGCAGCCGCTCACCCGCGTTGATCCGCCCCTCGAGGATCAGCTCTCGGAGCTGATCGGCCACCTGCTGGTACCCGGGGCGGACCTTGGCCACCGAGAGCGCACCGGGCCTCCCGGACGCGCCGGCCTGGGAGGAGGTCTTCGTCCGCGATGCCGTGGGGCCCCGCCGGCCGGGCATCAGTCACCCTCCTCCTCGATCGGCGACTCGGGCTCGGGGAACAGATCCCGGGCCTCCGGAGCGTCCCGCCGGTAGGCCATGAACGACCGGACGAACGTCACGCATACCTTCCCGTCCTGGTTCAGGCCGCGCGTCCGGACCCGGACGATGCCAGCGTGCGGGCGGGAGCGCGACGGGCGGACGTCCAGCACGTGGCTCTCGATCCACACCGTGTCTCCCACGAACAGCGGGTTCGGGAACCGGATCTCTTCGAACCCCAGGTTGGCCACGGCGTTGTGGCTGGTCTCCAGGACGCTCATCCCGACGACCAGCCCCACGGAGAAGCCCGAGTTGACGAGGATCCGGCCGAACTCCGACCGCTCCGCGTAGGTCCGGTTGAAGTGCATCTGGTTCGTGTTGACGGTCAGCAGCGTGAACCAGGTGTTGTCCGCCTCCGAGATCGTCCGCCCGATCGAGTGGCGGATGACCTGGCCGGCCTCGAAATCCTCGAAGTAGGGTCCGAACACGAAGCCTCCCCAAATCGTTCGATGTTTTAAACGTCAGACCTCCGGCCTGTCAAGCGTCCTCGCGCGTGCCCCGGCCGGAGCGGGCGCCCGCCGGTTACAGCGCCAACCAGCCGCCGTCGACGTTAACGTTGATGCCGTTGATGGACCGGTTCTCCAGCAGCATGACGGCGACATCGACCACGTCCCGCATCGTGACCAGGCGGCCGGTCGGCGTCCGGGACAGCACCCGCTCCAGGACCTCCGGCCGGTCCTTCCATTGAGGGCTGTCCCCCACGATGCCGGGGTGGAGGGCGTTGACCCGCATCGGCGCCAGCTCCACGACGAGCGTCCGGACCATGGTGGTGACCGCGCCGTTGACCGTGGTCACGGTGGTCGATCCCGGGTACGGCCGGTCCTTGGCCAGGCCCCCGAACAGCAGGATCGAGCTCTCTGGCCCCATCCGCGGGAGCAGGGCGTGGATGCACTCCGTGTACCCGACGAGCTTAAGGGTCACCAGCCGCAACGCCTGTTCGATGTCGTACTCCCGGACCGAGTTGGTGTCCCGCTCGATGGCCGCCAGCACCAGGTGCCGCACGTCCTCGATCCCCGAGAGCTTCGGGGCGATCTCGTGGGGACGGGCCAGGTCGAACCCGACCCCCACCGTGCGGCCCCCGACGGCGTCGGCCTCCTCCTTGGCGCGGCGCTCCTCCCGCCCGGTGATCACCACCTCGCGCCCTCCGTCGGCGTAGCGCTGGGCGAGCTCCCGCCCGATCCCCTGGGTCCCTCCGACGATGACCACGGTGCCCGAGTCGTCCATCGTTCTCCTTCCGCTCGGCGACCCTCACAGATGATCGCGCAGGTAGTCCCAGTCCCGCGCGAACCGGTACGAATGGCGTGCCGGGGGCTGGGGGGCCTGCGTCTCGAGCCATCGGACGGTCGTGGTCCCCGGGTAGTTGAAGGCGTGCGGGCAGCCGACCCCCGCGAAGGCCACGTCCCCCACGGACAGGCGATACTCCCGCTCGTCGAAGACGGCGTCCACCTCGTCGTGGAGGATCAGGTAGGTCTCCTCGAAGGGGTGGTCGTGTACGCCCGCCACGCCGCCCGGCTCGTACGCCACCATGAACATCGTCGACAGGTAGCTGCCCAGATCCGAATCCACCATCATCTTCACGGTGATCCCGCTGTAGACGAGCAGCGCGGTCCGCATGCTGGCGGATACGGCCAGCATGTCCTGGGTCTGCCTCGACACTTCCATGGTCTCCGGCTCGATGTGGCCGAACGACCGCGTCCTCGGATCGCGGACGTCGATGGGGCTCGGCGACCGGTCGGGCCGATCCATCGGCGCGAAGAACGTCCCGGGCCCGAGATCGGCGTCGGGCTGCGGGGACAGCATGTCGGCCCACCGGGCCCGCTCCGATCCGACGTTCCTCCAGGCGTGCGGCGACCCCACGGGCACGAACCCGTAGTCCCCGGGGCGCAGGAGGAACGTGCCCTCGTTCGTCTCGGCGACCACCTCTCCTTCCAGAACGTAGAAGCTCTCCTCGAAGGAGTGGACGTGCCCCTCGACCGCACCCCCGGGATCGAGCTCGCAGATCCCGAACCCCGTGTGGACGGCCCCCGCCGCGCGGTCGACCGCGGCCCACCGGCGAAAGCCCGCGCTATGATCTACGAACGCCCCCGGCACGGCGAAGCTCGCCTCGCTGGCCCTCCGCACCGAGTGGGTCCTCAGGCCCGCATCGTCCATGCTGGCTCCTCTCCGCCGATCCGCTCGAAAACCGGCCGGCCGGGGATCACGCCGTCACCTTCGCCTCGTCCGCCTGCCAGAAGATCACCTTCCTCCCGGCCACGACGATCACCCGGTGGAGGATGATGGCCTGGAGCGCGATCAGGATGATCGCGGAGAACGCCTCTGGCAACCGGAACAGCTCCTGCGCCGCGAGGGTCACGAACCCCAGGCCACGGCTCCCGCCGGTGAACTCGGCCACGATGGCGCCCACCGACGCGAAGATGATGGCCGTCTCCAGACCCGCGAAGAGGTAGGGAAGGGCGAACGGCATCCGCACCTTCCAGAAGAGCTGCCACCGGGTCGTGCCCAGCGATCGCATCAGCTTCAGGGTGTCGCGGTCCGCCGCCGACAGGCCGGCCATCGTGTTGACGAGGATCGGGAACGTGGAGATCGTGATCACCATGGCGATCTTGGGCGTCAGGTCGAACCCGAACCAGATGATGAAGAGCGGCGCGAACGCGATGCGGGGGACGGCGTTCGCCCCGAGGATGTAGGGGTAGATCGCTCGCCTCACGAGCTGGAACTCGCTGAGGAGCGCTCCGATCCCGACCCCCAGCACCACCGAGGCCAGGAATCCCACGACCACCTCGATCAGCGTGGTGTTGAAGTGACCGAGCATGTCCCCTCCGGTGAAGATCTCGACCAGGTCCTCCCAGAACGCCACGGCGATCTGCGACGGGCGAGGGACGAGGATGGAGTGGATGGCTCCGGTCGCGGTCAGGATCTCCCATGCTCCCAGCACCACGACGAGGGCGGACACCTGGAGGACCAGGTTCGTGGCCCCGGTGCGCCACGAGAACCGCCGCTCCGCCCGCTCCTGCTCGCGGAGCCGCCGCGCCCCGCCGGCCTCCTGAGCGTCGCCGCCCACCAGCGCGGGGCTCTGGCTACTCCCAGAACGCACGCATGGCCTCCCGGAGGCGACGGAGGTTCTTCGAGAAGCGGTCCGACCCGATCATCTCCCGCTTCCGGGGACGGGGCAGATCGATCGGCACGTCGGCCACGACCCGCCCGGGCCGGGGGGTCATGACCAGCACCCGGTCCGACAGGAAGACCGACTCGAACACGTTGTGGGTGACGAACAGGACCGTGAACCGCTGCGATGACCAGATCCGCAGGAACTCGAGGTGCATCTGCTCCCTGCTGAGCTCGTCGAGCGCGGCGAACGGCTCGTCCATGCACATCACCCGGGCCTCGAGGAGGAGCGCCCGGGCGATGGCCACCCGCTGCTGCATGCCGCCGGAGAGCTCCCACGGGTACTTCCCTCCGAAGGCCCCCAGCCCGACGAGGTCGAGGAGCTCCTGCCCCCGTTCCTGGACCTTCCTGCGGCCGCCGTTCCGAGCGGAAGGGTTCCGCCCCACCTGTGCCGGCAGGACGACGTTGTCGAGCGCCGTGCGCCACGGGAGCAGCACGGGCCGCTGGAACACCAACCCCGGGCGGACGGAGGGGTCTCCGACCCGCCTTCCTCCGATCGTCGCGGTTCCCGCGGAGGGTGTGGTCAGGCCCGCCAGGATGTCCAGCATCGTGCTCTTCCCGCATCCGCTGGGCCCGATGACGGTGACGAACTCGCCCGATCGGATCGAGGCGGTGACATCGCGGAGCGCCTCGATCCTCTCGCCCCGGCGCGGTACGTACGTCTTGCCGAGGCCGGAGATCTCTATGTCCATCGTTCGTCGGCGGCCTTCGGCGGCCGCGTGCCGCTCGGATGCCGAGGCCCAACCACGAGGTCCGCCCCTAGCCGTGCACCGTCAGGACGCGTTCCGCGCCGCCTCGATCTCGGCTTCCACGTCGAAGTCCCAGATCGCATCGATCAGCTCGTTCGTGAACAGCCGGTCCGCGGGGTACGGCTCCTCGATGAACCCGAGCTCCGCGTGCTTGTCGATCATGGTCTGGTAGATCTCGGGGTCGACCCGGCCCCGGGCCTCGTACCGGGAGCGGTTCCACTCGTTCGTCGTCTCGATGAAGTCCAGCGCCTCCTCGAAGTCGGCCGCCGACGTGGGATCGACCTCCAGCAGCGTCCTGGCGGCCACCTCGGGATTCTCGTACTGCCAGATCATCGCCTTGGCGATGGCCCGGCCGAACCTGACCACGACGTCCCGGTCGTTCTCCAGGGTGTCGACGGTCACCATGGGGCCGGTGTTGTAGTAGTTCTCCGCGGCCTCGTTCCTGATGACCCGGATCGGTCGCTCCGAGAGCTCCTGCAACGTGTTCACCGCCAGATAGGGGCCCATGAACGCGTCGACGTCGCCCCGCTCCATGGCCACGAGCGCGGCTCGGTCCTCGCCGACGGGGATGAGCTCGTATTCCCCCTGCGGAACGCCGGCCGCTCCCATCAGGAACTCGGCGTCGAAGGTGTCGTGCGGGTCGTTGACCCCGATCCTCCGTCCCCGGAGGTCCGCCGCGGTCTGGTACGGGGAGTCCTCGAAGGTGATCATCACCCACGGGTAGTTATCCGTGATCATGAAGTACTTCAGCTCATCGGAGATCGACTCGTCGGCGGCCTGGGGGATGTAGTCCAACCCCGTGCCGGCGACCTGGAGACGCCCGGTGATCAGTGCCTGTTGGACCGCGCCGCGCACGGTGGCCACCTCGACCTGCAGGTTCTCCTCTTCGTAGAAGCCCAGGCCCTCGGCGAGATAATAGAATGGCCAGTAGGCTGGGAGTGGCGCGGTGGGCGCGATGGCCAGCTCGGCGGGCTCTCCCGCCGGCTGGTCGATGCCGCCTTGCCCGCCCTGCCCACCGCACGCCGCGCCCAACAGGCCCAGCGCCAGAGCCAACGCGGGAACTCGCAATGCTCGTGGGTACGGCACGGCTCCAGCCTCCTTCCGGCGGATCGCTCGAACGGTCGGCCGCGTCTCGAGCGACGCGGCTCGCTAAGCCCGCAATCCAGCGGCTCCTCCTGATGTCTGATAATCGACTCTCGTTCGAGCGTCTGTCAAATGGCCTCGGTCGCCCGGCAGGGAGTGCGGCGCGGGGCCACGCGATAGCCGGCGTCAGTCGAGATCCGGTCGCTGGAGCTGGTCGACGAGGTCGACGAATGCCTGGTGGCCGGGAGCCACGTAGGGCTCAGCGTCGCGGAGCGAGCGGAGCACCTCGAGGAAGCCCTCGATGCTGCCACTCGCCGGCGGCAGGTGCGACGAGAGCACCCGGGCGGGGTGCAATCGCCGAACGGCGTCCAGGACCCGCTCGAAGCGGCCCTGGTCCACCAGGTGCACCCACGGGACGTCGAACGTGGCCCACGCCACCATGCCCTCGGTCAGGTCCCGGTGAGGGATATCGGCGGCGTCGCGAGCCAGCTCGGGGAGGATCGCGCCGAAGGCGTCGACCGAGAACAGCGTCCCGGTGGAGTCGTCGTAGATCCCGATCGTGGTGGGGTTGTCGAACACGGGTGGCCGGACCGCGACGAGGCTCCGGTCGCCGACATCGAGGTGGTCATCCGGGGCGACCGCGTGGACACGGTCCAGCGGCAGGGGCCACCAGGTGCTCATCCGGAGGGCGCCCTGCCCGTGGGTGGCCAGACGGGCCTGGGGAGCCAGCTCCAGGACGCGCTGGAGGCTACCCGTGTGGTCGGCGTCGTCGTGGGTCAGCCAGATCCACCGCAGCTCGGGCAGCGGGACCACCGAGTCCAGCGCCGCGATGAACTCCGGGCCGTCGAAACCGAGGCCGGTGTCGACCAGGACCGGCTCTTCCGCCAGGATGACGAACGCGTTGACGGGGATGTTCCCGACGCCCGGCAGGGCCAGGTGCGTCGGCAGCACGTGGACGTCCGGCGACGCCTGATACGGCTCCTGCATCAGTGCGTTCCTCCCCGTGGTGGCGCAGTACCCGGCCCGCTCGTGCTGGGGATTCGAGCCGAATGCGGCCAACTCCTCCCGGGGGCAGCCCCCTTCCGATAGCGAAGCTCGAGCCTATCTCTATCCAGGGCTGCAGGGCTGGCCGTCCGTGGACGATCACTCATCATGTATGGTCGCGCTGTTGCGGCCGCCGCCCCGAATGTCACCGAGGATCCGGCCCGCGGCGGCCCGGTCCCACGTCTGGAGGAGGCGAGGAGATGGATTGGTCGAAGCGCGCCGTCGACGTCCCCGAGCTGTTCGAGTCCCGGACCCGGGCGTACGAGCACTGCGTCGTGGCCGGGCCGCTGATCTTCGTGGCCGGCGAGGTGGGATGGAAGAAGGAAGAGGGCGTGATCTCCCTCGAGTTCGAGCCCCAGGTACGCAAGACCTTCGAGAACATCCAGCTGGCGCTCCGGGCGGCCGGCGCCGATCTCAAGGACCTCGTGGCCATGACCGTGTACCTGACCGACCCGCGGTACATGGACGAGTTCCTGGAACTACGCAAGGAGATCCTCGACGGGAACTACGCCACCAGCACGATGATCACGGTGGACAAGCTGTACGACCCGAAGATGCTGATCGAGATCTCGGCGATCGCGGTTCGCCCCCCGTCCTAGGAACCCGCGGCTCCGGCACCGTCACCTCGAGGTTCGAGCAGCTCCATCGCGGTCCGATGGACGGTGCCTCGCGCCGACTCGTCGGGCAGCGCCCGCTCCAACGTCTCGAGCGGACGGGCGTCCGCCATGTCGAACGGATAGTCGGACCCGACGACGACCCGCTCCACACCGAACCGCTGGATGAGCGCCGCGAGGATCCCGGCATCGTGCGTCAGGCTGTCGAACCAGAAGTTGCTGGCCACGATCTCGAGTGGGTTGCCCGCGCCTTGGACCCGCGGCTCGTCCCGCACGCTCCAGCCATGTCGGAGCCGGCCGGCCACCCAGGGCGCTACCCCGCCGCCGTGGGCCAGCCAGAACCGAAGCCCGGGGTGCCGGTCGAGCACCCCGCCGAAGATCAGCGAGGCCACCGCGACGCCCGTCTCCACGGGGTTCCCCACCAGGTTGATCAGGTAGTAGTCGGGCCACCGCGGGTTCGGCGTGTGCTCGGGGTGGATGAACACCGCGGCTCCGAGCTCCTCCGCCGCGATCCAGAAGGGCTCCAGTTCGGGGGAGTCCAGGTTCCGTCCCGCCACGTGGGTCCCGATCTCGATGCCCCGCATCCCGAGCCGGCCGACGGCGCGGCGGGCTTCCTCCGCCGCAGCGGCCGCATCCTGGAGGGGGACGATGGCGATGGGCACCAGCCGGTCCGGGTGGGCCCCGCAGGCCTCCACGAGCGCATCGTTGAGGCCACGATGCCAACCGATCGCCTCCTCCGCCGGCAGGTCGTACCGGTACGAGAGCGGCGCGATCGACATGGCCCGTCGCTCCAGGCCCACCTCGTCCATGGCGCGGACGGCCACGGCGGGATCGGTGAGCAGGCGGCGGATCGGCCCCACGCTGGCCCCCCGGTAGAGCACCTCGTCCTCGTCGCGCCCGGTCCCGAGCTCCACCGGGAGGTACGCCAGCGACCGCTCGGGCTCGGGGAGCAGGTGGCAGTGCAGGTCGATCGAGGCGACGGCCGCCCCGGCGTCCGCTCCCCCGGCCCCGGTCCTCGTCTCCTCGACGTTCGCCACGCCGCCTCCCGCTCGTCTGGTACCGCGGCCGCCGTTGCCCGGCGGGCTCAGCCGTTGTCGGTGCGGTACTCCTCGGGGACCGCCGGGAAGTACTTCCCCAGCATCTCTGCGGCCCGCTCGCCCGGCCAGTCTCGGGCCTTCCACTGAGCCTCGGCCCTGGAGAGGCGTTCCGGGGCGCTCGTCGCTCGCCGCAGGTCCCGGTACCGGTCCTCGGTCCCGCAGCCCAGCGACTCCGCCACCAGCGAGATGTAGTTCCTGATCCCCAGCTCGTCGGTGTGCTTCTCGCACCACTCCCGGTGGCACGAGTGGTACATGGTCACGACGGTGTCGGCACCCAGCGACCGCGCTTCCTCCAGCAGTCGCTCGCGCTCCTCGAGGAACACGCGCCGGGCCTCGACGGTGGCCGGGGTTGGGCAGTGGTAGCCGAGCCGCTCGGACGCCACCGTACCGACGATCTCCACGCCGGGAACAGCACCCAGGAGCTTGAGGCACGCCGCAGCGTCCCGCTCCTGCGCCGGACGCCCGAGGTGCGTGTGCACCGCGATGCGGGCGTCGACCGGGTACTGGAACGGCAGCTCCTCGACACGGTCGGCGAGGAACTGAGTCGTGTGGGTGATCTCGGGGGCGAAGTCGGGCGCCACCGTCGGGAGCACGACCTCGTCGAAGTGCAGGTCGCACGACGGGCACCACATGATCAGCGTCTTCGCCCCGTACGACTCGAGCTTCTGAACCGTCGCCGCCGCGAGTCGCTTCCCCGGCGCCACATCGCCCTGGGTGTGGTGAACGATCCCACAGCAGAACTGTGGGCCACCCACCGCCTCGAAGTCGACGCCCAGGTGCTTCAGCACCGCCACGACCTCTACGGCGAGATGCCCGGTGATCAGAACGTTGCACCCCAGGTACAGCAGGGCCTCGACCGAACGCTCGGGAGGGGTATACGTCTCCTTCCAGGCGACCTCGTCCGGCGAGAGGACCAGGCCCTCGAGGTCGCGGACCCTGCGGAAGTATCCGGCGTAGTCGAACTTCTGGGTCCTGTCGGTGGCTCCCATGCGACTCCCTGTCGGTCCGGCGTTCGGCGGCCGGCCGCGCGACCGGTGAGATGACGCTAGCAGAGCGCGAAGGGTACCGACAACGGCAGCATGCCGTCCGATGTCAGGCCGCAGCCCCGACCCCGTAGAATCCGGCGCTGACGTGACGGACAGCGCGGTTGTCATCGCCGGCACGATGGGCCTCGGCCGGGCCGTCGCCGAGCACCTCGCCCGCGACCGCCACGTGTGGATCAGCAGCCGCGATGCGGAACGCGCCGAGGTCGCCGCCGAGGAGATCGGCGGGGCCACCGGGCTGGCCCTGGACCTCTCGAAGCCGGAGGACATCGCCGGGAACCTGGCTCCGGTGGGTCCCGTCCGTCACCTGGTCCTGGCGGCCGGCGAACGCGACTACAACACCGTTCGACGGTACGATCTGACGACAGCCCGGCGGCTGGTGGTCGCCAAGATCGTCGGCTACACCGCGGTCGTCCACACACTCGCCCCCCGACTCGACCCCGAAGGCGCCATCGTGCTGTTCGGCGGACTGGCCAAGGAGCGCCCGTATCCCGGGTCCACGAGCATCAGCACCGTCAACGAGGCCGTGTCCGGGATGGTCCGGACGCTGGCCCGCGAGCTGGCGCCGATCCGGGTCAACGGCATCCATCCGGGGATCGTCGGCGACCATCCCGAGTGGAGCACGAAGCCACCCGAGGTCCTGGACCGGATCATCGACCGTACCCCGCTCGGGCGCCTGATCACCACGCGTGAGGTGGTGTCGGCAACGGCGTTCCTCCTGGAGCACCCGTCCGTGAACGGGATCAACCTGTTCGTGGACGGTGGCTGGATGATCACCTGACCGCCTGGAAGCGGTAAGCGCTGTGGAGCTGAGGGGAGTCGAACCCCTGACCTCGTGCCTGCCGAGTATGCCGATGACGTGCGGTGTGCTGACGTGCGCGACAGGCACGGCACACGGAAGCGGTGTGCGCGCACTTATGCGGTGTAGCGCCGTAACGGAGGCCAACGAAAAGTTCGTAGGGCTGATTGCAGGCTGCAACTTTCAGGTGTGAGCATCCTCATCGCCGAACGTAGATGACTCTGAGAGCCGCCCGGCCCCAACATGCCGATATTGCCGAGTGATGAGGGCCGGGCAATCTCCGGCGGTGCGACCCCGCTCAGTCGCGGCGCAGCATCCAGGTGGCGATCTGGACGCGCGACGACAGACGCAATCTCGCCAGGATGTGCTCGACGTGTCGTGCGGCCGTGTGCTCGGATATCACGAGCTGCTCGGCGATCTCGCGGTTCGAGAGCCCGTTCGCGACCAGCAGCGCGACCTCCATCTGCCTCTTGGTGAGCCCGCTGCTCCGTCCGTTCCCCCCCAGCGCGGTTCGGATCGCCTCGGGCAGACTCATGTTCCACCCGACCTGCCACTCGCGTTCGAACGCCTTCTCGCCGAGCGCCCGTCGCGCAGCTGCGGCCGCGACGTCGAAGGACTTCTGGTCCTGGATCTGGAGCCGGGCTCCGATCCGGTCGTAGAAGCCGGTTGCCGCCGAGAGCACCCGGGCCCCACGTCGCCACTCCTTCCTGGCGACGGCGAGACGCCCGAGACCGGCGAGGCAGTAGCCGAGCACCCACAGGTTGTCCAGCCGCCGCGCGATGGCGATCGCCTCCTCGAAGTACGGCGCCGCCTCCTCCGCATCTTCTCGGTCCAGGATCAGATGTCCCAGGTTCACCAGGGCGAAGGCCTGGAGGAGTTCGTCTCCGATCCGACGTGCCACCGCCAGGGCATGGTGGTTCGCCTCTTCCGCGCCGTCCAAGCGCCCGGTGATCCGGGCGATGTCCGACTGCCCCAGGGACATCAGCGCATCACCCCATTCGGCCTCGCCCGCCTCGGCGAACCACGTGCGCCCCTCCTTCAGCACCCGCTCGACCTCCGCCACGTCTTCGCGGGGGAGCGCCGGCGCGAACGCGTTCATGAAGGAGGCGAACGCCGCGTGCCACGACGGTTTCGGGAGGCCGCTCAGCGCGAGCCGCGAGCGCCGCTCGGCCTCGTCGAAGTCATTCCGGTCGTACGCCATCCACGAGCACCACAGGGAGGCGCGCGCCGCCGACTCGTCGACCGGCTCCGAGCCTTCTCCGGCCGCCGCCTCGAGCCAGAAGCGAGCTTCATGGAAGCGCCCGCTGAAGACGGGCCACCAGTAGCCGAGCGCAGCCGCGAGGTGCCGTCCCTCCGCCGTCAGCCCGCCACCGTCCTGGACGTTCCGACGGAGCGCGCTGAGGAAGTTGCCGATCTCGGCCTTCAATCGCTGATGCCACCGAAGCTGCTCCAAGCTTCGCAACAACGGCTCCGCGGTCTCGGCCACGTCGATGAAGTGATGGAGGTGCCGCCGCTCGTATTCCTGCGTTTCACCTGCCTCCTCAAGCCTCTCGTGCGCGAACTGACGCACGATCTCCAGCAGACGGTACC
>DASZZY010000137.1:0-28530 GCA_036260395.1 Actinomycetota bacterium
GGGCGGGTTCCTGGCCGACCGCCTCGGGCCGGGCGCCGGGGCGCCGTGGGGGCCGGCGACGGCCGGCGCGATCGCGGCGGCGGGCTACGTGGCGGCCGCTCGCTCGGCGCGCCGCCCGGCCCGGGGCTGAGCCGAGGGCGACCGCTCGATCAGGAGCGGGTCCTCCCACCCCTCGCCGCCGGGCAGCGCCACGCGCCGGCGGAGGTCCAGCAGCAGCCGGATCAACACCACGAGGATCACCGGCGTCACGATGTAGTGGAGGCCGAAGACCATCGCCTCCCAGACTCTCGGCGAACGGCTCGGCTCGGCGACCAGCTCCGTGACGGCCAGTGCGACCGAGAGGACGATAGCCGCGGCCCGCCCGGGCCGCGGCAGCATCCAGACCACGGGCACCAGCCAGGCCATGTACCACGGGTAGAGCAGCGGGGAGATCAGCACGGCCACGAGCGTGGCCCACCCCATCGTGGCCACCACCAGCAGCGGCTCGATCCGCCGCGGTCCGCGAGCCAGGTGCCGGCGGAGCCCCACCAGGACGGCCACGAACACGGCCGGGAACGCCACGCGGACGATCGCCGAGACCACGTCCCCGGCCACGTCCCCTCCCAGGGCCCTGGCCGCCCCTCGGAGCGGGACGAGAACCAACCGGGAGGGGGCCAGCCACCCGAGGCGGCTGCTCAGCTCGAGGGCGCCGAGCGTGGGGTCGTGCGCCTGCATGAACGGGACGATGAACGGCAGCCCCACGGCCAGCCCCACGGCCGCGTGGAGCGCGAACCGCCGGAAGCGCCGTCCGGGCGGCTCGCGGAGGACCGATACCACGACGACCACCGCCAGCGGCACCCCGGCCGAGACCTTCACGAGCGTCCCCACGGCCAGGATAGCCGTCGCCCACAGGTCGCGCCCTCGGAGGACGAGCAGGACGCTGGCGGCGATCGCCAGGCCGACGAGCGTGTCGTTGTGACCCCCCGCCGCCCCGTGGAAGATCACCACGGGGTTCCAACCCACGAGCGCCGCGGCGAACGCGGCGCGCTCCGGGCGGATGCTGCGGGCCGCCGCGGCCACGAGGAGCATCGTCGCCGCGCTCGCCGCGACGGCCAGGGCCTTGAACGCCAGCACGATGGCCGGTGGCGACTCCACCACGGCGGTCACGCCGGCGGCGATGGCGGAGAACGCCGGACCGTAGACCGAGGGGGAATCGATCCAGTCCACGGAGACGAGCGGGTACACGGGATCGCCCGCGAACCCGGCCGGGATGTCGACGTACGGATTGACGCCGTGAACGGACACCATGCGCCCGTAGATCGCGTAGCTGTAGACGTCACGGGAGAGGAACAGCGGCGTGAGCAGCGCCAGCACGTGGAGCCCCAGCCCGACGACGAGCACCCACCGGAGCGGGAGCCGGCCACGCCACGCCTCGAGGAGCGCGTACAGGAACGCCCCGGCCGCGGCGAGCAGGAACGCCGCGCTGACCGCCGCGGCCACGTCGCGTGGCAGCGCCGAGAGCCCCAGCGCGTCCGCGGCCGCCCGCAGGAAGCCCGGAGCCTCCGACCCCTCGAACAGCGGGGGCGTCAGCGGCGAGTTCGGCCGCGAGGCGAGGGCGGCCACGAGGAGGCTGGTCAGGACGGTCGCCGCGGTGGGCCCCCACGGGCGTGCGGGCGGAGCCTCGGCGGCGGCTCCGGTGGAACGGTCGGGCGCCACGGCCCGGCGGAGATCCATCGCGGCCAGTCTAGAGCGGCCCTTGCGGTTGATCCGGGCCCGGCGCCCGTGCCGGTCCCACCTCAGTCCGGCGGCGGCTCGATCGTGTAGTCGACCTCCGCCGCGAAGCGCTCGCGGTCGCGCTCGAACAGCTCGCGCGCCAGCAGCGCCCCGGCGTCGTCGGCCCGGTCGACGGCCAGGATCCCGTCGAGGTGATCGAGCTCGTGCTGCATGAGCTCGGAGGCGGCCACGTCGAGCCGCTCCCAGTCGATCCGCTCCCCGGCGGCATCCGTGTACGAGAGCGAGATCGACCGGTGTCGCCGGAGCCGGACCATCAGCCAGGGGAAGCTCATGCAGTCGTCCCACAGCGTGAACGTCTCCTCCGAGCGCCACGTGACCTCGGGGTCGACCACCAGGAACGGCCCCTGCCCGAGGTTCACGGCGATGAACCTCTTCGACACGCCGATCTGGGGCGCGGCGATCGCGCGCCCGAACCCGTGGTGGGCCCGGAAGTCCTCGAGCGTCCGCGTCAGCAGCCGCCCCTCCTCCACGAACGCGGGGTCGGAGAGGTCGCCGACCGGCGCGGACGGCGCCCGAAGGACCGGATCGCCGATCAGCCGGACGTCGGGCGGCGGCCTCATCCGCCGAGGTCCGGGAGCGAGGAGGGCATCTCGATCGCCCGCCGGAGGAGCGGCATCGTGATGTTCGCGCCGGTCAGCACGATCGCCACCCGGCGGCCGCGGAGCTCCTCGCGCCGCTCCCACGCCGCGGCCAGCCCGGCGGCGCCGGCCGGTTCCACCAGGACGTGCGCCGTCTCCACCAGCATCCGGACGCCGGAGAGGAGCGCCTCGTCGGGGACGGCCACGGCGTCGTCCACCAGCGCCAGCAGGCCGGCGAGCGCCCGACGGGCGGGGACGCGGCAGGCCAGGCCGTCGGCCACCGTATCGATCGGGAGCTCGACGGGACGCCGGGCGTGGAAGCTGGCGACCATCGCCGAGGAGCCCTTGGCCTGCACGGCCACCACGCGCGCGGCGGGATGCGTCGCCTTCAGGACCGCCGCGCAGCCCACCACCAGCGTCCCGCTCCCCATCGGGACGAACAAGGCGTCGACGTCGTCGAGGCGGCGGGCCACCTCGAGCCCGACCGTCCCGGCGCCCTCCATCATGTCGAGGCTCTCGCCGTCGTCGACGAACAGCAGGTCGTCCGCCTCGGCGAACGCCAACGCCTCGGCCTTGGCCTCGTCGATATCGCGCCCGGCGAGGTGGATCGTCCCGCCGAAGGCCTCGATCATCCGTCGCTTGAGCGGGTTGGGGCTCTGCGGCAGGAAGATGTGGGCCGGGACCCCGAGCCGGAGGGCGGCCCAGGCCACGGCCTGCCCGTGGTTCCCGGTGGAGGAGGTCACCGCCGCCCGGACCGATCCGCGCTCCGCGGCCCTGGAGATCGCGGTCAGCGCGCCGCGCCACTTGAACGAGGCGATGGGGCTCACGGTCTCGTTCTTCAGCCAGACGTCGGCGGCCAGCGCCTCGCTCAGGAGCTCCGAGCGGACCAGCGGGGTCTCGGGGTGCCAGGACGCCACGAGCGACGCCGCGGCCTCGATCCCCTCGGGGCTCGGGAGCTCGTTGGACGGGTCGGCCATGGCGCACAGCGTAGCGGGGCCACGATGGCATCGACCCGCCGCGAGCGACGGGGTACCGTGACCGGCGAACCATCGAGGGAGGGATCGATGCCGCGCCGCTTCCAGCAGGTCGACGTCTTCGGCGCCGAGCCGTTCTCGGGGAACCCCCTGGCGGTGGTCCTCGACGGCGAGGGGCTGTCGGCGGAGGCCATGCAGCGGTTCACGCGGTGGTCGAACCTGTCCGAGGCGACCTTCCTCCTGCCGCCGACGTCGCCCGAAGCGGACTACCGGGTGCGCATCTTCACGCTGGCCCGCGAGCTGCCGTTCGCCGGGCACCCGACGCTGGGCAGCTGCCACGCCTGGCTGATGGCGGGCGGCCGGCCCCGGGAGAGCGACGTCGTGGTCCAGCAATGTGGCGCCGGCCTCGTCCCCGTACGGCGAGCGGGCGAGCGCCTGGCCTTCGCGGCGCCGCCGCTGCTGCGGTCCGGCCCCGTCGACGAGCGCTACCTCGAGGAGGTGGCCTCCGTGCTCGGCATCGATCGGGCGCGGATCGTCGACGCCCGGTGGGTCGACAATGGACCCGGCTGGGTCGGGGTGCTGCTGGAGGACGCCGACGCCGTCCTGGCGCTGGAACCGCCGTCCTCGAGGTACGCGGGCGAGGAGAGCGTGGACATCGGCGTGGTCGGCCCCTACCCGCCGGGGTCGGAGTGCGCCCTCGAGGTCAGGGCCTTCTTCACCGACGAGCACGGCGCGATGCGGGAGGACCCGGTGACCGGCAGCCTCAACGCCTCGCTGGCGGAGTGGCTCCTCGACACAGGCCGAGCCACCGCGCCGTACGTCGCCAGCCAGGGGGGCCGCCTCGGCCACCAGGGCCGCGTCCACATCGAGCAGGACGGTGACGGCACGGTGTGGGTGGGGGGCGCCACGGTGACGTGCGTGGCCGGGGAGATCGAGATCTGAGGCGCATGCCCGAGGCCGCCGAGACGATCCGCTCGCTCTACGAGGCCCTGGCCAGGCGAGACGGCGAGGCCGCCGCGGCGTGCTACGCGCCCGACGCCACATTCCGCGATGCCGCGTTCCGGTTATCCGGTGCGGACGTCGGCGACATGTGGCGGATGCTCACCGAACGAGGCAAGGACCTTCGGATCGACTACCGCCTCGTCGGCGACGACGCCGCCGAGTGGACGGCCGACTACACGTTCCAGGGCCATCCGGTGCACAACGTGATCCACAGCACGTTCGAGTTCGACGACGCCGGCCGGATCAAGAGGCAGGTCGATACGTTCGACTTCCCGACATGGGCTCGACAGGCGCTCGGGTGGAAGGGGAGGCTGCTCGGCCGCTTCACGCTCCTCCAGGCGGCGGTGCAGAAGGGATCCGCCGCCTCGCTGTCCCGCTGGCAGCGCCGCCGCGCCGACCGGCAGTCGGCCTAGCCCGTTGGGGCCCATGCGCCGGCCCTCACCGCCACGACCCGCCGCGCGTCAGGGGATCAGCCGATGAACTCATCCACCGCCTTCTGGTCGTTGGACAGTGTCCAGAACTCCACGACCCTGCCGTCCGGCCCGAACCGCATGGCGTCGGCCATGATGACGTCGAGGCCCTTCCCTTCCGAAGTCGCCGTCACGTGGGTGAACGACATCAAGAAGTCCTTGCCTTCCAGGACGTCGAGAGACTCGACCTGCAGCTGCGTGCTGGCCACCTCGTAGAAGCCTCGGATCAGCCGCAGGACCCCCTCGCGGCCCCGGTAGTCGCCGCTCAACGAGCTGCGGCCGCTCCAGTGCCACACCACGTCGTCCGCCAGCAGTAGCTCGCCGAACGTGTCCAGGTCGTTTTGGCTGACCGCGGCCATCGCCTGGCCCAGCCGTTCCGCCTTGTCGCCCATGTCGACTCCTTACTCCCAGAATCGATCGATCGCGCCCTGATCGGTGGCATGGGCCCAGAACTCCTGGATCGCGCCGTCCGCCCCGAACACGAACGCCTCGGCCATCGTGACGTCCAACGTCCGGCCCGGCCGTTCCCCCGTGACCCGGAGGAACGCCGCGCCCCGCCGGTCGTTGGCCAGCAGCTCCAGCGGCTCGAGCTTCAGGGAGTTCCCGGTCTCCCGCCCCACCGTGTCGAAGTAGTCGAGGATCGCCTGACGGCCCCGGTAGTCGCCGCTCAACCGGTGCGTTCCACCGATGTGCCAGACGGCGTCGTCGGCCAGCGACCGCCCGAGCGCGTCGCGGTCACCCGCCGCGTACGCGTCCAGGAAGGCCTGGAGCCGTTCCACGTTCGGATGTGCCATTGCTTCCCTCCCTCCTGGCCGCTCAGCGGCCGGTCGCCGATGGCCCGTCGCCGCTTCGGCGAGCAACCCACTCCCCCACGGTCATCGCGTTCGGGTGGACCTCTCGGGCCGGCGAGGCGTCGAGATCGATCTCGTTCACCCGGAGCCAGCGCCACATCGTGATCTCGTCGGTTCCTACGAACATACGGAACAGCCACACCGGCATGGGGAAGCTCCGAGGCAACTTGCCAGTGACCTGGCGCCAGATGGCGCGCGACTCATCGATCGACTGGACGTCGCTGGTCAGCGGGATATCACGGCCGATGAACCGGCCGGGCTCGGCGAACGCCCGAGCGGCGATAGCCCCGAGGTCGTCGACGGCCAGCCACCCGACCGGCCGAGCCCAGCCCATCAGCTTCGGCATGACGTGCCAGGTGGATGCCGTCGGATAGAACTTCTTTGCCGTCATGAGCTCCATGAACGCCATCGGGCGGAGGATCGTGACCGGGAGGTCGATCGCTCGCATGTGCTCCGCGACCTCCACCTTGGTGTCCCACGACCCCACGCCGGTCCTGGTCCCGGGGCCCGCGGAGCCATAGACGACGTGCGGGACGGCGGCGCGCTTGGCGGCTTCGGCGACGTTCTTCCCCTCGGTGACCTCGCCCCGGTAGCCGCTGATGTGGTGGTTCTGGACGTTGAACACCCCGTGGACGCCGTCGAACGCGCGGTCCAGGGACGATGGATCCGTGGTGTCGGCCTTGACGAGGTGCGCGCCGAGCTCCGTAAGCGGGCGAGCCTTCTTGTGAGCGGGGTCCCGGGTGAGGGCCCGCACGCTCCAACCCTCGTCCAGGAGTCGCGTGGTGACGGCGCCGCCCTGAAGCCCGGTAGCCCCCACGACGGCGATGACCCGAGTCCCCGGATTCGCCATGCTCCCTCCCCGGGTGTCACTGAGAACGGCTCATCCTAGCGACAACCTGCTCTGCTGGACACTTGCAGGAGACAACACCATTGAGCCGCAGCAGCGCCAAGTCGGGCCTCGCTGGCCGTGTGCGCATCATCGAACAGGGCCGCAGGGCAGTTGGCTGCCTCGAGGTCGCAACCCGCGCGGCCCTGGTCGACCCCCGCCGTATCAACATCTTCGAGCGCCGGGGGTTGCAGGCGGCGTCGGGCCGATGAAATCGGCGCCTCGATGTGGTCATAACGAGGAAACCACCGCGAGAGAAAGGACGAACCCATGAAACTGACGACCATCACGCACGTCTCCGTCGACGGCGTGATGCAGGGACTCGGCGGCCCGGACGAGGACCGCAGGGGCGGATTCGAGCGCGGCGGGTGGGCCCTGCCGCTGTTCGACAACGAGGCCGAGACGTTCGTCAACCAGGTCTACCAGCGCGCCGACGCCTTCCTGTTCGGCCGGCGGACCTACGAGATCTTCGCCGGCTATTGGGGAGTAATGGCAGATTCGGTCAACCCCATCGCAGCGGCGTTGAACAGGCGGCCCAAGTACGTCGCATCGACCACGCTCACCGACCGGCGATGGGCGGACACGATCGTGCTCTCCGGTGACGTCGCGGCGGCCATCGGCGAGCTGAAAGCCAAGCCGGCGGGCGAACTACAGGTGCATGGCAGCGGCAATCTGGTCCGCTGGCTGTTCGACAACCACCTGGTCGACGAGATCACCCTGCTCACCTATCCCGTGGTCGTCGGCCAGGGCACGCGGCTGTTCCCCGACACCGGCCCGGACACCGCGCTCGACCTGGTCGACTCGCGAGCCACCCCGAAGGGGGTAACGATCCAGGTCTACCGGCCCGCCGGGCGCCCGCAGTACGCAACGGCCGCGGCCGACTGAAGAACGTGACATAGGTGCCTCACTCAGCGAGAGTCGGCCGTGCCGAATCTCTTGCACGGGCCCACTGGCGCCTTTGGTGCCTCCTACCCAAACCCCCGATACACTCTAGGTGCGACCCTGGAGCTGTGGGAGGCTCTCAGCCGGGTTTTGAACCAGCATTTCTACAGCCCCCGCCCTCGTAGCTCAGTGGATAGAGCACCGGTTTCCTAAACCGGGTGTCGGAGGTTCGATTCCTCCCGGGGGCACTACCCAAAGTACCTGTTCAGAGGGCCCTTTCGCGTTCCCGGCACGGGGAGTTCGGCGACCGTGGGTCCTTAGGTGTTCAAGCGTTTGGCTCGGCCTGGGGGGCGTCTGCCTGCGCGTCATCGACTTCGTCCCGGTCGGCCGCACCGACGGACGCGGAGTCACGCTCCGGCCCGTCGAGCACACCGGCGGCGCGGTCCGCGCGCCGCTGCTTACGAGCCACTCGCCGCTCCTCGCGTTCGGTGGCCTTCTTGGCTTTCACCCGGCCTCGTTGCCGCTTCCCATAGCTCTCTGGCATCAATCCATCGTACGAGAAACCGCGGAGGGAGCCCCGCTCATCCGCGGAGAACGGGGCGCCGGTACGAGGGGATCGCGTGCAGCCAGCAGCTGCTCGAGGAGTTGTACGTGGAGAGGACCGTGGAGCATCCCGACTGATCGCACAGCCGCCCCCGAGCGGAGCGGGCTCCCGCCTCTCTCCCACGCTGGGGGGTGCCGAAGTGGACACCGTGACCGCTCTTCGCCTTCGCCATCGAACCGCTCCTCTCGCGTCCGAGCGCGTGGTCCGTGGGAGCGAAGGCGAGTGGGGGCCGGGGAGGACACCACCTGTCGGTCGCACTGCGCGAACCCTCGGAGGTCGTCCGAGGACACCAGCGTACTACGTCCGCACCCCGTCTGGCCTAGGAAGGCAAGCAAGCGCTAGGAAGGCAAGCAAAGGCGCCGAAGTGCTTTTGCTGCTACACGAAACGTGAAAGGGATGGCGAGGGAGAGCGCTCGTTTCTCGGGATACCGGAGCCCGGGCAGCGAGAGCTGGGCGCGCTCGCTGCCGCGCCGTGGTGGAAGTAGCCGGGAGGCGGCGTGGAGCCGCCGCCGCCGGCGGCGGTATGGTGGCCGGGTGGCGGTGCGACTCACCGACGAGCAGCGACGGGTGCTGGAGCGCCTCAACTACGCCCACCTCGCCACGCTGATGCCCGACGGCAGCCCTCACGTCAGCCCGATGTGGGTGGACGTCGACGGCGATCACGTCCTCGTCAACACCGTGCCCGGCCGGCTGAAGGCGCGCAACGTCCGCCGCGACCCTCGCGTCGCGCTGTCCGTCCGCGACCACGAGCGCGGCGAGGACGAGGTGACGATCCGCGGCCGGGTGGTCGAGATCACCGAGGACGGCGCCATCGACCACATCCACGCGCTGTCCCGGAAGTACCGAGGCAAGGACTTCGATCTCCCGCCGGGCCAGGTCCGCGTGGTCCTCAGGATCGAGCCCGACCACGTCACCGGTCCCTGACGAGCGCTCTGGCGGGCGCCGGCGCTCCCGCGTCCCGGCCGGTGGCCCAGCTCTCGCGACCCGGCGCCGTCAGGTGTACGCGGGCGGGGTGTGCGCCGACCCGGTGCGCAATCGCCGGAGCGCCTCCTCGAAGTCGGCGTGGGCGACGGCCGGCGTTCCCCCGGGATCGCCCTGGCCGGTCGCACGCTCCATCGCCACGAGGGCGGCCTCCTGGCACAGGGCCTTCAGGTCGGCCGGAGAGAGCCCGTCGGCGTCCCGCGCCAGATCCCCCAGGCGAACCGCGACGGTCGGCATCCGCGCGGAGTGAAGCCTCAGGATCGCCAGTCGCCCCGCCTCGTCGGGGAGCCCGAGCACGATCGTCCGCGAGAGGCGGCCCCCGCGCAGGATGGCCGGGTCGAGCTGATCGGGGCGGTTCGTGGCGCCGACGATGAACACCCCGCGCTGGCCGGCGATGCCGTCGATCTCCGCCAGCAGCTGGTTGACCTGTGTGTCGTGCACGTGCATATCCCCCCGCCGCGGAGCGATGGCATCGATCTCGTCGATGAAGACGATCGACGGGCGGTTGCTCCTCGCTCGCTCGAAGAGCTGGCGGATGTTCCGCTCTGACTCACCGACCCACTTGCTCATGACGTCGGCCCCGGAGATCGGATAGAAGGAGCACCGGGCCTGGGCCGCCAGGATCTTGGCGACGGTGGTCTTGCCCGTCCCGGGCGGGCCCGCCAGCAGCAGCCCCGTTGGGGGGTCGACGCCGAAGCGACGGGCCGTTTCGGGGTCCTCGATGACCGCCTGCAGCTGACGCAGCTGTGACTTGATCGTCTCCGGGAGGACCAACGAGTCCCACGTCCAGTGCTCGACCGTCGGTCGGTCCTGTCCGCCGTATCGCTCGACGGCGCGCAGGAGGTGCTCCTCGTCGAGGTTGACGTCGCGCCCCGATGCCGTGGCCTCACGGAAGACCTCCAGCGCGGCGGTATCCACGATCTTGGCGATCGCCGCGGGCGTCATCCCCTCGGTCCGCCGGACCAGCTCCTCCAGGTCGACGTTCGCTGCCGCGGGACGATCGTCGAGCTCAGCGCGGAAGATGGCCTCCCTGGCCGCGGCGTCGGGGAGATCGATCCGGATGTGGCGGTCGAACCGCCCCGGGCGGATCACCGCGGGATCGAGGTGCTCGATCGAATTCGTGGCGGCCATCACCAGTAGCCGGCGCTCTTCGCGGTGGGCCTCGAGCGCGGTCAGCAGCTGGTTCACGGTGCGCCGCGACTCCTGATCGGGCGTCGTCTCACGTCGCTGGGCCACGGAGTCGAACTCATCGAAGAACAGCAGGCACGGGAGGTTCGCCCTCGCCGTCTCGAAGGCCTTGTCGATGTTCCGGGCCGAGCCTCCGACCAGCGAGCTCACGAGGTCTCCCGTCGAGACGTGGATCAGGTTCAGAGCGAACTCGCCGGCGATCGCCCGCGCGAAATAGGTCTTGCCCACCCCCGGCGGTCCATGCAGGAGGATGCCGTTCCAGTCGATCCCGTAGCGCTCGGCGGCGTCCGGGTGCCGGAGGACCAGCCCGACCGTGTCTCGGACCTCCCGCTTGAGCGACTCCATGCCACCGACGTCCCCGAAGTCGATCAGGTCGTCGGGACGCTCGACGTGGAAGTCGCCGCCGTCGAGGCCTCCCAGGAGCCCGCCGAGCATCGACCCGCCACGCCGGGTGGGCGGCCGCGTCGTCCGCTGAGTGGCCCGCTGCCGTTCCGGCTGGGCTTGACGGCTCCCGGCTACATCGCCGGGCGGAGCGACGGTCCCCTCCTCCTGGTCGGTGATGTCGATCCACTGGCCCGTGGCCTCGTCCCAGACGTAGGACCGGCTCCAACCGGCCCCCTCGAAGAGGCGCTCGAACAGGCCACCGAAGGGAAGCATCGAGAACGGCGACGCCGCCCCGCCGCTTCCCGGATCGCCGGCCGCTCGGCGTCTGGCCTCCTCCTCGGCCCTGCGCCGGGCCTCCTCTTGGAGGGCCCGCCGGCGGCGAGCAGCTTGGATCGAGGCCGCCACGAAGAGCGCGACGAACAGCCCGACGAGGATCAGGAACCCCATCGCCGCCGGACCCCGGGGTCAGGCGGCGTTCCGGCGGAACCGACCGGCGATGCCCTTGGCCACCCGCGTCGGACGCTGCTGCTCGCCCATCTTCGCCGAGATGGCGATCAGCGCCGCCACGTGCGCGGGGATCGCGTACTGAAGGATCTTCAGCTGGCGCTGCGCCCGCTGGACCTCTTCGGGCGTCTCCGGAAGCGGCGTCGTCCCATCCTGCACCGGGACGTCTCCCTGGCTCATGATCCTCTGGCCCAGCGCCCGGGCATACCCGGTGTAGGCGAGCGCCATCCCGCTGATGATTCCCTTGGCGAGCGTCATCCCGCCCACACCACGCTGGCCGGCCATCCGCGCCTTGTTGGCCCGCATGAGCTGGAAGCCGCCAACCACGTAGGCGCCGATGGCTGCCAGATTGACCGGCGTCCACCGGGCCCAGCCGGCGCTCGCAACGCGCCCTCGTTCCGAGGGGTCCTTCACCTCCGCCGCCGCCCGGTTCAGGGACAGGGCGCCCATCAGGGAGCCCCCGAACCACGCTCCCAGCCCCACGTCGTGAAGGGTCCGAGCGATCGTGTTCTGGTCTTCGGCCATCGACGCCTCCTTCTCTTGGACGACTCCGTTATCCCGAGGCGGGCATATCGCCAAACCCCAGCAACCCAGTCGGGGCGGGATACCAGGCGAGGAAGCCGCATCGGCGGCCGGATCCACCGACCGGCATGGAACGGGCCCGGCCGAGCGCTAGCCCTTGACGGCTCCCATCGTGAAGCCGGAGATGAACCGCTCGAGGAGCAGGTTGAACACGAACGCGATCGGCACGGCGACGAGGATCGTGGCCGCCTGGAGCGACTGCCAGAAGAACACGTCGCCGCGGATCAGCTCGGTCGGGACGCCCACGCTGATCGTCTTCTCCGACGACGGCGACACGAACGCAAGCGCGTAGATGAACTCGTGCGCGGTCAGCGTGAACGCGAACACGATCACCGCCACGATCCCCGGGAACGACAGCGGGATGACCGTCCGCACGAAGGCCCCCACCCGGCTGTAGCCGTCGATCATGGCCTGCTCCTCGATGTCTTTGGGGATCCCCTTGAGGAACCCCGTCAGGAGCCACACGGACACCGGGATCGTGATCGTCGGGTAGACCACGACCAGCGACCACGACGAGTCCTGAAGGCCGAGCGCCACCACGACCCGGGTCATCGAGATGAACAGCAGCGTGGGCGGGATCAGGTACACCAGGAAGATCGCGATCCCCAGCGGGCCCGACCATCGCATGTGCAGCCGGGCCAGCGTGTACGCGGCCGGCAGCGAGACGAGCAGCGTGATCCCGACCACCAGCAGCCCGACCCACAGGCTGTTCCAGGCGAACGCGGTGAAGTCGGTGTCGGTGAACAGGAAGCTGACGTGCTCCGTGGTCGGGGGCAGATTGAACGCGAACGGGTTGTTCTGGACGTTGTACAGGTCCTGGTCCTGCTTGAACGCGGTCACGGTCCCCCACAGGAACGGCGCCGCCGCGAAGAGCGCCGCGACGATGGCCCCCAGGTACAGCGCCACGCGCCCGATCACCCCCCGCCGGACGACGCGGCGGCGCTGTCGCTCCACGGCGGCGGAGTCAGTGACGGGGTGGGCTCGCTCCGCGGCCGGCTCGGGCGGGCGCTCCCGCGGCTCGACCTTCGGCCTGGCCATCAGAAGATCTCCATCTTCCGGACCGAGCGCAGGATCAGGATCGCCGCCGCCAGCAACAGCGGGAACAGGAACAGCGCGATCGCCGCGCCCTCCGCCAGCGAGCCGGCCTGGATGCCCTTGAAGAACGCGTAGCTGGGGAGCACCTGGGTGGAATTCACCGGCCCGCCACGGGTCAGCACGAACACCACGGCGATGTCGCTGAACGTCAGGATCGCCCCGAACAGCGCCGCCACCGCGATGACGGGCCGGGTCAGCGGGAGCCGGACCTCCCAGAACGTCCTCCAGAACCCGGCGCCGTCGATCCTGGCCTGCTCCTTGATGTCGTCGGGGATCGCCGCCAGACCGGCCATGATGATGACGGCGGCCAGCGGGACGATCCGCCAGATGTGGACGGCGATCACCGACGCCATGGCCAGAGCGGGCTTCCCCAGCCAGTACACGTTCGCCTCGATGAACCCGAACCAGCGCAGCACCCAGTCGATGGGGCTGAACAGCGAGTGCAGCATCCACAGCCAGGCCACGGCGGACAGCGCCACGGGCGTGGTCCACGGGAGGAGGACGAAGAACCGGATCAGGCGCTTGAACCGGAACTCGGAGGTCAGGATCAGCGCCAGCAGGTTGGCCAGGATGATCGTCAGCACCATCGACACCGTGGTGAACACCAGCGTGTTCCGGAGCGACTGCCAGAAGATCGGGTCCCGGAAGATCGACCGGAAGTTGCGGAGCCCGACCAGGTCCAGGCTCGGGTCCCCGGTGGTCACGTCGCTGAAGCTGAACAGCAGCGCGAGGAAGAACGGGGCGGCGACCAGGCCGACGATGTAGACCACCGCCGGCAGCAGGAACATCGGCCCGAGGAAGCCCTCACGGTCCGCCAGCCGGCTCCGGGCGGCCCCGATCCGGTCCTGGATGGCCGAGGCCCCCGCCTGCGGAGCCCGGCCCCCGGCGGCTTCCACCCTCGGCCTCAGGCCCGGACCGGTCGCGGCGAGGTCCGCTCGCCGCTCTCGGCATCGAAGAACCGCAGGTCCCGCTCGTGGACCGCGAACTCGTGGCTCTCCCCGACCTCGATCGGCGTTTCGGCCGTCGCCGGCAGCCGGGCGATGACCCGGGTCTCCTCGCCCAGCTCGGTCACGGTCCCGTAGACGTGGCGGTCGCCGGATAGGTACTCGACCCGCCGCACCGCGAAGTGGACCGTCAGGCGGCTCCCGTCCCCCGCCACGAGGTCGGCCGGGAGGAAGTGCTCCGGCCGGAACCCGACCAGGTGATCGCCGCGGGGTATCAGGTTCATCGGCGGCGACCCGAGGAACGTGGCCACGAACGTGTCCGAGGGGTCCAGGTAGACGTCCTTCGGCGGACCGACCTGCCGGACCTTGCCGCGGTCCATCACCGCGATCCGGTCGCCGAGCCCCATGGCCTCGGCCTGGTCGTGCGTGACGTAGATCGTCGTGGTCCCCAGCCGCTGCTGGAACTGCTTCAGCTCGTCCCGCGCCGAGGCCCGGAGCTTGGCGTCGAGGTTCGACAGCGGCTCGTCCAGGAGGAACACCGCGGGCTCCCGGACCAGGGCCCGGGCCAGCGCGACACGCTGCCGCTCACCGCCGGATAGGTGGCGGGGCTTGCGGCTCATGAGGTGGCCGATGCCGAGCAGCTCCGCCGCCCACTCCGCCCGGCGCCGCCGCTCGGGCTTGTCGATGTCCTCGGCCTTCAGGGGGAACTCGATGTTGGCCAGGACGGTCTTGTGCGGGTACAGAGCGTAGCTCTGGAACACCATCGCGACCTCGCGGGCCCGCGGCGGCAGGCGGTTCACGAGGTTCCCGGCGATGTGGATCTCGCCCTCGTCGGGCTCCTCCAGCCCCGCGATCGTCCGGAGCAGCGTGGTCTTCCCGCACCCGGACGGCCCCAGGAGCACCAGGTATTCGCCGGGGCCGGTTTCGATATCGACGCCGTCGACGGCGCGGACATGCCCGTGGTCGAACGACTTGCGCAGGTTCCTGACCTCGACGACCAGCGCCATCAGCAGCCTCTCCTAGGCGCCGCCGATCAGCCCCTCCTGCCGCCACTTGTCGAAGATCGGCTGGATCTGGGCCTCGGCGTCGGCCACCGCCTGCTGCGCCGACTTCCGGCCCCGGGCCGCCGCGGCGAACATGTTCGGGATGATGAACGTGGCGAACACCTCGCCGATCGCGGTGCTGGCCGGCCCCCGGTAGCCCACGTTCGCGCTCCACGTCTCGGCGTCCGCGAGCACCGCCAGCTTGTCCGGCGGGTTCGAGCCGAAGGGGTCGTCGCTCAGCCTGTCCTGGAGCTGCGGCACCCGCTCCGGGAACGCGGGGAAGTCGTACAGCTCCGATTCGAACGTGGCCCTGGCCTGGTTGTGCGTGTAGTTGAGGAGGAACTCCTTGGCCGCGTCCGGGTTCGCGGAGAACTCGGGGACGATCCAGTTGTACATCACGTGCTGAGCCGCCAGCGCGTCCGCCGGGCCCTCCAGGGCCGGCACGAAGAAGATGTCGTCGGCGACCTCGGGGTTCGCCTGCTGGGCCGTCCGGTAGGCCGAGATCGAGTTCAGGATGTACGAGGCCTGGCCCGCGATCAGGAGCTCGTTGTTCGAGGCCGCGGTCCAGGCGAACACCTCCTGGGTCATCGACCGCTCGAACAGCTGCGCCATGTACTCGACCGCGTCCACCGCCTCCGGCGAGTTGAGGATCACGTTCTCGCTCTCGTCCTGGATCGCCGACCCGAACGACCACAGCAGGGCCCGTCCGGCCATGTTGGAGTCGATCTCCTGGGACATGCCGAGCCCCATCTGGACGCCCTGGCTGCCCTTGATCTCGGCGCCGCCCTCGAGCAGCTCGTCCCACGTCGTGGGGCCGTCCGACAGCCCGACCTCGTCCCACAGGCTCTTCCGGTAGTCGCCGGGGTCGGGAACCCACGAGTGGCTGTAGGCGAAGAACTTGTCGGTGGTCGGGTTGTAACTGCTCACCCGGCACAGCTCGACCTGCTTGCCGTACCGCCGCTCCGCCTCCTGGACGAGGTCCGACATGTCGACCACGCTCGGCTCGAACTGAGGGATCGGCGCGATGTACTGCATGAGGTCGTGGCCCGAGCCGGCCCCGATCTCGGACGAGATGCGCGCCGGGACCTCCGCCACGTCGATGTGGTCGACGGTGACGTTGACGCCCACGTTCTCGCCCCACTGCTGCGCGAAGTCGTCGAACCACTCGTCGTGGCGAGGGACGAAATGGCTCCACAGCAGGATGCTGAGCTCCCCGGAGAGCTGGGCGCTCGGCTCGAGGAACTCCACCTGCGGAGCGCCCTCCTGCTCGCGCGGACGCGGGGCGCCGCCGCCTCCTCCGCCACACGCCACGGCGACCAGCGTCAGGCCGCTGGCCCTCAGGAACTCCCGACGGGACATCGCCGGCAGCCAGATCTTCCGCGCCATCGCGTGCCTCCCCTCGAGAATCGGCTCTCTCGAGCGGCCCGGGGCGCCGCGATGGGCGCCGTCCGGCGCCGCGTTGTCGGCTGAGCCTGACTCTAGCACCGGTCGCGCATCGCGGCGAATCGGCGGGGACCGCTACTGGGCGTCGGCCTTCGACGGCGAGGCCGGCGAGGCGGCTGGGCTCGCCGAGCGCTCGGCGCGGACCTTCTCGATGAAGGACACGACGGCGTCGGGCTCGTCGAGGACCTCCATCAGCTCGATGTCGTCCGGAGCGATCTTCCCCTCGGCCAGCATGCGGTCGCGGACCCAGCGGATGAGGCCGCTCCAGTAGTCGCTGCCGTAGAGCACCACCGGGAAGTCGAGCGCCTTGCCCGTCTGGATGAGCGTCAGCGACTCGAACAGCTCGTCGAGGGTTCCGAAGCCGCCGGGGAAGACGACGAACCCCTCGGCGTACTTCACGAACATCATCTTGCGCACGAAGAAGTACTGGAAGTGCACCCGCAGGTCGAGGTAGCCGTTGGCATCCTGCTCCTGGGGCAGCTCGATCGTGCAGCCGACCGAGAAGCCGCCACCCTCCTGGCATCCCCGGTTGGCCGCCTCCATCACGCCCGGGCCACCACCGGTGATCACGGCGAACCCCGCTCGGGCCAGCGCCCGCCCGAGGTCGCGGGCGTCGCGATAGGCCGGGTCATCGGGGCCGACCCGGGCCGAGCCGAACACGCTCACGGCGCGCGGCACCGCCGCCATGGCCTCGAACCCCTCGACGAACTCGCCCATGATCCGCAGCACCCGCCAGGGCTCGGAGTCGAGGAACGCCGGTTGCTTGTCCTCTAGGAGCTTGGCGTCCTCGGTGAGCGGCGGCCCCGTCGCGCGCTCGGCCGGCCGCGGGCGCGCGGAGGGGTCGCTCGTCACGCCGTAGCGATACCCATCCCGCGCGGCGGAGACACGCACGGGCGTCGCCCGCCCTCGGGAGTTCCGGTTACTTGTTGGCCTTCAGCGAGGCGAAGAGCCCATCGGCGAAACGGCGGCCGAGCGCCGCGTCGCGCTTCTTGGCGTCCTTGGGAATCTTCCCCCGCGCCTTGGGCTCGGCCTCGCCGGCCAGGAGCTCGTTCCAGCGCTCGGCCGCCGCCTCGGAGAAGTCGCTGAACCCCATCTCCCCTCCTTCCACCACGTCGTTGACCATCTCGAAGAAGACCGGGTAGTTGAAGCTCCCGGGATCCCAGTGCTCGTCGAAGGCACAATCCACGTGCCCGTAGACGCCGGGCGCCACCACCGGGCCCCGGCGGTAGTAGCCCTCGACCGCGGCCGGCAGCCGGTCGAGGACGACCGGCGCCCGCCGGAGGCGCGGCGGCCGCTTCAGCCCCGTCCCGATCAGCCGGTGCTGGTGGAGGAACGCGACCAGGGCCACGAGCGGGTAGAGGCTCGATTCCTCCGGGAGCCACAGGTCGGTCCTCGACCGCGCCACGATCTCGATCTGGAACAGGAAGTCGTCCTGCCCCCGGGTGGCGTGTCCGCCCTGGTTCACGCGGTAGCACTGGACGATCCGGTCGTCACCGACCCAGGCGTTCGGCGGGAACAGGTGGTTGGCCGGCATGCTCCCCAGCCCGTCCGTCTCGGTGGTGTGGAGCCCGAGGTTGGGGGGCGTCCGGAGAAGTCTCCTCGGGGCGGGGCTGGTCCGCTTGACGTGCTCGACGCGGTACTCCGTGCCGTCCGGGCCAGGGAGCGTCCCCTCGATCCAGCCGTCCACCACCCGGGCGGTCACGGACGCTCCCCCATCCCGCGCTCCCAGTACTCCCGAACGCGGCGGGCGTGCCGCTCGGCCTCCGTCTTCATCTCGAAGGAGGCGGCGAACTCGTCCGGGTCGTCCGGGCGGTCCTCGCGGCGGACGGCCCACCGCCTCCCTCGACGCTCGACCTTGTGCCGCTGCCTGGCCACGCGTACCCCCCTTCCCGTCCGGCCACGATCCGTGGAGCTTAGTAAGCATCCCGTGCCGATCACGGTCAAGTCGCCCGACGACGGAAGGGCGGGTTGAAGGGAAGAAACCGGATGACGACTTGCGTAGGATGAACCGGCAGGGTTCGAAGGGAGGGAGAGGTCGGATGGGCGAGCGCTCCTCCGGCGAGAGCGGACCGGGGACGGACGAGCCTGCGGCCGCGCGAGCCCTCGTCGCGCCCGAGGTGGCGAAGGAGCCATCCGACGGGCGCCCACCGGCAGCCCCTGCTTCACCTGTCGAACGACCGGCGGCCGACGGCGGAGGCCCGCCGGCGCCCGATGTCGAATCGGGCTCGCTCCGTCGGATGCTCCAGACCGTCGCCACGGTCATCGGGCCGGCCACGCTCCTCAGCGCGCTGGCCTTCTACTTCGGTTGGGTCTCGACGAACGCGACGTTCACCTATTTCGGCTTGGACGCCAGCGTGCTGGGCCTCACCGTCCAGGAGATCGTCCTCAGCAGCACCGACGCCGTGTTCATCCCGCTCGGAGCCATCCTGCTCATCGCACTGGCGGCGATCGCGGCCCACTCCGCGGTGATCCGGCGCGCCGACCGAGGGGGCGACGCGGCGGTCCTGATCGAGCGCCTGTCCACCGCCATGATCGCGTTGGGCGGCGTGCTGCTGCTGCTCGGGATCTGGGCGGCGCTCGAGCCGCTGCCGTTCGCCACGCCGTTCCTGTTCCAGCAGCTGAGCTCCGGCATCGGGATCGCGTTGATCGGCTACGGGCTCTACGCCCGACGGAGGGCTCGGGCGGCCACGCCACAGCGAGCCGCCGAGACGCCGGAGCAGCGCCGGCTGTGGGCTGCGGGGATGGCGCTCGTCTGGATGCTCATCGCGCTCAGCCTGTTCTGGACGATGTCGGAGTACGCCAAGGCGCTGGGCCGCGGACGGGCGCAACAGCTGGCCCTCGGGCTCGGGCGCCAGCCGTCCGTCGTCGTCTACGCCCAGCGCGACCTGCACCTCGGCGGCCCGGGGATCGTCAAGCGGGCACTCCGGGGCGAGGAGGCCGCCTACCGGTTCCGCTACTCGGGCCTCACGTTCCTCGTACGTAGCGGCGGCAAGTACTTCCTGGTGCCGGCCGGCTGGACGACCTCCACGGGCCGGGTCGTGGTGTTGCCGGACACCGAGGCCGTCCGCGTCGAGTTCCTGGTGGCCCGGCGATGAGGCAGCGGGCGTGAGCGCCGGGCCACGTGGCCGCTCGGGGTGGCGAGGGGCCCTGGCGCTCGCCGCCATCCTGCTGCTCTCCGCGTGTCGCCTGGTGGGCGGAGGCGCCGACGGCCAGGACGCCGCGGACGGCGAGGAGCCCCCCGCCCTCGCGCCGGCGGCGGAGCTGGGGTCCGTCGCCCTGACGGCCAGCTGCAGCGCTTCGGACGAGGGCCGCGTGCGGACGCTCAGCCTCGGCGGGACGTACGACTGCCAGGAGACCTTCACCGTCACGATGCAGAACGCCGGCCCCACGCCGACCGGCGCCCTCCAGATGCAGCTCGTGCTTCGTTCCGTGTCCGACGAGTCCGACGGGCCCGTCGTCGGGCCCACCGGTACGGAGACGGACGCCCCAACGGGGGACTTCGACATCGCCTCGGCGAGCGCCGAGGGCGCCTCGTGCGAGGTCGGCGGCGGCGTCGCGGTCTGCGCGGTCGACGGCGTCCCGTCCGGGGAGGCGATCAGCGTGGCCCTGGGGATCTCCCCCGCGCCGGGGGGCGCCACCGTCACGACCGAGGTGGGGCTCGGTGAGACCCAGTGACGCTAAAGGATCTGGACCCCGGGACCGAACAAATCCTATAGAAAGCACGCGAAGGCCCGAGAAGGGGACGTACGGGATGCCCTCGGTACTGGTGGTGGATGACGACGACGACGTGAGGCGGCTGCTCACGATCCAGCTCTTCCTGGAGGGCTACGAGGTGTTCGACGCGGCCGGCGCCGACGAGGCGCGGGCCCAGGTCGCCAAGCACGGCCTCCCGGACGTCGCGGTCATCGACGTCAAGCTCCGTGGGATGAGCGGGTTCGAGCTGCTCCAGGTCCTCCGGCATGACGCCCACCTCCCCGCGGTCTTCCTCAGCGGGAAGGTCCAGCAGCGCGACGTCGACGCCGGCCGGGCACTGGGCGCCACGTACGTCACGAAGCCGTTCGACATCAACTCGCTGCTCAGGGCCATGGCGAACGCGATCCGGATCGCCACGGCGAACGCCCACCCGGCCCGAGCCGACTAGGCGCTCTCCTCCCCGACCGCTCCGTCGCGATACGCGGACGTCCGCCCCAACCGGCCACTCGTGTTACAAGCACGGATGGTGCGGGTGGTCCTGGGGCGCTCCCGACGGCCCACCGGCACCCTCGGAGGCCCCAGCGGAAGGAGAGCCATGGCGGAGTTCGTGACCGTAGGGCGCCCCGGCGACGTGCCGGAGGGCGAGGTCCGCGCGTTCGAGGTCGAGGGCACGCGGGTGGCGGTGGCAAGGGTGGACGGCAGCTTCCACGCCTTCGACGACACCTGTACGCACCAGCTGTGCTCGTTGGCTGACGGCGACCTCGAGGCCACGGCCGTGATCTGTCCGTGCCACGGGAGCGAGTTCGACGTGACTTCGGGCGCGGTCCTGGCGCCGCCGGCCGTCGAGCCCGTGCGGACCTTCGCGGTGCGCGTGGAGGGCGACGCCCTCCAGATCGAGGCGTGATGCCGCCCCGCCTGGTGATCGTCGGGGCGAACCTGACGGGAGCGACCGCGGCGGCCACCCTGCGGGAGGAGGGGTTCGACGGCGAGGTGATGCTCATCGGCGCCGAGGCGCACCCCCCCTACGAGCGGCCACCGCTCTCCAAGGAGTACCTCCGGGGGGAGCAGCCCTTCGACGCCGGACTGGTCCGGCCGCCGGACTGGTACGCGGAGCAGGGCATCGAGGCTCGCTTCGGCGTCCGCGTGGAGCGGATCGACGCCCACGAACGCGCGGCGTTCCTCGAGGGCGGCGAGCGGGTGGCCTACGAGGGCCTGCTGCTGGCCACGGGGGGCCGCGCGCGGAAGCTCCGCGGGCCGCCGAGCGAGCGCGTCCTGAGCCTCCGGACGCTCGAGGATGCCGACCGCATCCGTTCGCACCTGGCTCCCGGCCGGCGGCTGGTGGTGGTGGGGGCCGGGTTCATCGGGGCCGAGGTGGCCGCGTCCGCCCGCACGGTCGGCGCCGAGGTGACCGTCCTGGAGATGCAGGCCACGCCGCTCGTCCGCGCCATCGGGCCCGAGATGGGCCAGCTGTACGCCGACATCCACCGCGAGCGCGGCGTCGACCTCCGCACGGGCGAGGGGGTCGAGGGGGTCGAGGAGACCTCCGCCGGGGTCCTGGTCCGGACGACCGCCGGGTCGAACATCGAGGGCGAGGCCGTCGTGGCCGGCATCGGCATCGAGCCGAACGTTGACCTGGCCGTCTCGGCGGGGATCGCCGTCGACAACGGGATCGTGGTCGACGAGCGGTGCCGGACGAGCGCCGAAGGGGTCTACGCGGCCGGGGACGTGGCCAACCACTTCCACCCGCTGTTCGGCCACCGGATGCGCGTGGAGCACTACGACAACGCGCTGAAGCAGGGCGTCGCGGCGGCGCGATCCATGTTGGGCCGCGGGGAGCCGTTCGACGACCCGCACTGGTTCTGGTCGGACCAGTACGAGTACAACCTGCAGTACGCCGGCTTCGCGGCGACGTGGGACCGGATCGTCGTGCGCGGCTCGATGGAGGAGCGGGACTTCGTCGCGTTCTACCTGAAGGACGGGAGGGTCCTCGCCGCGCTGGGGCTGAACCGAGGCCGCGAGGTGCGGAGGGCCATGCGCCTCATCGGCTCGCGCGCCGCCCCGGAGCGGCGCCTGCTGGAGGACGAGGGCGTCGACCTCCGCACGCTGGCGTCCAGCGAGACCTGACCGAGGGGCTCCCGGAACCAGTGAGGGGTGGGCGAAGGCCTCGCCCACCCATCAACTAGCTTCGAGCCGCCTACGGGAGCGTGAACTCCTGCGTCTGCGGGTTCAGGTGACCGACCGGGACCACCTTCCGGACCCTGGGGGACTCCAGCATGAAGATGTTCAGTCCCTCGGTGATGTTCGTCTCCCAGAGCAGGGTCGCCGGCCGGAACCGGTCGAGGAAGTCGTCGTGCCTGGGGTGCTCGTACCAGTACGTCGACCAGGCTCCGCCGACCTCACAGCAGAACGGCGTTCCCGGCGGCACCGGCAGCGGCGGCGGGTCGCTCCAGGCGACCGTCCGCGGGTTCGACGGGTCGGTGAAGTCCGTCACCCACGTCCCCGCCTGGTAGTTGCCGCTCACCAGGATGTACCGGTTCGTCCGCACGGGCACCACGTTGAAGTTGTGGATCGTGCAGTTCTCCGTGGACTCCTGCGGCCGCGGGAGCGTCCACATTCCGAGGAAGTCGCCGGTCCGGGCCTCGAAGAAGAACGCCGACTTCTTGAACGCCGGGTCGTCCGCCTCACACTCGGCCACGACCCCGCCTCCCGGCTCATGGCCGAAGACGAGCACCTCGCCGTCCCAGGTGAATGCCGCGGAGTGGCCGATCGTCACGTTCGGAACCGTCTGCGAGTACAGGAACGCTGGGTTCGCCAGGTTCCTCGGGAGGGTCCAGACGGTGAACCCGTCACCGCCCGCGCATGCCGCGAGCCTGGCGTCTCCCAGGATCACGCCGGTGTCGTGGCACGGGCGTCCCGCCGGCTCGAAGCGCAGGTACTGCGCGTCCATCGTGTCGAGCGGGACCTCGATGATGTCGATGCCCGGGCACTCGTGGTTGGAAGGGCTGTTGTAGATCAGCAGCCGGCCGTTGCGCAGGTCCGGGACGCCGGTCGCGGTGTGCGACCCGCACTCGGTCTCCACGGCGTCCACCAGCCGGGGGTTCCGCAGCCGGCTGATGTCGAAGATGTGGACGCCCTCGAACCCCTCGGGGACCGGCTGGCCGTCACACGTGGCGCCCGCCGGGGCCGGGGAGTTCCACGACCGCACCAGGACGTCGCGCCAGACCACGACGTCGCCCTGGTTCCCGTCACAGAACGTGCGGGAGACCGTCGAGGGGTCCCGCGGATCGGAGATGTCCCGGATGTTGAACCCATCCCAGTTCCCCTGGAACGCATGCGTGCCCCAGAACGCGATGTCGGTGTGGATGTCCGGGTTCGGGTGACCGAATGCGCCGAGGCTGGCTGGCTCGACGATGTGCCCCAACGGCCTGAGGTTGGGCGTGTGAGGGTCTCGCCGGTGGCCCGCGGACGCCGGCAAGACGGCCGCCGCCAGGAACACCGAGAGGGCCAGAAGGACAAACCTTGTTCTTCTTTGCACGATTCCTCCTTTGCACTGCCGCATGCCTCTTCGCCGTTCGGGCAGAGCTCGGCTACGGTGGATCGCGGCTGGGCGCGGCGTGTTGAAGCAACCAGGGGAGCGCCAGGCCCCTCCCGCGCCCTTCGCGCTCGACCGGGAACAGATCGGTTGTCGTGGTCCTGAAACCTTCCGCTTGGACCGGCTCCTCCTCTTGCAGCGACGCTACACCGGCGGCGATCTCGCCCGCAACGAGGGATGTGTCCGGCGTCCCCATCGGGCGCCACCGCCGCCCGGATGTCACCTACCCCACGACCGAGGTCCTCGGCTAGCCAGGGTCCTCCGCGGCGCGGCGCGGCTGGGGAGCGGCCCACGCAGCCAGCCAGGTGGTCAGCGGGACCGCCGCCACCAGGCCGATGCTGCCCACGAGGGTGCGGACGATCTCGGTGGCGATCACCTCGCCGCTGGCGACGGTCGTCAGCGGCTGGCGCGACAGGATCAGCAGGAGCAGCACGGGCATCGAGGCCCCGGCGTAGGCCAGAGCCAGCGTGTTCACGGTCGAGGCCACGTGGTTGCGGCCGATGCGCATCCCGGCGCCGGCCAGGGCGGCACGGCCCATCCTGGGATTGGCCGCCTGGAGTTCCCACACCGCCGACGCCTGGGTCACCGTCATGTCGTCGATGGCGCCGAGGGCGCCGATCACCACCCCGCCGAGGACGATGCCGGCCAGGTCGATGCGGGCCGCCCCCAGCTGGACGATGACGGCCTCCTCGCTGGCGAAGCCGGAGATGGCCGCCAGCCCGACGAACACGTTGGCCAGCACCGCGGTGAGCGCCAGGCTGCCGAGCGTGCCCAGCAGCGCCACGGTCGTCATCGTCGAGAAGCCGTGGGCCAGGTACAGGGCCAGGAACGCGATGGCGGCCGAGCCGACCAGCGCTACGGCCAGGGGGTTCCGGCCGTCGAGGATCGACGGGAGGACGAACCACAGCAGCACGCCGATGCTGACGGCGAGGCCTGCCAGCGCCGCGACGCCCCGCAGGCGGCCGAGGGCCACGACCGCCAGACCGAACGCCGCGGCCAGCCAGAACAGCAGGACCCCGCGGTCGCGATCGACGAACCGGTACTCGAACCCCGGGGCGGCCTGGGGGTCGCGGGCCAGGAGGACGTCGTCTCCGGGCGCCAGGTCGGGCGCCGAAGCGGTCTGGACGAACTCCTGTCTCGCGGTCCGCCCGGCGTCGGGGCCCTCCCGAAGCTCGAACGCGATCCGGCGGCACTCCACGCCCTCCTCCGGCTGGCCCTGACAAGGCACCAGGTCGGCGGCCACCACCTCCGCCTCGTAGACCTCGCCCGTGAAGCCCAGCCCGCGCAGGTTCGGGCGCTCGCCGCCGCTCGGGCGGAGGACGACGATGCCGATCGCCGTCGCCACGCCGAGCACGGCCGCGAGCGCCGCGAGCACGCCCTTGGTCCGGGGCGGCACCTGGCCTCCGAAGCGGTGGGCCACGGCGCGAGTCTCCCCGCCGCTCGACCCCCGGGCAAGCATCCGGCGCGGCGTCCCGTTCCCATCAGGTGAGCGCGACAACGCGGGGACGGCGCACCCGGTCGCCGTCGATGCCGACCACGGCGAACGTGGGAGCCGGCTCCCGGCGCTTCCACGTCGGGCTGCCGGGATTGAGCAGCCAGGCGCCCTCCGTCCGCACCACCTCGGGGACGTGGGAGTGGCCGAAGACGATCAGTCCGGCGCCGGGGAAGCGCCGGCGGAGCCGGCCCTCGCGCCCCGCCCTCCTGCCGGCGTCGTGGACCATCGCGACCGGGACCCCGAGATCGACGTGGACCTCGTCCGTCCCGCCCCACCGTCGGACGTCGGCACCGTCGTTGTTCCCGATCGCGGCCCACACCGGCGCGTAGCCGGCCAGCTCCTCGAGGACCTCCGGCGCGGTGACGTCCCCGGCGTGCAGGATGGCGTCCGCTCGGCGGAGGTGGGGGAACAGCCCCGCGGGGAGGCGCTTCGCAGCGTGGGGGATGTGCGTGTCGGCCAGGACCACGAGGCGCTGGATACCACCCGCCGTCCCGGAACCCGGCGTCACGGCGCCTGGACGCCGAGCACGGTGACCGCCGCGGCCACCATGGATGCCGAGGCCGCCGCCATCAGCGCGGCCAGCGCGACCGCGACGGGGAGCCGGCCCTCCGCCGGCCGGCCGGCCGCCACGGCTGCGCCGGCGGCGTGACCGACGACCAGGACCGCGAGCTGGAGGGCGAGCTCCCGGGCCGGGCCCACCGGCGCCTGGATCGGGAGGTCGGCCGTGCCGAACAGATCCCAGCCCAGCGCGAGCGGGTCGGACGCCAGCCGAGGTAGCAGCTGGACGGCCGTGAACACCCGGCTGCTGGCCACCGAGGCAGCCACGGCCACGGCGGCCACGGCTGGCACGGCCGCCGCCGCGACGGCCCCCGGAGCGCCTCGAGCGGCCGCCCACCGCTCCGCCGCCATCAAGGCCACCGCCACCAGCGCGCAGGACCCCAGGAGGCCCAGGGTGGCCAGCGCGGTGGCCGCGGGGACGACGTTGAGCTCGCCCCAGAGGTTGGAACGACGGACGAGGCCGAACAGCAGGCCACCGGCCAGGACGCCGAGCAGCGCCTCGCTCCCTCGCGGCGGCGACCACGCCCGCAGGGCGCCGCGTGGCAGCCGGCCGAGCCACCCGAGGAACACCCCGAAGACGTCCGTCCGGGAGAGCCACAGCCGCCGTCCGACCACCAGCGAGCCGGCCAGCATCGCGATCCCGTATGCGGCGAGCGCCAGGCCCACGGTCCTCGGCGCCAGCGGCGTGGGATAGGCGCTCAGGTACCAGGTCCACGCCACGGCGACGCCGACCGCGAGCCGGACGTCCCCGCTCTTCGGGCCGGGATCGCCGGACCCGAGCAGGCGGGCGGCGCCGTCCCACGGGTCCAGCCAGCGCCAGATCGGCCCTCCGGCGGCGCTGACGAAGACGGCCAGCGGCCAGCCCGCGGCCACCAGTGCCGATGCGATGTTCCGAAGCTCGCTCTGGTCGCCGACCCGCCCGGCGACCGCGGCGAGGACCACGAACCCGACCGCCGCCGCCCGGGTCCAGGTCTGAAGAGCACTCAGGGGGCCGTCCCACGGGTCGAGCGGCCCGGCAGGCTCCCGCACCGGACGGCGGACGGAGGGCCACGCCAGCACGGCCCCCGCTGCCAGCGCCGTCGCCACCGCCGGCAACCAGCCTGAGGCCAGCCACAGATGGTGGTGCGCCTGGGCCGGATCCGCTCGGGCCAGGAGGGGCCAGAGATCACCGATCGGCATCGGGGCATCTTATCGGGAGCAGGAAAATCCCCCTCTCGTGGCGAAGGAGACAAGGCCCGAACCCGTACGGAGGACGAGGATGATGCGACGTCGCTCGAGGCAAGCAGCCGTTCTGGGCATGCTGGCCGCCTTCCTAGTGGTCCCGATGGTCCCCGCCCGCGCCGACCACACCAACCCCAACACGCCCCAGTGGCTCACCAACGGGGTGGCGCCCGGCACGGGGATCGCCCGCGGGGCCGGGACGTGGACGTTCCTGGAGAACTTCGCGGCCAACCCCGGGTCCGACCTGAAGTTCTTCGAGAAGAACGGCGATCTCTACTCCTCGTCCGGCACGCTCGGCCAGGGCGTGACCACCGCGGCGAGCTCGGCCCCGCAGCCGTTCATCGGCCAGCGCATCCTCCGCCTCATCGATCGCGAGGTCGTCAACGGGCAGGTGACCGAGACCGTCGATCCGACGTGGGTCGCGGATCACGGCTCGGCGAAATGTGACATCAACACCGCGGTGACTGGGCTCCAGCACGACGTCGCCGTCACCCCCCGGGTAGACCCGGTGCTCATGGCGGATACCACCGACGCGACCGGCCGCTGCCACGACACGCCGGGCGGTGGGCTGGAGCTCATCGACATCAGCGGGCTCGGGACCCCGGGGTTCGAGGTGCGCGAGCTTCGCCTCATCCACCTCCGCGGGCTGTCGCATACGGTGACGGCCGACCCCAACCGGCCGGGCATCTTCTACAACAGCGCGTCCGACTCGAACACCGTGAACACCTGGATCGACGTCATCAACGCGCGCTCGTGCATGCGTTTCACAGATGCCAACGGCGACGGGACCATCACGCTCGCGGAGAAGCGCGAGCAGTGCAACCCGCAGGTCTACCGCCTGTCGTGGGAGCACCGGCCCGACTGGAGTCAGCGCGACCCGGACGGCGAGGAACTGCCGAGGCCGAACGATCCCACCTCGGCGGCCAACTGCCACGACATCACGGTGGTCCGCTCGACGCTGTACTGCGCGGGCCTGAACGCCACGTTGATCTTCGACATCCGCGGGATGTTCGTCCCCGGTGAGGGGCTCAACGGGCGGCCCCTGGAGTGCACGGAACGGCCAGGGACACGCACCGCAGCGATGGTCACGGACTGCAGCGCGATCGGTCCCAACACGCCGACGACCCCCGTCCGTCACCTCCGCGGGTGGCGTTTCCGGGGGAACTACAACCACCCAGGTCGGCCGGCGAACCAGGCGAACAACAACCTGGAAGTGCCGTCCGAAGAGGGCGTCAGCGTCTCTCACGAGTCGGACCCCTCCCCCGACAACAAGTCGCTCTTCGTGACCGACGAGCGTGGCGGCGGCGTCGTGCCGCCGGGGGCCTCCTGCTCGCCGGGGATCGACAACCCGTACGGGAACGGCGGCATCCATGTCTACGACCTCACGAAGCGAGTCCGGGATCTCAACGGCGGCCCGCCGTACTTCCCGTACGCGAAGGAGGTCGGGGACGACAAGGCCGTGTGGCGAGGGAGCCCCACCGTTCCCGCCGCGACGTTCTGCACGGTCCACGTCATCCACCACATCCCGGATGAGCGGCGGATCTTCATGGGGTACTACTCCCAGGGGGTCAAGGTCCTCGACTACTCCGTCGACGACCAGGGGCGCTTCACCTTCACCGAGACCGCCTCGTTCACGCTCGCCGGCGTCAACTCGTGGGTGACGGAGCCGTTCAAGATCGTCGACAACCCCGACGGCACGCGGACGTACTTCCTGATGTCCTCGGACATCCAGCGGGGGATCGACTTCCTGACGTGGACGGGCCCCACGAATCCGATCGGACGTCCGG
>DASZZY010000138.1:0-18838 GCA_036260395.1 Actinomycetota bacterium
GAGGACGAGCACCTCGTCCGGCGCAAGCTCGAGCCGGCCGGCTACGGGTTCGCCGCGCGGCCGGCGGCCGTCCGGGGGCCGGCCACGCGGTCGTTGGTCCCGCTCGTCCTCACGTTGGGTGCGATCGGCGTGACCGCGGCGCTGCTGCTGCTGTACTTCGCGCTCCGCGGGTAGCGCCCTACCGCAGCGCGAGCCAGATCATCAGCGCGAACGCCGCCACGGCGAGGATCCCGATCGGCGCGATGAAGGCCTTGCGCTTGGTGTAGACGTCGAGGAGCGGGTCGAGTTCCGGCACGGGGACCTCGGGAGCCCGCCCCACCGGCGCCAGCGGCCCGGTCGGACCCTGCCCCGGCCCGGCCGGCGGAGCGCCGGGCGCGGCCCGCTGGAGGTCGGGCGGGAGGTAGTTCGGCGCCGGCGTCTCGACCCGGAGCGCCGGCGGCACCGGCCGGACGGCCGACGGCCGCTGGGCCACCTCCCGCGGGCTCCGCAGCTGGATGACCGTGACCCCGACCAGGATCTGGTCCCCGGCCGAGGCGAACGACGGCGCGTGGACCTGGTTTCCGTTGATGAACGTGCCGTTCAGCGACCCCAGGTCCTCCACGAGCACGCCGCCCCGGGTCGGGGTGATGCGGGCGTGGCGGCGTGAGACCAGGGTGTCCCCGAGCGTCAGCCCGAGCCCGGGCTCGCGCCCGACCTCGATCGGACGGTCGACAGGGATCTGGACGCCGGCGTCGGGGCCCTCGGCGACCTCGACGGTGACCTCGGCCATCAGCGCCGCTGGTCGCCGGGCTCGGAGCCTCCGAGCACCGCGACGCGGAGCTCCCCCTCGGCCTCGGCGGTGGCGATGGCCAGGAGCTCGTCGCCTGCGACGAGCTGGGTCTCCGGCTGGGGGATCACCACGTGCCCCTCGCGCAGGATGGCGACGATGGCGGAGTCCGGCGGGAGCCGGAGCTCGTACATCGGCCGGCCGGCGATCGCAGCGCCGGCGTCGATCGTCATCTCCAGCAGCGTGACGCGCCCACGCTCCAGCTTGAACAGGCGGATCAGGTCCCCCACGGTGACGGACTCCTCGACGATGGCCGTGAGGACGTGCGGGGGGCTCATCGGGAGGTCCACGCCCCAGGTCTCGTTGAACAGCCACTCGTTGTTGGGGTGGTTCACGCGGGCCACCACGTGGGGGACGCCGTACTCCTGCTTCGACAGGAGCGAGATCACCAGGTTGTCCTCGTCGTCCCCGGTGGCGGCCACCACGACGTCCGCCGACCCGAGGTCCGCCTTGTCGAGCACCCAGGGCTCGCAGGCGTCGCCGAACACGAACGTCACGCCCGGCGGGGCCTCCTGCTGGGCGCGCTCGAGGACCGTCCGGTCCTGCTCGATGACGGTGACGTCGTGGCCGCGGAGGTGAAGGTCGTTCGCCAGGTGCCGCCCGATGTTCCCGGCTCCCCCGACGACGACCCTCATCGCGGCCTCACTCCCCGGCCGGCTCCATCATCACGTCGAACTTGTCGACGGCGTCCTTGTGGACGATGAAGTGCGCGACGTCGCCCTCCTGGAACGTCGAGTCGCGGGTCGGGATGAACCCGCTGCCGCCCCGCTCCACGCCGGCCACGTCCACCTCGCCGTCGGCCTCCACCGTCGAGATCTTCTTCCCGACCAGGTGGGCCGGGACCTCGTGCTGGAGGTGCAGCAGCGTCCCGCCCGCGTACGTCTCGCGCATCTGCTCGCGGCCGTGGAACAGCAGGTGCCGGATCTGGCGGGACGCCCACCGGACGGTCGCCACGGTGGGGATGTCCAGGCGCTCGTAGATGTCGGCCCGCCGCGGGTCGTAGATCCGGGCCACCACCCGCGGCACGCGGAAGTGCTCCCGCGCCACGCGGGCCGAAACGATGTTCGAGTTGTCGCCGTTGGAGACGGCGATGAACGCGTCCGCGTCGCGGATCCCGGCCTCCTCGAGCGTGTCGCGGTCGAAGCCGATGCCCACGACGGTCTTGGCGTCGAACCCCGGCGGCAGCCGGTCGAAGGCCTCCGCCCGCTTGTCGACGATCGCCACGGTATGGCCGCGCTGGGAGAGGTCGATCGTCAGCTCGGACCCGACCCGGCCGCACCCCATGATGACGAAGTGCACAGCGTCAGCGTACCCCTCGGGCCGGAGATCACAACCCCGGGCCGGTCCTAGCCCCCGCTGTCTGAGCGACGCCTACCCGGGTCCGCCGCCAGCCGGTAAGGAACGCTGGAGAGGATGACCCGCGGTTCGAAGAGCAGCAGCCGCTTGATGAACAAGGCGCGATTGTTGTGCAGGATGCGGTGTCTCCACCGGGGGACGAGGTACTCGGCGATGACGACGGACGCCACGGTCCCTGGATCCGCGGTCGCCCGTCGGACCTCGTCGAGGACCGCGGCGCCCAGGTCGCGGAACGGCGCCTGCACCGCCTCCAACGGGATCTCGGGCCGCGACGACGCCCACCGGGAGAACAGCTCTCCGAGGTCCTCGTTCGGCTCCAGCGACACGTAGACGGCCCGGGTCTCCGCGGCCTGCAGGGAACGGGCGTAGCGAACGGCCCGTAAGGAAGCGTCATGCACGTCCGCGATGAACACCACGGCCGCGGTGCGCCGCGGGACGAGCGCTCTCCCCTCGCTCCTGGGATGCTCGTTCCTGTCTTCGACGACCGGTACGTCGGTCACGACGACCTGTGGCTCTGCCAACAGGCGGACCTTGAGCCGGAACGTCACCGGCTGGCGGATGGCGTGCCACAACGAGCGTCTCCGGAACAGCTCCGGGATGACCACGTTGACGAAGTCGCCCGGCTCCCGAGGCACCGCCCGGACGTACGCGAGCACGGCCTCGACCTGGCTGGGGCCGGTGACGGTGCGGAGCGGGAGTCCCGGCCCCGCCATCCGGGACCAGCGGAGCTCCGCCTCCTCCCGCGGCAGGGATCCCGCGTACACGACGTGGAGGTCGGCTGGCCGGAAGGAGCGCACGTATCCGAGCGCCCGAGCGGCAGCGGCGTCGAAGTCGGTCACCAGCACGACGGTGCGGTTGGTGGCCGTCGGTGCCGTGGCAGCGACCGTCCCCGGGCGCAGCATGGCCTCCACTCGGGCGTAGTGGCGGTGGATCGCTCGAAGCAGCACGACCAGGAGAGGGATGGCCACGATCACGATCCAGGCTCCGTGGACGAGCTTCGATGCCGTGATGACGATCAGCACCACGAACGTGGCCGCCGCGCCGGTCCCGTTGACGACGATGCTGCGACGCCAGCCCGGCTCCCGCGTCCGCAGCCATCGCCTGACCATCCCGGTCTGCGAGAGCGTGAAGGAGGTGAACACCCCGACGACGTAGAGCTGGATCAGCCGCGATACGTCCGCGTCGAACGCGATCAGCAGGGCGGCCGCCAGCAGCCCGAGCACGACGATGCCGTTGGAGAACACCAGGCGATCGCCCCGGTTCTCGAACTGCCGCGGCATGAACCGGTCGCGGGCCAGGATGGCGGAGAGCCGAGGGAAGTCCTGATACGCGGTGTTGGCGGCCAGGATGAGAATCCCCGCTGTGGTCACCTGTACCGCGTAGAAGCCGAACCCGTGTCCGAAGACGCCCTCCGCGATCTGGGAGACCACCGACCGCTGATGACTCGGCAGGGCCCCGGAGCGAACGGCCAGGAGGGAGATGCCCAGGAACATCGAGATCGTGATCGCGGCCATGACCGACAGGGTCGCCGCCGCGTTCCGGGCCCGCGGACGACGGAAGGCCTGGACACCGTCGGAGATGGCCTCCACCCCCGTGAGGGCCGTCGAGCCCGAGGAGAACGCCCGGAGGATGACCAGCAGGGTCACGGCGCCGGCCCCCTGCTCGATCGGGTGCTCCACCGCTGCCCGGGGACAGGCTTCCACGCACTCCACCAGCCCCACGCCGATCATGGTGAAGACCGAGACGACGAAGGCGTACGTCGGGAGGGCGAATAGGGTCCCCGACTCGCGGACCCCTCGAAGGTTCGCCAGCGTGACGAACGCGACGAAGCCGAGCGCCAGCGGAACCCGGGCGTCCGCGAGCCCTGGCGCCGCCGAGGTGATGGCGAACACACCGGCGGAGACGGATACGGAGACCGTCAGGACGTAGTCGGTGAGGATCGCTCCGGCGGCGACGAGCCCAGGCGTCACTCCCAGGTTCTCCCGGGACACGATGTAGGCGCCGCCGCCGGACGGGTAGGCGCGCACGGTCTGTCGGTACGACGTGACGACGATGGCCAGCACGATGGCGATCGGAATGGCGATCGGAAGCACGAGGGAGGTGGCGGACGCACCTGCCGCCGCCACGAGGACCAGCAAGATCTCCTCGGTGGCGTACGCGTTGGATGACAGCGGGTCGGAGGCGAACACCGGCAGGGCGAGGACCTTCGAAAGAAGTGTGTGCTCCAGTCGGTGGCTGGGCATCTGCCGGCCGACCAGGACCCGCTTGAACAGGACGATGGGACGGGTCACGACGTGCCGTCGCCCTGGGTCGAGCGGCCCCCGGGTGTCCCCATCCGGTCGAGGAGCTCCTCTGTGAGCGTGGCCTCGCGGTACGCTTGGCGGTATTCCCGCCGCGCGATGGCGGCGCGCACGACCGGCCCTAACAGCAGGCCGGTCAGGACGCCGAACGCGACACCAACCAGGAAGTCCCCCATCGGCCGGAGCATGGCCGTGACCCCGGTCGAGAGGCATCAAGGCGACACCTCCCTCCGACAAGAAGTCGTAAAAGCGAGAACCCAGCGGTTGTCGCTCCCCGCTCCGGGGGCGCACCCTAGGGGCCGGTATGTCTCGCGCCTCGAGGCGAAGCGCGATCCGCCTCCTCCGGCCCGCCATGGTGGCGGTGGTCCTCACTGGTCTGGCGACGCTCCCGGCGGCCCTCCCCGGCCGGCCATCGCCGGTGATCGCCGCCCTCGTCTACGTCCTGGCCGTCGCCGGAGCCTCTGCGGCCGGCGGCTTGACCGCGGGCCTGGCGGCATCCGTGCTGTCGTTCTTCGGCCTGAACTTCTTCTTCACACCGCCACTCCACACGCTGTCGGTGGAGCGAACCGACGACCTCGCCGCCCTGGCGGTGTTCCTGGCCGTGTCCGCGATCGTGGGCACCCTGCTATCCAGGGCGTTGGACCAGCGGGCCAGGGCGGAGCGGAGGGAACGGGAGGCCCGGCTCCTGCACCATGTCGCCACTCGGCTGCTCTCCGGAGACGCGCTGGAGGACGTGCTGGAGCGATTCGGGCGCGCCATCACCGACCTGCTGGCCCTGGCTCGCTGCGAGCTCAGGGCGGAGCCCCTGCGGCGGACCATCGTGGTGCAGGGCGAGTCCGAGGTCGAGGGAGGGCGCGAGGTCGTCTCCATGGCAGCCGGTGGGCGGGAAGCGGGACAGGTGGTCGCCGTCCTCCCGCCCGGGCGGCAACTGCTCGAAGAGGAGCGCAGCGTCATCGCCACGTTCGCCGGCCAGATGGGCCTCGCTCTGGAGGGAGCTCGCCTGGCGGGCGAGGCTGATCGAGCACGTATGGACGCGGAGAAGAACCGATTGCGGGCCGCCTTGTTCTCCTCGGTCACGCACGATCTGCGGACACCGCTGGCCTCGATCACCGCATCGGTGACCACCCTGCAGGGCGTGGGAGACGACCTGGGGCAGCACGACCGCCGCGATCTCCTCGAGACGATCCGCCAGGAGGCGGAGCGGCTGAACCGCCTGGTGGGCAACCTCATGCATCTATCGCAGATCCGCGCCGGCGCGCTGACCCCTGAGAAGGTTCGGGCCGACCTGGACGAGCTCATCGAGGGCGTGGTGGCCCGGCTGCGCCCCGTGCTCCGGCAGCATCGGATCCGGCTGGTCCTCCGAGAGGGCCTGCCTTCGGTGCCCATGGACGTCGTCCAGATGGACCAGGCGCTGACCAACCTCTTGGAGAACGCCGCCCGATTCGCGCCACCCGGCTCGGAGATCGCCGTCTATGCCGCTCGGTTCCGCGATGAGGTAGAGGCACGGGTGAGCGACCGCGGCCCGGGCATCCCCGCCGAGGAGCGCGAGCGGGTCATGGAGCCGTTCGTACGAGGGGAGGCAACGGGTGGGACGGGCTTGGGGCTCTCGATCGCCCGGGCGATCGTGGAGTCACACGGAGGTCGGATCTGGATCCGGGACACGCCCGGAGGGGGAACCACGGTGGTCTTCCGGCTGCCGCTTCGATGAGCGCTCCAGCCCTGACCGTGCTCGTCGTCGATGACGACGCTCAGATCTTGAGGGCGCTTCGGACGAGCCTGCGGGCCCGCGGGTACGACGTGATGACCGCTTCGAACGGGGAGACGGCCCTGGAGCTGCTCTCGACCCACCCCCCGGACCTGGCCATCGTCGACCTGGGGCTCCCGGGGATCCGCGGTCGCGAGGTCATCGAACGTCTCCGGACGTGGTCGGAGATGCCCGTCATCGTGCTTTCGGTCCAAGACTCGCATGCGGAGAAGGTCGCCGCGTTGGACGCCGGTGCCGACGACTACGTCACCAAGCCGTTCTCGATCGACGAGCTCTTGGCTCGCATCCGGGCCGTCCAGCGGCGAGCCGCGCCGGAGCGAGCCGGCCCCATCCTTCGCTTCGAGGGCCTGGAGGTGGACCTCCATCGTCGGGCGGTCCTCCTCCACGGCGAGTTGGTCCACCTCACCCGGACCGAGTACCGCCTCCTGGAAGCGATGGCCACGAACCCCGGGAAGCTCCTGACGCATGGCTGGCTGCTCCGTCGCGTGTGGGGGCCCGGGTACGGGACGGAGTCCCACTACGTCCGCGTCTACGTGCGCCAGCTTCGAGCGAAGCTGGCTGACGAGCCAAGCCGGCCGCGGTTCATCATCACGGAGCCCGGTCTCGGCTACCGCTGGAAGCCGGAGCCGGATCGCATCGACGAGTGAACCGGCGCCGCCCGCAGCGGCTACCCGCGCGCGGCGGCCGTAGAATCCGTGGGCGTGGCGACCATCGCCGACCGCGTGAAGCGTGTGGTGGTCGGGCGCGCCCTGGCCTCCCACAAGCTCGAACACCAGCTCCTCCCGAAGACCCTGGCGCTGCCGGTCTTCTCCTCGGACCCCCTGTCTTCTAACGCCTACGCCACCGAGGAGATGATGCTCGTCCTGGTCCTCGCCGGCGCGGGGGCGCTCAGCCTGGCGATCCCCATCGCGCTGCTGATCGCCGTGGTCCTCGCCGTCGTCGTGACGTCCTATCGGCAGACGGTCCGGGCGTACCCGCGGGGCGGCGGGTCGTACATCGTGGCCCGCGAGAACCTCGGGACGACCCCGGGGCTGGTGGCCGCGTCGGCGATCCTCATCGGCTACGTCGTCACGGCATCGGTCAGCGTCACCGCCGGCGCCGCGGCGGTGACCGCGGCCGCCCCGGGGCTGGCGCCGTTCCGGGTCCCGATGGCCATCGGCTTCCTCGTCCTCATCGCGCTTGCGAACCTCCGCGGCGTCCGGGAGTCGGGGGCGCTGTTCGCCGTCCCGACGTACGGGTTCGTGGCCATCGTCTACGTCACGGTGCTGGCCGGCGCGTTCCGCTGCCTGGGGACGTGTCCGACCGCCGAGACCGCCGCGGAGCCGCTGCCCACGGTCGAGGCGCTGGGCCTGGTCCTCGTCCTCCGGGCCTTCACCCAAGGGTCCTCCGCGCTGACCGGCGTGGAGGCCATCGCCGACGGCGTCCAGGCGTTCCGCCGGCCGCAGGGCAAGAACGCCGCTGCCACGCTGGGGATCATGGCCGCCATGTCGGTGTCGATGTTCCTGGGGATCACCTTCCTGGCGCGGGCGCTCCAGGTCCGGGTGACCGAGGAGATCGCCGTGACCCGGACCGTCCTGTCGCAGATCGGCGAGACGGTCTTCGGGCGGGGCGCGATGTTCTTCGCCCTCCAGGTGTTCACGACGCTGATCCTCATCGTCGCCGCGAACACGGCGTACCAGGACTTCCCGCGGCTGTCCGCCATCCTGGCCCGGGACCGGTTCGTCCCCACCCAGTTCAAGAACCGTGGCGATCGGCTGGTGTTCTCGAACGGCGTGATCATCCTGTCGGTCCTGGCCGCCCTGCTCGTGTGGGCGTTCGACGGCGAGCTCACCGGGCTGATCCCGCTGTACCTCGTGTCGGTGTTCACCGCGTTCACGCTGTCCCAGGCCGGGATGGTCGTCAGGTGGGTGCGGCGGAAGCAGTCGAGCTGGCGGCGGAACGCCCTGATCAACGCCTTCGGGGCCACCACGACAGGCCTGGTCCTGGTCGTGGGGATCGTCACCCGGTTCCGCGAAGGCGCCTGGATGGTGATCACCGCCGTGCCGATCTTGGTGGCGCTCATGCTCGTGGTGCATCGGCACTACCGCGGCGTCCGGGAGCGCCTCCGGGCCCGGGGGCTCTCGGCCCAGATGGAGGGGGAGAACACCGTCGTGCTGATCGTCGCCGACGTCGACCTCGCCACCAGGGACGCGGTGTCGTGGCTCCACGCGGTCCGGGCGCGGGAGGTGATCCCCCTCTACGTCGGGGACGGCGACGTCTCCGAGGCGGCCGCCCGGTGGCGCGAGCTGGCCCCGGCCCGCCGGTTCCGCGACCTCGAGCCGCTGAACGTGTCGGACCGCTCGGTCCGCTCCATCCGCCGGTACGTCCGCGCCATCGAGCGGGGCCCGAACGACTTCGTCACCGTCGTCGTGCCCGAGGTCCTGACCGGCCGCTCGCTCGTGCGGGCGATCCTGCCCCGGAGCGGCACGAGGTTCATGCTCAAGGCCGGGCTCCTGTTCGAGCGCGGGGTCGTGGTCGTCGACGTGCCGCTGCTGCCCGAGGAGCGGGCCCAGGCGACCGCCCGGGCGGCCCGATCGCAGCAGGCGCTGGAACTGGAACGGAACGTCTGCATCGTGCCGGTCTCCGCCGTCCACGACGCGAGCGTCCGCGCCATCGTCTACGCCAAGTCGCTCCAGCCCGCGGAGCTCCAGGCCCTGTACCTGGTGGAGGACCCCGAGGACGAGGCCATCATCATGCGCGAATGGGCGGACCCCCAGCGTCGGATCGACGTGCCGCTGGCCCTGGTGGAGGCGCCGTTCCGCGACTACGGGCCGCCGTTCCTCGAGGAGGTCCGGCGGCACACGGCCCGGGGCGACACCGTGGTGACCGTGGTCCTGCCCGAGTTCATCATGCGGCCGGTCTGGCGGCAGTTCGTGTTCCACAACCAGACCGCGCTGTTCTTCAAGCGGCTCCTCCTGTTCGAGCCCCGCGTCGTGGTGGCCAGCGTTCCGGTCCACCTGGACTAGCATCGGGCCGTGGACCGCGAGCGCGCGCTGGCCCTGGCCCGCGACAAGGCCGAGAAGGAGACCACCGTCCGGCACCTCATCAGCGTGGAGGGCGTGATGCGCCGGCTGGGCCGGCACTTCGGCGAGGACGAGGACGCCTGGGCGCTCGTGGGGCTGTTCCACGACCTCGACCAGGACCAGACGCACGAGGACGCCGACCGACACGCCTTCCAGGCGGCGGAGTGGCTGCGGCAGGCAGGCGTCGAGGAGCGGATCGTGAACGGCGTGCTGGCCCACGCCCACGAGCGGTTCCGGACGGACCGGATGTCGCAGGCGATCGTCCACGCCGACGCCGTCGCCGGCCTGCTGGTGGCTGCGGCGCTGGTGCGCCCCCAGCGCGCCCGGGGGATGAAGGTCTCCTCCGTCAAGAAGAAGCTGAAGGAGAAGGCCTTCGCCCCGGGCGTCAACCGGGAGGAGATCACCGAGGTCGAGGAGCGCCTGGGCATCACCCTCGACGAGCTCCTCGGCCTGGCGATCGAGGGGCTCCAGGACGTGGCCCCCGAGATCGACCTCCAGCCCTGACGTGGGCGACCTGCTGGGCCCGGCCGTCGACGCCCACGGCGGCCTCGAGCGATGGGAGCGCCTGACCGTGGTCCGGGTCCGGCTCGACTCCGGTGGTCCGGCGCTGGCATGAGCGATCGGGACCTGTCGGGCTCGGAGCTACGGCGGCGGATGGCGGAGCTCGACCCGGAGTCGCGTCGCCGGATCAGCCGGGCGGTGCGCCGGGGCGAGCGCCTCGAGTCGAGGCGGGAGGCCGCCCTCGGAGCGGCGCTGGCGCGCACGAACCTCAAGACGATCCGGGTCCTGGTGGTCGTCCTGGTGGTGCTCGCGGCGCTCAAGGCCGTCCAGCTCGCTTCGGCGGTCGCGGCGGGGCGGGGGATCCTCCTCGACGCGATCATCCTGGGCGCCGCCGCGGCCGCCGGCGTGAAGTTCCTGGCGGTGGACCGCCCCCGGCTGCTCCGAGCTGAGCGCCTGAACCGCGGTTCCTAATCGCGCCTCGGGCTGGCGGCCTCCGAGGGGCTCGCCGCGGCCCGCCTGGCGCGGGCACGCTTCCACAGCCACCACGCGATCCACGCGGCCAGCGCGCCGGCGATCGCGTAGCTGATCGGCGTGCCGTACCGAAGGAACGTCTCCCAGTTGTTCCCGAGGAGGACACCCGCCCACGTGAGGGCGAACGTCCACGGCAGGCATCCCAGGAACGTGTACACCGTGAACTTCCCGAACGGCATGCGGGCCACCCCGGCCGGGAGGCTGATGAAGGTCCGGACCACGGGGAGCAGCCGCGAGACGAACACCGCCGCCTCTCCGTGGCGCTCGAACCAGGCCTCGGCCCGGTCGAGCTCGTGGGGGCGGAGGAACACGTACTTGCCCCACCGCTCGATCAGCGGACGGCCGCCCCACAGCCCGAGCCAGTACGCCAGCCAGGAGCCGACCACGTTGGCGATGGCCCCCAGCATCCCGACCCAGAAGAAGTCGAGGCGTCCCCGCGACACGAGGAACCCGCCGAAGACCATCGTCACCTCGGAGGGGATGGGGATCAGGGCGGATTCCAGGACCATGAGGACGAACACGGCCTGGTACCCGTAGGTGCCCAGGGTGTTCGTGATGAAGTGCTCGAGCCACTCCAGCACGGCCCGGCCAGCCTACCAGCCGCCCCCGGCGGCGCAGTCCCGTTGGCGCGCTACCATGGCGGGCCGTGAGCGGGAAGCGTTGGGTGGCCCTGGCAACGGCCGCCGTGCTGTTCCTCGGCATGGTGTTCCTGGCTGCCCGGCTGGGGGGAGGGATCCCCCGCAGCGCCGGCGTGTGGAACGAGCGGTTCGTCCAGGGCGAGGGCCCGGACAAGATCGCGGTGGTCAGCGTGGAGGGCGAGATCGTCCAGACCGGCGACCTGACGTCCGCGGCCGTGGCCGACGACCTCGTCTCCCAGCTCCGGCAGGCCCGGGAGGACGACGCCGTCAAGGCCGTGATCCTCCGGATCAACTCGCCGGGGGGCTCGGTGGTGGCCTCCGACCAGATCTACCACGAGGTCCTGGAGGTCCAGCGGGCGGGGAAGCCGGTGGTGGCGTCGATGGGCGAGGTAGCGGCCTCCGGCGGCTACTACATCGCCGCGGGAGCGCGCCGGATCGTCGCCAACCCCTCGACGTTCACGGGGTCGATCGGCGTGATCCTGGTGTTGCTGAACCTCGAGGGCGCCGCGGGGAACCTCGGGGTCGAGCCGATCATCATCAAGGCCGGCCGGCTCAAGGACATCGGGTCGCCGTTCCGCGACCTGACCGAGGAGGAGCGCCAGATCTTCCAGGGCATGATCGACCAGTCCTACGACCAGTTCGTCGACGTGGTGGCGGAAGGCCGGCACATGAGCGCGGCCGAGGTCGAGCAGGTGGCCACCGGCCGGCCGTTCACCGGCGAGCAGGCCCAGGACCTCGGCCTCGTCGACCGCCTGGGAACCTTCGACGTGGCGGTGGGGACGGCCCGGCGCCTCGCCGGGCTGGAGCGGGCCACCGTGGTCGAGTACGAGCCCCAGGTGAGCCTGGAGGACCTGGTGGGCGGGGGGTTCCCCGGGCTGCGGAGCCCGGTCGAGGAGCTCGAGCGCCAGGTCGGCGTCACGGGCCCGGTGCTCAAGTACCTCTACGTGACATGAGGACCGAGCCGCCGCCCCCGCCGCACACCGCGGCGATCCCCGACCGGCGGCTGGCGTATGCCGGGTTCTGGTCCCGCGCCGGGGCCATGGCCATCGACCTCCTCGTCACGGCCCTGTGGGCGGCGCCGCTGCGCCGGGCGTTCGCCGCGCTGACCGAGGACCCGGCCGTGCTGGGCCCGTTCCGGGTCTCGGGGCTGGTCGTCCTGGGGCTGCTGTGGGCCTACTTCGTGGTGGCCACCGGCCTCACCGGGGGCACCCTCGGGAAGCATGCGCTGGGGATCCGGGTTATATCCGCCGGATTCGCCCGCCCCGACTGGGAGACGGTGCTGTTCCGTGAGGTCGTGGGGCGGATCATCGTCGCGGCCTCGCTCGGCATCGGCTACCTCTGGGCGGCGTTCGATCCGCGGAAGCAGGGTTGGCACGACCGCATCGCGGATACCCTGGTGGTGAAGAAGGTCGCGGTCCTGCCGGCCGTCGACCCGTGGCAGGACGACCTCCCCGCGGCCCGCCTGATGGGCCGGCACCGCGCGGGCACGGCTTGACAGCAACCCCCCCGCACCGATAGGAGAGCAGGTTTCAGTGAGCAAGAACGGCAAGAGCCTGGTGGTCGTGGAGTCGCCGACCAAGGCCAAGACGCTCGAGCGATACCTCGGGCCGGCCTTCTCGGTGAAGGCGTCCTACGGCCACGTCCGCGACCTGCGGAAGAACCGCATGGCGGTGGACACCGAACGCAACTTCGAGCCCGACTACGTGGTGCCCGAGAAGGCCCGGAAGGTCGTGGCCCAGCTCAAGGCCGCCCACAAGCGGTCCGGCGACCTGTACCTGGCGACCGACTTCGACCGGGAGGGCGAGGCCATCGCCTGGCACGTGGCCGAGCTCCTCGACGTGGCCGCCGACGACGCCAAGCGGGTCACGTTCACCGAGATCACCGAGGACGCCGTCCGGGAGGCGTTCGACCACCCCCGGCGGATCGACCTGCGGCTGGTCGAGGCCCAGCAGGCCCGCCGGATCATCGACCGGCTCGTCGGCTACAACATCTCGCCGATCCTGTGGAAGAAGGTCCGCCCCGGGCTCTCGGCGGGCCGCGTGCAGTCCGTGGCCCTCCGCCTGGTCGTGGAGCGCGAGCGCGAGATCTCGGCGTTCCGCCCCCAGGAGTACTGGACGGTCGACGCCCGGCTGACGCCGGACGAGCGGGAGGACGCCTTCCTGGCCCGGCTGGTCCAGGTCGGGGACGACAAGCTGGCCCCCACGCCGGGCAAGAAGGGCTCGATCCTGGCCGAGGGCGACGCCCGCGAGCACGCCGGCGCCCTGGAGCGGGCGTCGTACCGGGTGGCGGACGTCCGGCGCCGGGAGACGAAGCGCCGGCCGGCGGCGCCCTTCACGACCTCGACGCTCCAGCAGGAGGCCGCGCGGAAGCTCGGTTTCTCGGCCAAGCGGACGATGGCCGTGGCCCAGCAGCTGTACGAGGGGGTGGACCTCCCCGGCGAGGGCCAGGTCGGCCTCATCACCTACATGCGGACCGACTCCACGAACGTCGCCGCGCCGGCGCTGAAGGAGCTCCAGCAGGTGGTCAAGGAGCAGTACGGCGACCGGTACGCGCTCGAGAAGCCCCGCCGCTACCGGACGAAGACCCGCGGCGCGCAGGAGGCCCACGAGGCGGTCCGTCCCACCCGGGCCGCCCGGCTTCCGGACGACCTGGCCCGCCACCTGGGCCGGGACCAGGCGCGGCTGTACCGCCTGATCTGGCAGCGGACCGTGGCTAGCCAGATGGCCGAGGCCGTCCTCGACCAGGTCTCGGTCGACGTCGAGGCCACCGCGGAGGGCGCTCCCCGCCTCCTCCTCCGGGCCACCGGGCAGACGCTGCGGTTCGACGGCTTCCGCCGCGTGTACTTCGAGGGGCGCGACGACGCCGCCGACGAGGACGCCGACAAGCGCCTGCCGGAGCTCCGCGACGAGCAGGGCCTTCGCCTGTTGGAGGTGCTCCCCGAGCGCCACGAGACCCAGCCGCCGCCCCGGTACACGGAGGCGTCGCTGGTCAAGACGCTGGAGGAGCTCGGCATCGGCCGCCCCTCGACCTACGCCCCGACGATCTCCACGCTCCTGGAGCGGGAGTACGTCCGCCTGGAGGAGCGGCGGTTCTACCCGACCGACGTCGGCGAGGTGGTCACGGACCTCCTCGTCGAGCACTTTCCCGACGTCGTCGACTACTCGTTCACCGCGCGGATGGAGGACGAGCTCGACGACATCGCCGAGGGCAAGATGCGGTGGGTCCAGGTCCTCGACGAGTTCTACGGCCCGTTCGAGCGCCTGCTGGAGAAGAAGGAGGGCGAGATCGAGCGGCCCCAGGAGGAGCTCGACGAGCTGTGCCCGCTGTGTCCCGAGGAGGGCCGGGAGCCCGGGAACCTCGTCGTCAAGCTGGGCCGGGCCGGGAAGTTCGTCGGGTGCTCGAACTGGCCGGAGTGCAAGTACACCCGCGACCTCTCGGGCCAGGTCCGCCCGGAGCCGGAACTGCTCGAGGAGACATGCCCGGAGTGTGGCCGCCAGCTGGTGCGGCGGTTCGGGCGGTACGGGCCGTTCGTGGGGTGCTCGGGGTACCCCGACTGCCGGTACATCAAGAAGGAGGAGAAGCGCACGGGGGTCACGTGCCCCAAGTGCGGCCAGGGCGAGCTCGTCGAGAAGCGGGCCCGGCGGCGCGGACGGAGCGTGTTCTACGGCTGCAACCGCTACCCTGACTGCGACTTCACCGTGGGGCAGAAGCCGGTGGCCGATCCCTGCCCCCGGTGCCAGGGGCTGATGGTGGCCGTCGCCGACGGCGTCCGGTGCACGAACTGCGGCTACCAGGCGGAGTCGGGAGGCGGTCCCACCGAGGCCGCGTAGGTCGCCCGCGGGAGGTAGGCCGTGGCCAGCGTCGCCGAAGAGATCGCCGCGCTCCGCGGCACCAGGCCGGCCACGTTCGGGAACCTCCTCCGGGACCCCGCGTTCTCCAGGCTGTGGCGGGCGATCCTGGTCTCCTCGCTCGGCGACTGGGTCGGGTTCGTGGCAGTCGTCGCGCTGGTCACCCGGCTCGGCGGCGGCAGGGCCGAGTTCGCCGTGGCCGGCGTCATGCTGGCCCGGCTGCTGCCCTCGATCCTGTTCGGGCCGTTCGCGGGAGTGCTCGTCGACCGCTTCGACCGCAAGAAGCTCATGGTCGTCGCCGACGTCACGCGGGGGATCGGCTACTTCACCCTCGCGTTCATGGACAGCCTGGTCGCGATCTACGTGCTGTCGTTCGGCATCGAGTGCCTTTCGCTCCTGTGGACGCCCGCCCGCGACGCCGTGATTCCCAACCTGGTCTCTCGGCGCCAGCTGGTGAACGCGAACACCGTCGCGCTGGCCACCGGGTACGGCACGTTGCCGCTCGGCGGCATCGTGTTCACGGCGCTGGCCGCGGCGACCGCGGCGCTCGGAAACCGGATCGGCTACTTCGAGGTGAACCCGGTGGCCGTGGCCCTGTGGCTGGACGCCGTGACCTTCCTGTTCTCGGCGTACATGATCTGGGGCGTGCCGATCGCGCGGATGGGACGCGGGCGCGGCGGCGGGGGGCTCCACCCCGGCCAGGCCTTCCACGACCTCCGCGAGGGCGTTCGGTTCCTCAAGGACCATACGTTCGTTCGGGCCATGACGGTCGGGATCGTGCTGGTCTTCACCGGGGCGGGATCGGTCATGTCGCTCGGGCCGATCTTCGCCGAGAAGACCGTGGAGGCCGGGCCGGCGGGCTGGGGGATCCTCGTCACGTCGGTGGGCGTCGGGATGGCGGTGGGCATGTTCCTCGTCGGCCAGGTGTCGAAGCTCGTCGACAAGGACACGCTGTTTCCGCTGTCGATCCTCGTCGGCGGGAGCGCGGTCGTCGTGCTCGCGGCCATGCCGAACATCGCCCTGGCCGCGGCCATGACCGTCGTCGTGGGAACCGCCGCCGGGGCGGCCTGGGTCACGGGGTACACGCTCCTCCACGAGAACGTCACGGACGAGCTGCGCGGTCGGGTCTTCGGCTCGCTGACCGTCCTGTCCCGGCTGGGGCTCTTCATCTCGCTGGCCGGCTTCCCGGCGCTGGCCGGGCTGCTCGGGGACCACCGCCTGTCGGTGGGTGGCGCCACGATCGACCTGGCGGGGACACGGCTCGCCCTGTGGACCGGCGCGGCGGTGATGCTCATGGCGGGCTTCTCCGCGCGGCGCGGGCTGGCCCGCAGCCGGCTGACGCGCCCCCGCCCGCTGCGGCTGTTCCCGCGGCTGCGGAAGGTCGAGCGGCGGGGGACGTTCATCGTGTTCGAGGGCGTGGAGGGCGCGGGGAAGGGGACCCAGATCCGGCTGGCGAGGGAGTTCCTCGAATCGAAGGGGCTGGACGTGCTCGTGACCCGGGAGCCGGGCGGCACGGAGCTGGGGGAGCAGCTCCGGGACGCGCTGCTTCTCCGCCAGAGCGAGGGGCTGGACGGCAGGGCCGAGGCCCTGCTGTTCGCCGCCAGCCGCGCGCAGCACGTCTCGCACGTCATCCGCCCGGCGCTGGAGGAGGGGAAGGTCGTCCTCTGCGACCGGTATCTGGATTCCTCGCTGGCCTACCAGGGCGCCGGGCGCGGCCTCGGCGAGCACGACGTGCTGTCGCTCAACGTGTGGGCCACCCAGGGGTTGTTCCCGGACCTGGAGATCCTGCTCCACATCGAGGCGGGCCGCGGGCTGGCGCGCGTGGATTCCGAGCCCGACCGCATCGAGTCCGAGGGGGAGGGGTTCCACGCCAAGGTCGCCGAGGCGTTCCTGCGGATCGCGGAGGACCATCCCGAGCGATTCGAGGTCATCGACGCCGACGCGCCGCCCGACGTGGTCCACGAGCGGGTCCGCGAGGCGCTGGTCCGGTTCCTCAAGCTCGATGAGGGCGAGGGCCCATGAGGCCGGTCCTGGGGCGGGTGCCGGGCCAGGAGGACGCCATGGCGTTCCTCGACCAGGCCGCCGACCGGCCCCGCCACGCGTACCTGTTCGCGGGCCCGGAGGGGTCGGGGAAGCAGCTCGCGGCACGGGCGTTCACGGCCGCGCTGCTGTGCCGGCGGGGCGGGTGCGGCGAGTGCCGCGACTGCCGGCTGGCGCTCGAGGACCGCCACCCGAACGTCGTCCTCGTCGAGCCCGAGGGCCGGGACATCCGGGTCGGGACCGGGCCGGACGACGACGGGACCGCGCGATGGATGGTGGCCCGGGCGTTCCTCACGGCGCCCGAGCCGGGCCCCAAGGTCTTCCGGGTCGAGCAGGCCGACCGGATGACGGAGGAGGCTGCCGACGTCCTCCTCAAGGCCCTCGAGGACCCACCCAGGGACACGGTGTTCATGCTCTCGTCGGCGAGGCCGCACGAGATCCCGGAGACCGTCCGCTCGCGCTGCCAGACCGTGCTGTTCCGGCCGCTGCCCGAGGCGTTCGTGGTCCGCACGCTGGAGGAGGAAGGGGTGGCGCCCCAGCGGGCCCGGCTGGCCGCCCGGCTCGCCGGGGGGAACCTCGGGCGGGCCCGGCGCGTGGCTCGGGACGAAGGTGGCCTGGCGTTCCGCGACGCGGCCGTGGACGCCCTCGCCGAGGCGCGTCGCGGGCCGGGCGGGGCGCTGGCCGCCGCCGAGCGCCTGCTGGCCGAGGCCGCCGCCTACCGGAAGGAGCTGGCCCGGCGGCTGGCCGGCGAGCTCGAGGCGTTCTCCGACCCCCAGACCGGCGCGCCCCTCGACCAGTACCGCGGCGCGATCCGCCGCCTCCAGCAGCGGCACCAGCGGATGGAACGCCGGGCCGAGCGGGAGTTCCTCGACTGGTCGTTGATCGCGCTCGAGGCGTGGTTCCGCGACGCGCTCCTGGCCGGGGCCGGGGGCGATCCGGCGTGGACGATCAACCTCGACCGCGCCGAGGAGCTCGCGGGCGTGCCGGCCGCCGACGCGGCCGCGGCGATCGAGGCGCTGGAGCAGGCCCGGGCGGCGCTGGCCGACGAGACGAACCTCAACGCGAGGCTGGTTGTGGAGCAGGCGTTCCTGGCGCTCGCGGGACTGTCGCCGGCGGCCGCGGGCTAGAGCCCGTTGCTACACTGACTCCGCCGCCGGAGTAGCTCAGCTTGGCAGAGCACGCGATTCGTAATCGCGGGGTCGCGGGTTCGATTCCCGCCTCCGGCTCGAATCGTCTGTTCGAGCCCGGCGTTCGTCTTCGGCTTCGGACGTCTTGCAGCCGCCTTTCTCCCCATCTACGGCGCGCGCGTCGTTATTCGCCTCATGAGTGCGTTCGTCCGCGGGAGACGCCATGCGGCGCAGTCCACGGCCAAGCGATCGCTCAGCGAAGGTCATCCAGCCCGCAGGCGGAGGAAGCCGCCGAGGTGGTCTCGATGGACGGTCACGGTGACGCCCTCGGTGGCCGCCCGACGCATCATCCCGACGATCTGCTCGGGCGCCGGGCCATAGATCTCGAAGCCCTTCGACTCGATGAACTCGTAGGCCGCCGCCGCCCGCTCCCGGACCCCCTCCATGTGCAGCGCCATGGCTTCCGCGTCCGGGAAGACGTGAACGATCGTCACCTCGTCCCCTTCGTCGCTCCCGTAGGCCAGGAAGGCCACGGTCCGAGGCTTGCCCTGCTCCAGCAGTAGGGTCCCTTCTCCGAAGTACCGCTTGAAGCCATCGAGCTTGCCCTCTTTCACTCGGCTGTGGCTGATGAACACGATCGGGTCGGACATCTCCCCTCCTGTGTCATTCGGCTCAGATGCAGATCCCCTTCTGGAAGTCCCAGATGACGTTGAGCGTCCCCTTGTGCATCGTGACCGGCGAGCCGGACGGGGAGCGCCACTGGACCGAATACGTCGTCCCGTGGACGTTCGGGGGGTTGCCGTGGACGAACTGGAACGAGATCGCCGTCTGCTCCCCGAGCGGC
>DASZZY010000139.1:0-10316 GCA_036260395.1 Actinomycetota bacterium
GCCTCGATCTCCGGGGCCTCGGCCGACGGCGTACGCGAGGAGAGGCCGGGAGGATGATGATGGCCGCCCTGACGGTCGTGGCGACGGTTGCGGCTGGGGGTGGCGGCGCGAGCAGACGCAGGGCGCAGGATCGCCCTCGCCGGGGGGACCGCAGAGGGTCGAGATGACCGCCGTCGACTTCGCGATCGAGGGCGTCCCCGGGACGATGGTCTACGGCGTCGCGGCTGTCACGTTGGGGTGGGCCGTTTCCGGGTGGGGACACGGGCAGGGCGGCGTCGTCGCTTCAAAGCATTTCTCAAGCGCCCGAGAGCCCAATTCCAGGGCGCTTCAGCCCGGCGGGCGAGGGGCCTCTTGGGAGGGCGACGGAAGGAGGTGATGCTAGGGGGCAGACAAGGTGAGAACGGTGGCCCTGGCGGTGGCTTCGCGTAGGGCGCCGTGGAGTTGACCGAGCCGCACAAGACACAAGGAGATCGAGCGATGCAAGCAACAGTGAGAAGACCCAGGAGGATGATCTACGGCATCGCCGCTGTCACGGCGATCGCCCTCGCCCTGGTAGCGGTCGGCCTGACGCCCTCGCGGGCACAGGAGCCCCCTCCGATCCTGATCGAGCCCCTGACACCGCGGAGCATATTCACCGACCAGGTCAGTGGGCAGTTCACCATCAGGCTCGCAAGGTCTCGCGAGACGATCGTGGTCAACATGCCTGACCCGTCCCGCACGGTGGTGACGAGGATCACCGTCCAACCGGGCGCGCAGTTCCCGTGGCACACCCATTCCGGGCCGGTCGTCGTCAACATCGCCCAGGGTGAGCTGACTTACGTGCCGGCCGAGGACTGCCTCCCTCGGCGGTATCCGGCAGGCACCGCGTTCGTGGACCCCGGCCACGGCCACGTCCACACCGCCGTCAACCGTACTGACAGCGCGACGGTGTTCTATGCAACCTTCTTCCAGGTACCGGCAGAGGGTCCCTTGACCATCCTCGCCGAGGCACCCGCCAACTGCCGGGTCGGGCGCTGAGTCTGGCCGATATCGACGGGGCGAACGGCTCACGAACGTAGGGGTACGGTCCCCAGCCCAGGCGCTGGGGACCGTACCGACCCGTAAGGCCTCTTCGAGTTGCTGGGGAGAGGAGTCTCTCGTCGGCGTCGCGGCCGCGGTTCGCCTCGAAGCGAAGCCCCGCCATGTACGGCGTCGGCTCTTTCTTTCGGTGTCCCAGGAATCCTCGGCGTAGTACTCGGCGCGCTTGGTCGACCGTCTTTCGCCCCTCGATGATGTCATGTGTCAGGCAGTTCGCCTCCTCGTCGTGGCGCCGCGCCGAGAGCTCTCCGCGGGTGCGGTAGATGGCTAGATGCTCGGCAGCTTGAAGCCCGACTTGGCCAGGACGCGGTCCCGGGACTCGGCCGCCGTCCACTTCACCGCTTCCCAGTCCACGTGGAGGAGCTTGCCGCCCCGCTTCATCACGTGGCCGGCGATGAGCACCGTATCGACGTTTCCGGTGTCCATCCCCGTCACCACGGCGGTCGCGGGGTCGCCCAGTGGGGTGACGTTCATCCGGTCGGTTCGCAGCAGGATGACGTCCGCCTGCTTCCCAGGGATCAGGCTCCCGGTCTTCGCGTCAAGCCCGTTGGCCCGGGCCCCCTCGATCGTCGCCCACGACAAGACCTCCCTCGCCGACACGCGCGTCTTTCCCTCGGCGACCGCCAGGGCCCGCTGCAGTGCCAGCACCGACCGCATCTGGTTGAACATGTCGCTGGGGACGTTCGTCTCGACGTCCACCGACAGGCTCGGGGAGAGACCGCGGTCCAGGAACTTCTGGATGGGGGGCATCCCGTGGCCCATCATCATCTCGACCGGCGAGGCCAGGGAGACCGTCCCCCCCGTATCCACGATCATCTGGATCTCGGTGTCGTTCAGGGTCGTGCAGTGGATGTAGGTGGTGTCCGGCCCCATGAGGCCCGCCTCGCCGAACTCCTGGAGCTTTCCGTCCTGGCCGTAGGACCCCACCCCGACATGCGTGGTGATCCGGGCCCCGGCCTCGCGGGCCAGCTTCCAGTGGTCCCGGGTCACCTCGAAGTCGGTGAACTCGGGCCCCGGTGCTGCCAACGCGAGGGTGAGCTTCCCGCTCCCGTTCCCGGAGAAGTGATCGTGGGCCGCCCGGACGAACCAACTGGGCTGTCGCTCCTCCCACTTGCCCCACCAGGGAAACCCGTACGCGAACACCGCCCGCAGGCCGGAGTCCTTGAGCGCCTGGACCACGGCGTCGGTATGGGCGGGAGAGCCCTGGATGTGCGACCAGTCCAGCAGGCAGGTGATGCCGGCGTCCATGGCTCCCAGCGCCGAGACGAGGTTGCCGATGTACGCGTCCTCCGGGCGGTAAGCGGGGGCTAGCTTGTGTAGCACGAAGGTGATGTAGCTCGACCGTCCCTCCAGCGGGACATCCGTCCCAATGTTCCGCAGAAGCCCCTCCCAGATGTGCCGGTGGGTGTCGACGAAGCCGGGCATCACGATCATCCCCGTCGCGTCGATCAGCTCGGCGTCGGCCACCGCCAGCCGGCGCCCTACGTCGACGATGGTGTCCCCCTCGATCAGCACGTCGCCCCGGGCCAGGTCGCCGATGCTCGTATCCATGCTCAGCACAGTCCCGCCCCGGATCAGCCTCCGGTCGGCCGGTACCACGCGGAAGTCAACACTCGAGGGGTAGAGCTGGGGGATCTCAGCGGCCTTCGGCGGGCGGCTTCCGATCACCAGCCGCCGGGCCCGCTTGTAGTTGCGCTTCACCAGCTCCTTGAGGTCCCCGGCCTGGTAGAGAAGGATGCCGGACACCAGCAGGAGGCCGATGATCATCGGACCGTCCGCCGGGGACAGGCCCAGGTACGGCAGGACGGTGAGGATGACGGCCAGGAGCAGCGCCGCCACGGTGCCACCGACGAACGTCGCCCGCCCACCGGCCAGCGAGGCCCCACCCAGGACGGCAGCCGTGATGCTGTTGAGGGCGAACGGGCCCCCGACCTGGGCGTTCCCGATGGGCGATCGCGCCATCACGAAGAACGCCGCCACCGCGGCGAGCAGCGCCGACAGGAGCAGGGCTCGCACCCTCACCCAGATAGTCGGGGCCCCCGCTCGCTTCGCGGACCTGTCGTCGAAGCCGACCGCCCGGACCCGAAGGCCCGACCCCGAGGCGTGGAGCCACAGGTCCAGGAGGCCAGCGCCGGCCACCAGGAGGATGAAGGCCACGGGGACCGGCCCGACGCTGGTCTTCAGCAGGTCCACCAGCTCGGCATTGATGGTCCCCTGGGCGGTCGGGCGCAGAGTGAGGGAGATCCCGTCCAGGATAGACAGCGTCGCCAGCGTGGCGATGATCGAGGGGATCTTCAGGCCCCTGACTAGCGCCGCGTTGACCAGGCCCAGCACGACCCCGCAGACGAGGATGATCCCCACCCCCGCCAGGATCCCCGCCATCGTCGCGTCGGGTCCGATCCGGTAGGAGGCGATGACCACGCCGAGGCCGATCATCCCCGCCACCGAGAGGTCCAGGTATCCGACCAGGAGGGCGTGCGTCTGGCCGAGGGTGACCACGATCAGGGGAAGGGCCAGGAGCAGGATCTGCGACAGGTTGGCCGAGCTGACGAACCCCGGGAACCGGGAGTTGGCGTAGAGCAGGAGCACCGCCAGCAGCAGGACCTGGAGCACCACCGGCATCCACAGCCGGAAACGGACGATCTTGCGCCACTTGTTGATGTCCCGGGCGTCGCGCACGACCTTGCGGACCACCCGCCTGGCCGCGTCGAGACGAGCGGTCACCCGGCCCCCCTCGATGGAGCCTTCGGCATGGCCATCCCCAGCGGCGATCGCCCGGCTCGGGACAGCCCGGGCCCCCGCACGATGGCCTCGACGATGCGGCGCTCGTCGAGCTCGTCGCCCGGGATCTCCTCGATGATCTGGCCGCGGGACATGACCAGCACCCGGTCGCAGAGGCCGGCCAGCTCGAGAGGGTCGCTCGACTTCATCAGTAGGGCCGCCCCGGCGTCGGCCCGGGCCCGGAGCGCCCTGTAGATGTCGAATCTGGAGCCGACGTCGACTCCCTGGGTCGGCTCGTAGGCGAGGATCACGGACGGCTCACGGAGGAACGAACGGGAGATCGAGACCTTCTGCTGGTTGCCTCCGGAGAGGAACTCCACCGGCTGCTCCAGGGAGGGGGTGCGGATGTCGAGCTGCCTGACCAGCCCGTCCACCATCCTGCGCTCCAGCCGCCTGCGCAGGAGGCCGCCCACGCTGAAGCGGCGGAGCGCGTGGATCGTCGAGTTCACCCGCACGCCCAGCACCGGCATGAGCGCCTCTCGCTTGCGGTCGCCAGGCAGCAGCAGGATGCCCGCCCGGATCGCCTCGTGGGGAGAGATCAGCGACAGCTCCCTGGCGTCACAGACCACCCGCCCGGCCTTGGGAGGCTGCCGGCCGGCCAAACAGTCGAAGAGCTGGAGCTGTCCGTTGCCCTCCGCCCCGGCTATCCCCACGATCTCGCCGGCTTCCAGGGTGAAGCTGACCGGGCCGAGGGCCTGACCCTGCAGCGCGTCGACGACGAGCACCTCGCGACGCTCCCCGCCGGCGGGCGCCGCGGGCGGGAAGGCGGCCTCGAACGGGCGGCCCACGATCAGCTCCACCAGCTCCGCCTCGCTCGTGGAGGCAGCCTCGAAGGTTCCCTGGTTGCGACCGTCGCGCAGCACGGTGATGCGGTCGGCGATCTCGAGCACCTCCGGGAGGCGGTGGCTCACGTAGACAATCCCGACTCCCCGCCGCCGGCACGCGATCACGGTGCGGTGGAGCGCCTCGACCTCGTGGGGGCCGAGGGCGGTGGTGGGCTCGTCCAGGAGCAGCACCAGGGGATCGGTGACCAGGGCCCTGGCCACCTCGAACAGCTGGCGATCGGCCAGGGTCAGGAACCCCGCCGGCGCGTCCGGGAATAGCTCGAGGTCGAGATCGAACTCGGCGAGGAGCTTCCGGGCCCACTTCTTCCTTCGCCAGTAGGCCGGCCGCTGCTCCGGGGGGGCGGCCACGAACAGGTTGTTCTTGACCGGCTCGGCGAGGACCAGGGACGTGTCCTGATAGGCCATGGCTAGACCGAGCTTCCGAGCCAGGGCGGGGGAATCTCTCCGCAGCGGTCGGCCCCCGATCCGGACGGTGCCCAGATCGGGGGCCACGAACCCACTGGCGATGCCGAGAAGCGTCGACTTCCCGGAGCCGTTCTCGCCGACGACGGCGTGGACCTCTCCGGCACGGCAGTCGAGGCTGACGTCGGTGAGCGCTCGAACCGCCCCGAACCGCCGGGAGACCCCCCGGAGCTCGAGGACGAGGCCTCCGTTCGGCAACGCTCGTTCCGGACCCTCCATCAGTTGGCGAACATCAACTGCAGGATCTCGTCGGGCACCAGAGAGGTCCCCGACACGTACGGGTTCACCCGGTCCGGGTCGCAGTCGGCGGCCGTCACTTCCCGCATCACGTGCGGCACGACGATCTCCGCGGGGACAACGCTGGCGTCCTTCAGCGCCAGCATCGCCGCGGTGACCCCGACCCGCGACTGGAAGTTGCCACCGGCCGAATAGAAGATGTTGTAGGTCGGCTCGTTCCGCTCGGCCCAGTCGCAGAACAGGGTCTGCTCGTCGGTGCGCAGCGCCACAGTGAGGTCCTCCACCGGGATCCCCAGCTCCTCATACACCTGCAGCCCGGTGTGCATCCCGTCGGAGTACTCGTACGCCCATCCCTTGATGTCGGGGTCGCTGGTGAGCAGCCCTCGGTACACGTCGGGGATGATCGGGTCGTACCAGGAGGTGTCGCCGGTCGTGGTGTCCTCGTTCGGCGGCGGGTTGACCAACTCGATCCCGTCCGCGGCCTGCAGGTCCCCGACCGCGCACCGCTGCCACCCGAGGGACAAGGCGTTGCCCGGCGTCCCGCCCAGGACGGCCACCTTACCGGTGCCCACCCCGTCGACGAGGACCTGGGCGAACGACTGGCCGAGGGCGCAGAGGTCCTCGCCGACCACCGTCAGATAATCCTCACCGGGGATCAGGGCCCCTTCCTGGTCCGGAAGGCCGACCCAGCCGGCCGAGAACGAGGCGTACGGGATGCCCGCCTCATCCGCTTCCTTGATGGCGTCGGCGATGGCCACGCCCATGTCGGGATACCCCACGATGAAGTCGGCGCCTCGGGTGATGAGGAACCGGATGTCATTGGCATGGACGGCCGGATCCGGATCGAAGTTAGCCTCGGTGGAGACGATGGTCCCGATCTCGGGATAGGTGAGTGCCTGGAGGATGGCCTCCATGTGGCTGACCGCGCGCCACACGTTGACGGTGTCGCCGCCGCCGTCAGCGTACCCCATCACGATGGAGCCGCCGGTTCCGGTGTCGCACTCCTGGTTGTTGAAGCACTCCATCGCCTTGTCGATCGTCGCTTGATCGACGTCCTGCCTGGCCCGGGCGATGGCCGCCAGGATGATGTTCCAGCTGGCCTCGTCCGACGGCTCCACCGGCCCCAGGGCCTTCTCGATCAGCGCCGGGTCGGCGTCCGTGCTCTCGCCGAACTCGGCCAGGGGTCCTGTGCCCGTCGGGCCCTCCGTCCCTGTTCCTGTGGTCGTCGGGGTGGTCTCGCCACCACCACCACCGCCACATGCCACCGCGGTCAGGGTGAGCGCGGTGATGACACCGATGATTCTGCTCCGCTGCATGTTCACCTCCGAAACGAATCGACGGTCCGCTCGTCCCGCATCTGCGACGCGTGCGGGAAGGAGCGACACAGGGCTGCAATCCCCCTCTACGCGCCTCCTTCCCGGGTTCCGTCCAGGGCACCCCTCTCTGTCTGTACCTGCGGTCGATCGAGGTGTCGCCGGCGGCGAAGCGCGTACTCGACGCCGCGGATGATCCGATCTCCCGAGACCAACATGCCGCCGATGATCACCAGCCCGAAGACCACGAATTGGAGGGCCGTCGGGAGCCCCATGATCCGCATCATCTGGTTGAGGCCTGTCAGGAAGACGGCGGCGGCGAAGGTGGCGACCGCGCTGGCCTGGCCTCCGGTCAGGGAGGCCCCCCCAATCACCACCGCCGCGATCGGCGCCAGCAGGTACTGCGTGCCGACGAACGCCCCAGGCCGGCGGATGATCCCGGCCAGCGCCAGGGCGGCGGCGGCGTAGAAGACGGCGGCCACCACGTAGGCGAGGATCTGGTTCAGGTTCACCCGGACACCCACGGCATGGGAGGCCACCGGGTTGGCTCCGACGGCCTGGAACCTGCGACCCACCGTCGTGTACCGGAGGCCGAGGCCGAGGACGATCGTGAGCGCCAGGCCGATCCAGAACACGGCGCTGACCCCTACGATGCGGGTCGTCACCCACTCGGACCAGCCAGTGGGCACGGGGTTCTGAACCGCGAAGGACCGTCCATAGCGGAACACGGCTCCGGTCGCCACCTGGCCGACGGCCAGAGTGACGATCAGTGGGTTCAGCTTGAGCCCCCCGATCAGGATCCCGTTGACGAGGCCGACGATGGCGGCCCCCCCGATGGCGATGAGGATGGCCGTGAGGACGCGCTCGTCCGTCTGCTGGCCCACGCCGACCATGATCACCGCAGCCAGGCTCATGGTCCCCGGGACACTGAGGTCGATGCCGCCGGTCATGATGACAAGCATCTGGCCGAGGGCAGCGATGGCCAGCACCGCCGCCAGGGGGGCGATGGCCCGTAACGGCACGCTGCCCAGGGTCGCGGGTGCCCAGATCATGGCCACCACCAGGAGGACGCCGATCGCGATGAACACCGGCATGTACCGCGAGGCCACCACGAACGCGGTGAGCGCCGAGGAGGGGGCTCGCTGCGTGCTCATCCCTCGCTCCGCGCGGTCGCCCGGGCGGGGAGGCGCGCGGCGGCCGACACCCGCTCCCGTGCCTCCGCGGCCAGCTTCCGAGCCCGCTCGACGTCGGCCTGGAGGACGCCCTCACGCATAAGTACGCGCCCGCCCGCGAACACCCAGTCGACGTTCGAGGTGTCCATGCCCCACACCACCGCCCCGATCGGGTCGTTGACGGGGAAGATGTTGGGACGGTCGGTCCGAAGCACGATGACGTCAGCCTGCTTCCCGGGCTCCAGGGACCCGGCCACCTCGCCTAGTCCCGCCGCCCGGGCCGCCTCGAAGGTGGCGTAGCGGATCACGTCACGGGTGGTCATCAGCCGGGGGATGCCGGCCTTCCCGGCCAGCTTCAGGTCGAACATGGTGGCGTGCTGGAGCGAGATCGCCTGGCGCATCTGGGCGAACATGTCACCCGGGGCCACCCGCTCGTCGTCGACCCCCAGGCCCGGCCGGACGCCCCGGTCGATCAGCTGCTGGACCGGGGGCGCCCCGGCGCCGCCGGCCATCTCGCTGGACGGGGTGAGCGAGACCGACGCTCCAGACGACGCCACGGCGTCGAGATCGCCCTCGTCGAGCCCGACGCAGTGGATGATCGTGACGTCCGCGCCGAGGACTCCCTCTCTCGCCAGGCGCGAGACGACACCACGCCAGGTGGTCCCCGCCCCCGCGTGGACGTGAATGCGGTGCCCCCGCTCCCGAGCTCCCGCCCAGTCCGCGGGGAGCCCGCCGTGATCCGCGGGTGCCTCGCCGGCACCGAGGGCGACGGTGGTCGAAGGGCCAGCGGCCTCGGCCAGACGTCTCAGGAGCTCGGCGGACGGGTGGACGAGCACGGTGCGCAGCCCGGCATCGGTGTGGGCCTGGAGCGCCGCCTCCGCCGAACTGTCGTCCACCCCGGCGTCGTGCCAGTCGACCACCGTCGTGATGCCGGCCTCGACGGCCCCGAGCAGCCCGATCAGGGTCGCGGCGTAGACGTCGTCGGGAGTCGCCGGCACGGCCGCGTCACCGGCGGGAGAGCCGTCTCCGAGGTTCCGGTGTAGCGACCGCCTTGCGTGCCGGTGGGTGTCCACGAACCCGGGCATGACGATCGCGTCGGCAGCGTCCACCACCTCGGCATCCCGGGCCCGGAGCCCCGGCCCCACCTCGGCCACCCTCCCGTCGTCGATCAGGACGTCGGCCCGTCGGAAGTTGGGAGTCTTCGCCCCCAGCGTCAGCACGCATCCCCCACGGAGCAGGAACCGCTCGGTCACCTGGCCCTCCCGCTATCCAAGGCCTTGGCCACCGTCTCGTAGATCCGGTCCGGCGACGGCGCCGGGTCCTCCAGCGTCGCCGCCGAGCGGAGCGGGATGTGCGGGGTGGTGATCCGGACGCTGGGCCCGTCGAGGTCCCAGAACGCGTCCTCGGCGACGATCGGGACCAGCTCGGTCCCCCACCCGCACAGGCGTCGCTTCTCCTCGAGGGTGAAGAACCGGCCGGTCTTGACCACGGACTCCAGCAGGGTCTGGCTGTCGAGCGGCACCAGAGCCTTCGCTTGTGGGCGCTGGAGGATTTGAACCTCCGACCTCTTCCGCGTCAAGGAAGCGCTCTCCCCCTGAGCTAAGCGCCCGGTTCCGTGATGATATCCGAGAGGCGGGGACCGGAATTGAACCGGTGTACGCGGCTTTGCAGGCCGCTGCCTAGCCACTCGGCCACCCCGCCGCGGCGCCACCGAGGGCGGCCATGCCGCCGTCGGGCCGATGTTCAGTGTACGGCTCGAGGGCACCGGCCGTCCGGCATAGTGACATTCAGGCGAAAGGCCTACGCAGATTGGGTCGGTTGACCGTCTTCGCCAGTTTACCGGGGCCTTCACGAGGGAACGAAGAGGTCGCCCGCACCGATCCGGCGGTGGCCGCGACCACGAAGCGCCGGGTCCGTGTTCGAGGGGCGACGTGTCGTCGAGGGGCCGGACGAGGCCCAGGGGAGGAAGCGGATGAGACGCTTGATGCTCACCGTGGTAGGTGCGCTGGTGGCCGTGATGCTCATGGCGACAGCGGCGCTCGCCCACATCACGTTCTTCGACATCGACAACACCGCGTTCCGGACGAGCCCGACCACGGTCAACGTCCGCGGCACGATCCAGTGTACGGCGGGCGAGACGTACACGATCCGGGTGACGCTGACCCAGGACGGCAATACCGGCCAGGGGACCCAGCGTGGGTTCTGCTCGGGTGACCTCCAGACGTGGCAGGTCGAGGTCCAGCTGGTGCGCGGGACGGGGTTCCAGGAGGGACCGGCGACCGCCTGCGCGGCCGCGCAGACGCGGGAGCGCGGCACGGACCACCGGGACGCCCTGCGGCATTGCGAGACGGTACAGATCCAGGAAGTTCAGGGCGGCGGCTAAGGCCGAGCCCGAGCGACCAGACGGAAGGGGCGGCCCTCGGGCCGCC
>DASZZY010000140.1:0-12852 GCA_036260395.1 Actinomycetota bacterium
GCGGGCCGCGCTTCCCGCGCCCGACGCCAACTTCGCCGAGCCCGCTGAGACCTCGCGTTGGCGAGGGATCTGGCCGCAGGACACCCGAGCCGACGCCGAGGCGGCCCAGGCAGCCGCGGACGCCGGGGACCCGGCGGCCACCTGGCAACTGGACCCGGTCGTGGTGGTGCACCGGTTCGGGCTGAACGAGCTGGGGTGGTACCGGTCCTATGTGCAGGACGCTCGCCCCGAAGACCTCGCCGGGAGCCCAGGACCGCACACGCTCACCATCGCCGATTGTCCCGGCGATCCTCCCCGGGCCTGCCCAACCGAGGCCAGGGTCACCGTGGACCAGCTGCTCCGTCCCGGCGACCCGAGCGGCATCTGGTTCGTCACGGCGTTCGACGAGACATCGGCCGAAGCTGCCACCGAGGCCCGGGTTCGCCGTTTCGTCGAGGACTTCCTGACGGCGCGGAACATGGGCTCGGCCTCGCTGGTCGAGGACATGGTCTCCCGCCAGGCCATGGACCAGTACGAGGCCGGTGGCAACGGTCTCGCCCTGTACGGGCCCGTCGACGATCCGGCCTTCACCGGGTACGAGTTCAGCATCGACGAGATCACCGAGATCGACGGCGCGCAGCACGAGGCCTTCGTCCGGATCACCGAGCGATTCGAGGACCGATCCGGCGAAACCTTCATCGAGCGTCTGGTCGTCGGCAGGGGGGAGGCCGTCCGGGGCGATCCCCTGCCGCTGGTGGTCCTCGAGGCCTACCGGGTCGGACCTCCACCGGGCGACCCCCAGATGGCCTCCGAGGACGCCGTCCGCGACTTTGTGCAAGCGTTCCTCCAGGCCCGGCTGGCCGGCGTGGCAGCCGAGGACCACCTGTCCCCCACGGCGCGCGATCAGTACGCGCGGCACGAGCGGGGCCTCTACCTGTACGGCGAGGAGCACGAGCGGGGCCCTGGCTTCAACTATTCGGGCGGAGACGTCATCAGCGTCGAGGCGGTAGACACCGGCTCTTTCGAGGTCCTGGTCGCGCTCACGATCGGCGAGCAGGAGATCGACCGGACGATCCACGAGACGCTGATCGTCCGCCGGTCTGACGGAGCGGCCGCCGACTTCGCCCCGTGGACGATCGACTCCGCCACCGGCAGCGGGTAGCCACCCCGGAGCGGCGGCGGTTCAGAGCTCGAGCACCGCGGCGGCGAAGCCGACGGTGAAGCGGCGACACCAGACGACGGCGGTCGAGTATCTCTCGAGGTCGACGTCCCTCGGGATCGCGTAGTTCTGGTTTCCGACGTTGCCCTTCAGCGGGCCGAGATCGACGAAGTCCCCGTCGTAGCCGTACCAGTCGTCCGGGCCGGCCGGCCGCTTCGCCGAGAGGTACACGACGAGATCGGGGCCGTTCGAGGTCCGGAAGTCCTCGAACCGGAGGAAGCGCCGCCCATCGCCCGTCTGGACGATCACCGCGCGGCCCGAGGTCTGGTGCTCCAGGCCGATGAACCGGCCCGACGCCACGCGCTGGGGGCCGCCAGCGACCTCGTCGGCGGCCCCCTCGGCCGCTGGGGCCTCGGCGGCCGGAGCGACCGCGCCCGGCAGGTCCTCGTCGACACGGTCCTCGAGGACCAGCTTCTGCGGCTCGAACCAGACCAGCCCGAACGTCACGAGCCCGATCGCCGCCAGGAGCGCGATCAGCGTGGCGCGGGGGTGGCGCTGGACGATGGCCGGCATCTGCATGATGAGGCTGCCCCCGATCCTAGCGGGCCAGACCTTTCGGCTCCCTTACGCCAGCGCCCGCCCGGAAAGGCTTTCGCAAGCATCGCGGTTCACAATGGGAGCGTGAGCCGCATCCTGGTGGTCGACGACGAGCCGATCGTCCGCGACGTGCTGTCCCGCTACCTCTCCAGGGGCGGCTTCGCCGTGGAGACCGCCGGGGACGGGCGGGAGGCGATGGACGTCTTCGACTTGACCGAGCCCGACCTGGTCCTCCTTGACCTCATGCTTCCGCACATCGACGGGATGGAGGTGTTCAGCAGGATCCGGTCACGGGCCGCGACCCCGGTCATCATGCTGACCGCCCGCGGCGAGGAGACCGATCGGGTCGTCGGGCTGGAGATCGGTGCCGACGACTACATCACGAAGCCGTTCTCGCCGCGCGAGGTCGTGGCCCGGGTCCGCACGGTCCTCCGCCGGGTGCCCGAGCGGCCCGAGCGCGAGGGCCCGCTGGCGTTCGACGACCTCGAGATCGACCCTGCGGCGAGGACGGTCCGGGTCGACGGGGAGCCGGTCGCGCTGACGCCGAAGGAGTTCGACGTCCTCGGCCTTCTGGCCTCGCACCCCGGAACGGTGTTCTCCCGCCTCCAGATCCTGGAGGAGCTGTGGGACTTCGCGTTCGACGGCGACCCGTCCACGGTCACCGTCCACATCCGAAGGCTGCGGGAGAAGATCGAGGCCGACCCTTCGCGCCCCCGCCACCTCGTCACGGTGTGGGGCGTCGGATATCGGTTCGACCCATGACGGGCTGGCGCCCGGTCGCGCTGGCCGCCGCCGTCGCGGCTGCCGGAGCCGCGGGGACCCTGGCCGTGGGCAAGGCCGCCGGCATGGGGGCCTCCGACATCGCGCACCTGGCCCTGTTGATGCTCCCGGCCGCCCTGGTGACGGCGGTGGCCGCCGCCGGCGCCCGGCCGCTCCTCCGCCGGGCGCCCCTCGCCCAGCGGTTCCTGGCCATCGCGCTGGTGGCGGTGGCGGCCAGCATCGCGAACCTCGCCGTCCTGGCCGAGCTGATGTTCGTCAGCTCGCACGATGCCGTGCTGATGGGGACGCTGCTGGCGTACTCCGTCGGCGCCGGTGCGGGGACGGCCCTGGTCCTGGCCCGGTCGGCATCGGCCGGCGTCGACCGGCTGGCGCGTACCGCGGGCGAGCTGGCCGAGGGCAACCTCGACGTCCGGGCCGGCGAGGTGGGCGCCGGGCCGGAGCTCGACGCCCTGGCCCGCGCACTGGACCGTATGGCCTCCCGGCTCCAGTCGTCGCTGGCCCACGAGCGGGCCATCGAGGCGCAGCGGAGGGACCTCATCACGGCCGTCTCCCACGACCTCCGCACGCCGCTGTCGGCGCTCCGGGCCACCGTGGAGGCCATCGAGGACGGGATCGTCGACGACCCCGATACCCTCCGGCGCTACGTGCGCGAGATGCGGCGCTCGGTCGATTCGCTGGTGGCCCTGATCGACGACCTCTTCGAGCTCGTCCAGCTCGACGCCGGCGCCCTGGAGGCCGAGTCTCGACGCGTCCGCCTGGCCGAGGCGGTGCGGGCCGCGGTCGCGGCGTGCCGGGCCGAGGCCGAGCGGAAGGGGCTGGTCGTCGAGGAGCGCCTGAACGGCGCCGGATCGGCCCTCTGCTCGCCCCGCCTCGTGCGGGTCCTCCAGAACCTGCTCCAGAACGCGATCCGCCACACCCCCTCGGAGGGGACGGTCCGGATCGAGGCCGACCAGGACCCCGACGCGCTGACGCTCGCGGTCGAGGACACCGGGGACGGCATCGGGGCGGAGGTCGCCGACCGCGTCTTCGAGCCCTTCTGGCGGGGCGACGCGGCCCGGTCGACCGACGGGTCGGGGCTCGGTCTGGCCCTGGCCAAGCGGATCGTCGAGGCCCTCGGCGGCACGATACGGCTCACCTCCAAGGCCGAGCGCGGCGCCCGCTTCGAGGTCGTCCTGCCCCACCACGGCTGACGTCCGCCTCGACCTTACGGAGCCTTCCCTCCTCCGTAACGGGACGGCAATCCCGCCCTCGCTACGTTTCGCCCCCCGAGGTGACGGTCACCTCGAGGAAGGAGGTTCCGATGTCCAGACGCTGGCTGCTGGTCGTCGTGGCGCTCGCCGCGACAGCGCTCGCGGCACCCCCGGCCCAGAGTGCGTCGCCGAGGACCTACCGGGTGACGATCACGAACCTCACCTCGGGGCAACCGCTGACGCCCCCGGTGGTGGCCATCCACCGCCGCGGCTTCCACGTCCTCGAGGTCGGCCAGCCCGCCAGCTTCGGGGTGAAGGAGGTCGCCGAGAACGGCAACAATGCTCCTCTGCTCGAGGCGCTCGGCCAGCACCCCGACGTGGCGGTGGCGGTCCAGGCGGGCGACAGCCCGCTGGTGCCGGACGGGACCCCGGGCGCCGCGATGTTCGACGACCGGGTGACGTTCCGCATCTCGGCCCCCAAGGCGTTCCGGCTGCTGTCGTTCGTCTCCATGCTGGTCTGCACGAACGACGGGTTCACCGGCGCGGACGGCCTCCGGCTCCCGAGGGAGCGGGGCGACCGGGTCGTGGCCCGGACCGTGGCCTACGACGCCGGGACCGAGATCAACACCGAGGACTTCGCCGACATCGTGCCACCCTGCCAGGAGCTCATCGGCGTCAGCTCGGGTGAGCCCGGGACCGGGACGAGCGACCCGGCCCTGGCCGAGGGCGGCGTCATCCGCCCGCACCCCGGCATCCGGGGGATCGCCGACCTCGTCCCTGAGGTCCACGGATGGAGCGAGCCCGTGGCCCGGATCCGGATCGTCCGCGTCAAGTGACGCGTCGCTGAGGGACGGCGGCCGCCGGTGAGAAACCTGCCACCGGCGGTCCCGCCCCCGCTGTGGCAGGCTCTCCCGGCCGTCACGGGGAGTGCGGACATGGCGTACGGAGAGGCGATCATCCTGGACCGCCTGGGGTCGGTCGAGCTGGAGCCGGCCCGACCGGTGATCTACGACCGGGACATCGGCCTGCGGCTGCTGCATCGGGACCCGGCGACCGGGGCCGAGCACTACGTGGTCCGGTACCCGGCGGGGCTCCGCGCGGTGGCCCATCGCCACACCGCCGCGCAGACCATCGTCGTCCTCGAGGGCCGGCTCCACGTCAACGACCGGGTCATCGGTCCCGGCGGATATTGCCATGTCCCGCCGGGCGAGACGATGCGGCACGCGCCGGCCGGCGGCGATCCGTGCCTGTTCCTCACCGTGTTCCACGGGCCGTTCGACGTGGAGCCCGTGGATGACGGGCGAGCGCCCTAGCGGTCGCCCTTGATGAGGCCCATGGCCTCGGCCCGGGTCCGCGCGTCGGTCTTGAACACGCCGCGGACCGCGGAGGTCACCGTGATCGACCCCGGCTTCTTCACCCCGCGCATCGACATGCAGAGATGTTCGGCCTCGATCACCACGAAGACCCCCCGCGGCTGCAGGACGCGCTCGAGCACCTCGGCCACCTGCGTCGTGAGCCGCTCCTGGACCTGCGGCCGGCGGGCCAGCAGGTCCACCAGCCGGGCCATCTTCGACAGCCCGGTGATGCGCCCGTCGGTGCCCGGCACGTAGGCGACGTGAGCCTTGCCCAGGAACGGCACCAGGTGATGCTCACACATCGAGTACAGCGGGATGTCGCGGACCATGATCATCTCGTCGTGGCCGACGTCGAACACGGCATCGACGACGGTGTCGGGATCCTCGTGGAGCCCCGAGAAGACCTCGCGGTACATCTCGGCGACCCGCCGGGGGGTGTCCTTGAGGCCCTGACGGCCGGGGTCCTCTCCGATCCCCTCGAGGATCAGCCGGACGCCCTCCTCGATCTTCTGGAGGTCGACGTCGGCCGGCCGGGTGGTGGGGCCGGCCTCGGAGTCCGGGGGGAAGCCCCCCGGCGGGCCGTCACTGGACCGGGCCACGCTTCCCCTTGGACGCCCGGACGCTCCGGCGGGCCACCGCCACGCCGGCCCCCTTGCGCTGGCCGTTGCGCGGTGCCCGCTTCCCCAGCCCGTCGAGCAGCTTGACCAGGTCCTCCTTGTCGATCGTCTCCCGCTCGATGAGGGCGGCGGCGATCTCGTCGAGCTTCTTGCGCTCGGCCTTCAGGATGTCGAGGGCCTCGTCGTGGGCCTCGTCGATCAGCCGGCGGACCTCGCTGTCGATCTCGAAGGCGACCTGGTCCGAGTAGTCCGGGTGGGCGGCGAAGTCGCGCCCCAGGAAGACCTCGCCCTGCTTCTGCCCGAGCGTCAGCGGGCCGAGCGTGTCGGACATCCCGTACTCGGTCACCATCTGGCGGGAGATCTTCGTGGCCCGCTCCAGGTCGTTCTGGGCCCCCGTGGTGATGTCGCCGAAGACCATCTCCTCCGCGACGCGCCCCCCGAGCAGCATGGCCAGCTCGTCGATCAGCTCCTGCCGGGTGACGAGGAATTTGTCCTCGGTCGGCAGCGTGAGCGTGTACCCGAGCGCCCGGCCCCGGGGGATCACCGAGATCTTGTGGACGGGATCGGAGTTCGGCAGGACGTGGGCCACCAGCGCGTGTCCGCCCTCGTGGTAGGCGATGATCCGCTTCTCGCGCTCGGAGATGAGGCGCGTCCGCCGCTCGGGCCCGGCCATCACCCGGTCGATGGCCTCCTCCAGCTCGGCCATGGTGATCGTCTTCTTGCCGGCCCGCGCGGACAGCAGTGCCGCCTCGTTCGTGACGTTGGCCAGGTCGGCGCCGGTGAACCCGGGCGTCCGCCGGGCGATGACGTCGACGTCGACGTCGGGGTCCAGCGGCTTGCCCCGGGCATGGACCTTGAGGATCCCGCGGCGGCCCGCGAGGTCGGGACGGTCGATGACCACGTGCCGGTCGAACCGTCCCGGGCGCAGCAGGGCGGGGTCGAGGATGTCGGGGCGGTTGGTGGCGGCCATGAGGATGACCGCGGTCCGGGCGTCGAAGCCGTCCATCTCCACCAGGAGCTGGTTCAGGGTCTGCTCGCGCTCGTCGTGCCCGCCGCCCAGCCCAGCGCCGCGGTGGCGGCCCACCGCGTCGATCTCGTCGATGAACACGATGGCCGGCGCGCTCTGCTTCGCCTGCTCGAACAGGTCGCGGACGCGCGCGGCGCCGACGCCCACGAACATCTCGACGAAGTCCGAGCCCGAGATCGAGAAGAACGGGACGCCGGCCTCCCCGGCCACCGCCCGGGCCAGCAGCGTCTTGCCGGTCCCCGGCGGCCCGTACAGCAGGACGCCCTTGGGGATCTTGGCCCCCATGGCCTGGAACTTGACCGGGTTCTCCAGGTACTCCTTGACCTCGCGGAGCTCCTCGACGGCCTCGTCGACGCCCGCCACGTCGTCGAACGTCGTCTTGGGCTGGTCCTTCGTCACCTGGCGCGCCTTGGCCTTCCCGAACGACAGGACCCGCCCGCCGCCGGCCTGCCCCTGCCGCATCAGGAAGATCAGGAACCCGAAGATCAGCAGGAACGGCAGGATGTTGAGCAGCACCCCGAGGATCGCGGAGCCCTTCTGGGGGTCGGCGCGGATGTCCTCCACCCCGGCCTCCTTCAGGCTCTGCGTGAGCTCGTCCTGGTACTCGAGCGCGTACGGCGCCCGGTACGCCTTCCCCGTGACCAGCTCGCCCTCGACGACCTGGTCCTGCTCGAGGAACGTGGCGCTGCGGACCTTACCCTCGGACGCCAGCTGCTCGAGCTCGGTGAAGCTCAGCTCCTGGGGGGTCGGCTGGCGGTTGGAGACGCTCAGGAAGAGCCACAGGCCCAGCAGGACCACGAGCAGATACACGGCCGGTCCGCGGACGACCCGGCGGACCTTTGGATCACCGGGCTTCGTGGGGTCTCCTTTCGACGTTCGACGCGGCGACGGGGGCCTCGCCCGACCCGGGGTGCACACTCCCGGCCCGGCGATCGTAGCACAGGGTCAGGACAACCCCGCCCGGCGCCTAGGGTCCGTCGGCGTACGTCTCGGGCTTGAGGGTGGCCACGTACGGCAGGTTCCGGTACCGCTCGGCGTAGTCCAGGCCGTAGCCCACCACGAAGTCCGGCGGGATCTCGAACCCCCGGTACCGGATGTCGAGCGGCACCTGCTGCATGGCCGTCTTCTGGAGGAGCGCGCACACCTCGAGGCTGGCCGGACGGCGGGCCCTGAGGTTCTTCACCAGGTAGGCCAGCGTGAGCCCGGAGTCGACGATGTCCTCCACGATCAGGACGTCCTGGCCCTCGATGTCGTGGTCGAGGTCCTTCAGGATCCGCACCACGCCGGAGGTCTTCGTCGCGGCGCCGTAGGACGAGACCGCCATGAAGTCGAACTGCAGCGGGAGCCGGATGTGCCGGGACAGGTCGGCCATCACGACGAACGCGCCCTTCAGCACGCCGACCAGCAGGAGATCCCTGCCGCGGTAGTCCTCGGTGATGCGCTCGCCGAGCTCTCGGATCTTGGCCTGGATCTCGTCCTCGCCGATGAGGATGCGGTCGATATCGCCCTCAAACTCCAGCACGTGGTCGAGTGTAGCGGCGGCGTCCTCGCCGCTCGCCCGCCGGTCCTGCTGTACGTTCACCGCTTCCCCTTTCGTCCCCGCTCCCGCCGGCCTCGCGGCGAGGCGCGCGCCGGCCGCCGGCGTGGGGAAGGCGCTTCGTCGGCCGACCGCCGGGCCGCCTCGGGGGAAGCGCGAGAGAGCGCAACATACTCCTTGGCACGGACGGCGAGCAAGGCGCCGGGGAGGTCCAGGCGCCGCCCGCGCCGCCCGGCGGCCAGGTCGAGGACGCCCGTGACGTGCGCCGAGCCCGGCTCGGGCTCCCACCCGCCGCCCATGGCGCCGGCCAGCCGGAGGGCCTGGCGGACCACCCGCGCGGCGATCGGCCGCGGGAGCGCGGCCAGCGCGGCCGCGTCGAGGCGGAGTTCTCCCTCCCCGAGGTGGGTGACCTCCCGCGCGGCGTCGGACGCCTCGACCTCCAGGTGGTCCGCGTCGGCCCGGACGTTCGCGGCGGTCCGCGCCAGCGTGGCCTTAACGCCGCGGTCGAGGCGCTCCTCGAGGACCGGGAGGACGTCGTGCCGGATCCGGTTGCGGAGGAACCGCCGGTCCCGGTTCGTCGGGTCCTCGCGCGGTCGCAGCCGAAGGGCCCGGCAGAACGCCAGCACGTCCGCCCGGGAGGTCTCCAGCAGCGGCCGGACGGCCGGGAACCCCAGCGGGGGCACCGCGGCCACCGGGGCCATAGCCGCAACCGCCTCCAGCCCGCCACCGCGGACGAGGCCCAGCAGCACGGTCTCCGCCTGGTCGTCAAGCGTGTGGCCGAGCGCCGCCCGGTCCGCCCCGGCGTCCGTCGCCGCCGAGGTCAGCGCCGCGTAGCGCGCCAGGCGGGCCCAGGCCTCCACCGACTGCCCTGGGCCCGGGGCGTCGTCGGCGCGCCGCAGCAGGCACGGCAGCCCGAGCCGCTCGGCCTGACGGGCCACGTAGGCGGCGTCGTCGGCGGAGCCCGGGCGGAGGCGGTGGTCGAAGTGGAACACCGCCAGGCGCACGCGCAGCAGGCGTCGGACGAGGGACAGGGCGTGGAGCAGGCACACCGAATCCGGGCCACCGGAGCAGGCCACGATCACGAGGTCGCCGGGTTCGAACATCCCGTGCGCGCGGGCCATGGCCGTCACCCGCTCCAGCACGCGGGCCACCGCTGGCGGCCGGCGCATCAGGCGGCCGCGACCCGCTCCACCCAGTCGCCGGGCCGGGCGATCTCCTCGAGCGTCGGGAGGTGCTCGGGCCGCTCCCACAGCCGGGCGAAGCCGTCCGGGCCCGCGAGCTCCACGGCCCGCGAGACGAAGGCCTCGCCGACGTCGTACTGACGGACCTTCACGTCGACGCCGATGGCCCGCTGGAGCACCCGGCTCGCGGGGGTGCCCTGGCGACGTTCCCGGAGCGTGCTGCGCATCCTGGCCGCGTCGCGGATCACGTCCAGGCCCACCCGGTCCATGACGAAGTTCCCGTGCCCCTCCAGCAGGGACATCAGGGCCTGCATCTTCCGGAACGTGGTCCGCTGCTCGGGCGTCATGAGCAGGAACAGGATGCCGAGTTCCCGCCACCGGTCGCTGCGGCGGGCCTCCGACACGGCACGCCGGAGATCCTCCAACAGGCGCCGGGGGTCGAGCTGGATCGTCGACAGGTACTCCTCCATCAGGCCGAACAGGTAGCCGCGCAGCCACGGCACGCCGTCGAACTGCGCCCGGTGGGTGACCTCGTGGAGCGCCAACCACAGGCGGAAGTCGCGCGGGGGGAACCGGAACCTCCGCTCGACCTCGGTGACGTTCGGCCCGACGAAGTAGAGGAGATCCCGGTCGTCGGGCGGCATGAACAGGTCGTACTGCCCGAGGACCTTCCGTCCCAGGTAGCCCAGGATGCCGCCGATCTGCGCGGCCAGCACCGACCGGCGCACCGGAGCCAGGGCGCCCTCCAGCCGCCGGCCGAGCAGCCGCTCGGCGACCGGCTCGAGCACGGCCTCGAACGCCCGGAGGTTGCGCCGGATCCACTCCGCCCGGGACATCACCCACGGGCGCGTCGGAGGCTCGCCGGTGCGGAGCCCGGTGAACGAGGCCACCGCGGCGTCGGCCTCGGCCAGGATCGTCTCGAACTCCCGGTGCACGGCCGCCGCGCCGCCCCGCCCGGGGGCCGGTCCGGTGCCCGCGACCCGGCTGCCGATGCGCGCCGCGGCCTCCCAGTCGACGAGGCGGGAGGCGGAGCCGACCAAGGGAACGCTAGCCCGCGTCCGCCTTGTCGCGCGCGGCCTTGATCGCCGCGGCGCGAGCCCGGCCCTCCGCGACCTGGCGGTCGAGTCCCCGGTCGAGCTGCTCCTGGAGGACCCGGTCGAACGTCTCGCGGTCGACCTCCTGCCCGCCGGAGGGAGACGGGGGCTTCGGCGCCTGCTCCTGCTGCCGCGGTGGAGCCTCGACGTCCGCTGCGGGCGGGGAGCCCTGGACCTCCTCGGGCGCGGGCGGCTCGATCACGGTGGGGTCTTTGGTCTCCGCGTCCTCGGAGCCCCGCTCCTCGGTGGCGGCCTCGGCTTCCTCGGTCGTGGGCCGAGGCTCTCCGGGACGCGGCCCTCCCTCGGGGCCGGTGCCGGTGGCCGGAGAGGCCGTCGGCTCGGGGGCCGGCCGGTCCGCGGCAGCGACGCCGCTGGTCGGGGCGCCCTCCGCCTCGGGGGCCTCGGGCGCCCCCTGCTCGGGCGAGGCCTCCTTCGGCTGGGCGGTGGCCGGCTGGTGGTCCGACGCCGTCTCCGCCGGGCCGGACGGCGGCGGCTCGCCCGACGCTGCCTCCTCGGGTGCCGCCTCGGGCTGGGCCGCGGGCGCCGGGGCTCCCGCCTCGGCCTTGGCCCGAGCCGCCCGCACCGCCGCGGCCTTCGCACGGCCCTCGGCGACCCGGGGGCTCACCCCCTTGTCGAGCTGCTCCTTGAGCGCCCGCTCGTAGACCTCCTGGTCGGGCTCGACGTGCTCGGCCGCCGGTCGCTCGGGGGCCGCGGCGGGGGCGGGGGCAGCCTCCGCGGCGGGGGCGGCTTGCTGCGGGGCGGCCTGCTGGGTGGCCGCCTGCTGCGCCGGCGCGGCCTCGGGCGCGGCGGGACGCGTGGAGGGCGACGCCTGGACGGCGCTCTGCCCGGCCGGAGCCGAAGCCACCCGGGCGGTCCCCTGGGTGGCGGCCTGCGGTGCCGCCGTCGCGAACTGCGGCCGTCGGGGCCGCGGCTTCGGCAGCTCCTCGCGCGCGAAGAACCGCGACGACAGCCGGACGTAGGACAGCCCGACGAGCAGCAGGAGACCGGCGGCGCCGAGGAGGACGGGGTACGAGAGGTACCAGACCCACGGACGGGCCGCCTCCGGCGTCTGCCCGGGCGTCGGGATCTGCTGGGCGGCCGCCACGGCGGGAACGGCCAGCGCGACGACGAACGCGCCGGCGAACAGGAGCTTTCGGACGAGGACGGACGCCCGCATCGGCGTGCGATTCTAGCAAGGCCCCGTTCCCCCTCGCCGCGGGCGGCGCTATCATCGGCGCGACGTGCGGCTCCTCCGCCTCCCCTTCGTGGCCGCGGCCGCGACCGCGTTCGCGCTGGCGGGATGCGGCCGCCTGGCGGCGCCGCTGTACGACGAGCGCCGCGCCCCGGTGCCCCGCGGTCCGCTTGAGGCGCCCCGCTCCCTCGAGCCGAAGCTGCCCGCTGGCGCGCTCGTGGCGTACGCCCGCCCGTCGGTCTCGCGGGTCCCGGCGTTCCGGAACCCGTGGCGGGAGCGGCCGTTCGCGGTCTTCGAGAACCCAGACCAGTACCTCACCCGGCGGGTGTTCCTGGTGAAGGACGTCGGCGACGAGCGGATCGAGGCCTACCTGCCGATGCGGCCGAACGGCGTCACCGGCTGGCTGCGGGCCGACGACGTCGTCCTCCGCCGGACCGACTACCGGATCACCGTGGACCTCACCAGAAACGTGCTGGCGACGTGGGACGGCGACCGGAGGATCATGCGCGAAACCGTCGCCGCCGGCACCGGCGGGACGCCGACGCCGACGGGACTCTTCTACACGACGATCGAGTACCGGACGCAGAACCCGGCGGGGGCCTACGGCCCCTACATCGTGGCGCTGTCGGCCTATTCGGAGGTGCTCTTCTCCTTCGCCGGTGGCGACGGCCTCGTCGGGCTCCACGGGACGAACAACCCCTCACTCCTGGGCGGCGATGTGAGCCACGGGTGCATCCGGATGCGCAACGAGGCCATCACCAAGATCGTCCGCACCCTCCCCCTCGGAACGCCGGTCCGTATCACGGCCTAATTGCCCCCCGGCCCACTGGCCGTCAGGCTGAGCGGACCTGGAGGAAGGGGGAGCCATGCGCAAGCTGCTCGCGGCCGCGGTGCTGGCCGCCGTGGCGCTGACAGGACCCGTGCTGGCGGGAGGCGCCCAGCGCGAGGGCCGGATCGACACCCAGACGTTCGCCTGGACGACCGACGAGGCGGCGACGTCGTCAACCGAGTGGGAGGACGTCCCAGGGCTGAGCGACCTGTCGCCGTCGAACTGCTTCACCGGGAGCAGGCGTGTGAGCGCGCTGGCGAGCCTGTCGCTCGAAGGGTCGGCGCCCGTGGCCATCCGCGTCGCCATGCACGGGGC